>DAIUEO010000155.1:0-7807 GCA_036845125.1 Candidatus Eiseniibacteriota bacterium | reverse complement strand
CCATGCTCGAGCTGCGTCAGGCGTTCGGCCGCGGCCTCCTGAGCGAGGAGACGCTCACCCGCCTCGGCGTCAGCACCGTCGAGCGCGAGCGTCCCGAGTTCTCGGCGCTGCCGGTGCTCGGTTTCACCGACGACCAGATCGATGAGGCCAACCTCTGGATCTGCGGCAGCCAGACGGTGGAAGGCGCCCCGGGGCTGCGTCCGGAGCACCTGCCGATTTTCGACTGCGCGAACCGCTGTGGCCCGCGCAGCACGCGCTTCATCCAGCCGATGGGTCACATCCGGATGATGGGCGCCGTGCAGCCGTTCATCTCGGGCGCCATCAGCAAGACGGTGAACCTGCCGAACGAAGCCACGGTCGACGAAGTCGAGAAGATCTACCTGGAGTCCTGGAAGCTGGGCCTCAAGGCCGTCGCGCTCTATCGGGACGGCAGCAAGCTGAGCCAGCCGCTCGTGACCGGGAGGAAGGAAGAGGAGGCGACCGGCACCGCGGCGCCGCCCAAGCTGCGCCGCCGCCGCCTGCCGAAGCGCCGTCACGGCTTCACCCAGGAAGCGCGGATCGCCGGCCACAAGGTGTTCCTCCGCACCGGGGAGTACGAGGACGGCTCGCTCGGCGAGATCTTCATCGACATGCACAAGGAGGGCGCTGCCTTCCGCAGCATGATGAACTGCTTCGCGATCGCGGTCTCGATGGGCCTCCAGTACGGTGTGCCGCTCGAGGACCTGGTGGACCAGTTCACGTTCACCCGGTTCGAGCCGCACGGTCGCGTGGACGGGCACGAGAACATCCGCGCCTGCACGAGCGTCGTGGACTACGTGTTCCGCGTGCTCGGGATCGAGTACCTGAGCCGCACCGACCTCGCGCACATCGTGACCGAGGACATGAAGGGCGCGCCGGTCTCGAGCTCCACCGGACAGGCCGGGCACGCCACCGCGCACCCGGTCGGTCGCGAGCACCGTCCGAACGCCGGCACGACGTCCGAGGCCACGAACCCCGCGGCCGCGGCGGCGCGGCCCCGCTTCGAGCCGGACAATCCGATCCTCGACCAGATGCTCGGCAAGTTCCCCGGCGATGCACCCGCGTGCGACAACTGCGGGCACATCACCGTGCGCAACGGCACCTGCTACAAGTGCCTCAACTGCGGCACCTCGATGGGGTGCTCGTGAGCGCAGCCGCTCACGCGTAGCGGCTTCGTGAGAATGCGCGGCAATGAACAGGCGGGGCCCCGGCCCCGCCTCGTTCATTTGTGGTCCTGGGCTCTGCTGGGCTTGCTGCTATTGGGCAATGCCGGCGCCGGACTCGCTCTGGAACGAGTCGAACTGGCTCCAGAGCTGATTGCACAGGCGGGTGCGGACTCGATCCCTGTCCCTGCCCCCGTCCCCGCTCCCGCGCCGCGGGACACGGCACCCGCCCCGCGCGACACGGCAGCGGCGCCGCCCCAGGTGACCACGCCGCCAATCGTGACGACCCCCGCCGTCAGCCCAAGCCGGACTGGCATCACCACGTTCATCCTGGTGCGACATGCCGAGCGCGACACGTTCTTCGCGGGAACCGACCAGCCACTCTCGCAGAATGGCAAGCTGCGCGCCCAGGAGCTGGCGCGCGTGTTGAAGGACGTGCCGATCGACGCCGTCTATACCACCAAGTGGACGCGCACGAAGCAGACGGCACAAGGCATCATGGCCGCGCGCAGGGACACGGCCGTGGTTCTCGAAGGTTCGGACTTCAAGGCCCAGGCCCAGATGCTCAAGACGAAGCACGTGGGCCAGACCGTGCTGATCGTCGGCCACAGCGACTCGGTGCCTCAGATCATCCAGAACATGATTGGCTCGCCCATCTCCCAGCTCGGCCACCTCGAGTACGACGCCCTGTGGGTGGTGTCCATCGGCACCGACGGCAAGGGCACGGCGACCAAGCTCCGCTACGGGTCCGCCACCGGGAAGTAGAGCGCCCCATGGCCATCCAATCTCTCGACGACGGGACCATCAAGACTCGCGACGGCAGCATGGCGCACCACGAACACACGCTCGTGATCACGCGCGCCCGTCCGGTCGTGCTCACCATCGCGTGACAGAGGCGGACCGTTCGGCGACTCCGCGCGACTCTGCTCGTCTTCCTGGTGCTCACCGGCCTGTCCGCCCTGATGCGGTTCGGCGAGCTCGGCCTGCATTGGGTTGCGGACCGTCACGCGGATTGGGAACGGCATGAGGCCCTGCGGCCACCTCCGGCGCTTACCATCAGGCCCGCGGACTACGACCGCTATCCGCGCGCGAGTTTCGCGTTCATTCTCGACGACGGAAACGGCAACCTCGTCGACACGTTCACAGGACGCGTGAGCAAAGATCTAGTCGGGACGCCGGACACGACGATCGCACTGACGCTGACCGCGTCCGAGATGGACACGATCTATCGGGCTGTCATTGCCATGAGACTGTTCGAATTCACCGAGCCGTACCCGGCATTCAGGAGTGGCGCGACAATGGTCCCTGCGACACACGTGCGTCTCATGGTTCGTGCTGGTGGTGCGAAACGCGAGCTGACGTGGTCCTCCGGAATGGTGAGCGACGGCCCGCCTTCGAACGACTGGAAACGCATCTATGCTTTGGTGAAGCTGATCCGCAGGACGGTCGCGGCACACCCCGAATACCAGAATCTCCCGAAGCCGAATGGCTATTACGAGTAGTCGTTCGGTTCGCGTCCAGGATCGGGTCATTCGCCACAACGTCAGTTATCCATGACTGAGTCACCCGAGGAGCAGCTCGCCGGATTCGTCGACAAGTTCACGCCGGAGATGGCGGCTCTGATCCGGGCGGCGCGGCGGAAGATGCGCGAGCGCCTGCCGCAGGCGATCGAGATGATCTACGACAACTACAACTTCTTCGTCATCGGATATGGCCCGAGCGAGCGGCCCTCGGAGGCGATCTTCTCGCTGGCCGCCAAGGGCCTGGCCCTGTGCTTCCTCCAGGGCGCGGGGCTGCCCGACCCAAAGAAGTTGCTGCGTGGCAGCGGCAATGTCGTGCGGAGCATCCCTCTCGAATCCGCCGAGGATCTGGACGGCCCCGAGGTGCGCGCCCTGATGAAGGTCGCGGTGAAGCGCGCAAAGGTGCCGATGCCGGCCAGGGGCAGACACCAGCTCATCATCCGATCGGTCTCGGCCAAGCAGCGCCCTCGGCGTCCGGTCGGAAAGGCAAAGGTGAAAGCCAAAGCCGGAAAGTGACGCTTCGTGTTGGCGATCTAGAAAACGCAATCGCCCGTGCGCTAGGATTGAATCCCCGCTGGAATTGACCGGCCCCCCGGGAACCGGAGAGGTATGAAGGTGGGCGAGTTGATCCGCCTGCTCCAGGACAATGGATGGAAGGTGGTCCGGACGAGGGGAAGTCACAGAGCAATGACTCGATACATGATCGTGATCGAGCAGGGCGACTCCAGCTGGGGTGCGTACGTCCCCGATCTTCCCGGGTGTATCGCGGCGGGAGACACGAAGGATGAAGTCATGGCCCTCATCAAGGACGCGGTGACGATGCACATCGACGCACTGAAGCAGGAAGGGCTGCCGGTGCCCAAGCCGAGCTCCGAAGGAGGGTTCGTCGACGTCGAAGCGGCCTGACGTCCGGTTGCGGGACGCCACGCGCTCCGTCACATTGCGCGACCAATGACCGCCCGTGCCCGAGCGCAGCAGCGCGGACTCCTCGCCTCGTTCTTCGCCCGCGAGAATGCGCTCCAGCTCCTGCTCGTGTTCGTGCCGGCGGCGGCCATTGCCGAGATGCTGAACGCGAGCGGCACGGTCGTCTTCATCTGCGCGGCCGTCGCCATTATCCCGCTTGCCGGGCTCATGGGGCGAGCCACCGAGGACCTGGCGGCACGACTCGGCGCGGGCATCGGCGGCCTCCTCAACGCGACCTTCGGTAACGCCGCCGAGCTGATCATCGCGCTGGTCGCGCTCCGCGCCGGGCTCCACGACGTCGTGAAGGCTTCGCTCACGGGCTCGATCATCGGCAACGTGCTGCTCGTGCTCGGGCTCTCGGTGACGCTCGGCGGGCTCAAGCGCGAGCGCCAGGCCTTCGATCGCTCGGCCGCCGCGATCGGTTCCACGCTGCTGGCACTCGCCGCGGTGGGTCTCGTGATCCCGGCGCTCTTCCACCATGTTGCCGATCAGGCGGTGGCCAGCGGGAAGCTGACGCAGGCGCGCGAGGTCACGGTCGAACGCGGGCTCTCGCTCGAAATCTCGATCGTCCTGTTTGTGAGCTATCTCCTGAGCCTCTGGTTCAGCCTCCGCACCCACAAGCATCTCTACGCCGGCCAGAATCACGCGTCGGCCCACGAGACCCCGGCGCCGGGCAGCACACCGGCGCGTGCGGCCGTCCTGCTGCTCGTGGCCACCGGCTTCGTCGCCTGGATGAGCGAGCTGCTGGTGGGCGCCGTGGAGGAGGCCTCGCACGCGCTCGGGCTCACCGAGGTGTTCGTCGGCGTGATCGTGGTCGCGATCATCGGCAACGCGGCCGAGCATTCCACGGCGGTGCTGGTCGCGCTCAAGAACCAAATGGACCTCGCGATGAACATCGCGATCGGCTCGAGCATCCAGATCGCCCTGTTCGTGGCCCCGGTCCTGGTGTTCACGTCCTATTTCATCGGGCCCCATCCGATGGATCTCCGCTTCACCGTGTTCGAGGTGCTGGCGATCGCAATTGCGGTCGCGGTGGTGAACATGGTGGCGCAGGACGGCGAGTCGAACTGGCTCGAAGGCGCCCTGCTGCTGGCGGTGTATCTGGTGCTGGGGATCGCCTTCTACTTCCTGCCGTAGGGCTGCCGGCGGGAAAAAACTGGTGCCGGCGGGAAAACGCTGGAGCCTGCGCTCCGACTCCTCCATACTTCCGCCCCGCGAGTGGTCGCCCCCCCGGCCATGAAGGGAATCGCTAGTGCTCGGGGTGGGCCCCGGACCCCCGGATTCAAGTCCGCAGCGCCCTCTCCGACGTCCTTCAGGATGAACCGACGTAGGAGATCTTCATCCGCCGCCTCCTGCTGACAGTGTTTCTATCGGCCGGCTTTGGCGCGGCTGCGCACGCCACAGTGCGCCCCGTCACCAACGACGCCGGCCTGACCGCCGCCAATAGCGCCGCCCTGCCGGGCGACACCATCATGGTGGCCGCAGGTACGTACAACGTGCGCCCGGTGCCGGCGCGCGACGGGACCGCCAACGGCGTCATCGCCTACGTCGGCAACCCCGGGAACCCGAGCTCGGTCATCTTCAACAACTCGCCGAGCGACGGCGGGGCGACCGCCCGCAGCTTCGTGTCCTGGGACGGGTTCTACTGCAAGGAAGATTGGGGGTTCTTCGGTTCACAGAGCCTCACGGGGACCCTCGATTCCCTGCGCATCGCGCGCTGCATCCTCGAGGAAGGCGGCGGCATCCGCAGAGCCTATCGGTCCGGCTACTACGCCTGCGTCATCGGCGTGTTCAACAAGCCCGACCGTTCGATGTACGTCACCGGCGCGGGGCAGAACAACTACATCAAGCGCTGCCTGATGCGGCTGCAGATCCCGGACATCAACCTCGGGAACGACATCCTGAAGTTCGACTGGAGCGTGAGCAATCCCACCGGGGAATACATCCGCAGCTTCGTCTGCGACAGCAACGTGATCGAGGTGAAGATCACCGGCACCGCCTGCGTGGACACCACCAACTACGAGACGCTGACGCGCGGCATCAAGATCCGCGGGGTGCGGCAGTCGAGCTTCCGGTACAACCGCATCACCATCAGCGACTCGACCACCGGAAGCTGCGTCGGCGCGACCAAGGTGGGGTTCTGGATGCGGGACTACGCGGACAGCAACATCTTCCTGGCGGACACGATCGTCGCCGACGGCGGCAACAACAGCTCCTTCCGATTCGACATCACCAACGACGGCAACGGCAGCGCCGGCTTCCCGCGTTACAACACCTACAGTCAATGTCTCTTCATGAACCTGTCCCGCTGCTATGCCACCCGCCGACTCGAGGGGCTCTACTGGCGGGGTGGAATGAACTACGCGACGATCGACTCCTGCTCGTTCGTGAATGGCCCCAACGCCGGCAGCATGAGCATCGCCACGATGGCGGGCGACAATCGGCTCGTTCACAACAATTTCGTCGCGCTCGGCGGCCGGCCGGCCCTCGACTTCGTCTGCACTACCTGCACTGGCGCGAACACGACCTTCCGGAACAACATCCTGTACAGCCAGCCCGGCCCGCCGGCCGGCCTCGCGCCGTTGTCGTTGAGCAACATCGGCGCGATGTCGCAGTTCGACAGCGACTACAACCTCTACACGAACCTCAGCCAGCCCGCGCAGGCACTGACCTACAGCGGGGTGGCTCAGGCCGTGGGGCCCGGCGGGCCGCCGTGCACGAACTTCGGGCGCGATTGTCACTCGATCTCCTTCAGTCCCGGGTTCGTCGACAGCACCGCCGCCTCGTACAACCCGCAACTGCTCCCGTGGGCCAAGCCCATCGGGGCCGGCGAGAACCAGCGCACCATCGGCGTGAAGCAGTACCCGCCCGGTCAGACCCTGGTGGTGACCCCGATCGGTGCGGGGACGGTGGTGAAGGTTCCAGACCAGATCAGCTACGACTTCGGTGCCCTGGTCGTGCTCACCGCCACGCCGACCTTCGGGTACCACTTCGTGGGCTGGAGTGGTGATGCGACCGGCAACACCAATCCCTTGGCCGTCCTGATGGATGGCAACAAGTCCATCACCGCCACGTTCGCGATCAACACGTACACCGTCGCCGCCACGGCGGCCGGTAATGGGACGGTCACGAAGAGCCCCAACCTCGCTGGCTACGACCACGGATCGACCGTTCAGCTCACCGCCAGCCCAAGCCTCGGTTACCACTTCGTGGGCTGGAGCGGTGACACGACCGGCACCGCCAACCCGTTCAACGTGACGCTGCACCAGAACAAGAGTTACACCGCCACGTTCGCGATCAACACGTACGCGGTGTCGATCTCAACGGCCGGGAGCGGCACTCTCACGAAGAATCCCGACCAGCCCACGTACGACCACGGATCCAGTGTGCAGCTCACGGCAACACCAGGCCTCGGCTACCACCTCGCGGGCTGGAGCGGCGACACCACGGGGACCGCCAACCCCTTCACGGTGGTCCTCCACCAGAACCGGAGCTACACGGCGACGTTCGCGATCAACACGTACGCGATCGCGACCGGCGTGGTGGGCAGCGGGACCGTCATGAAGACCCCGGACCTGGCGAGCTACGACCACGGGGCTTCGGTGCAGATCACAGCCATCCCCAACCCCGGCTACCACTTTCTGAGCTGGAGCGGCGACACGACGGGGGCCAGCAACCCCTTCACGGTGATCACGAACCAGAACAGGAGCTACACCGCGACGTTCGCGATCAACACCTACGCGGTTTCGACTGCGGTCGTCGGAACCGGCACGGTCTCGAGGAGCCCGGATCAGGCTACCTACGAATACGGATCCAGCGTCCAGCTCACCGCCGCTCCTGGCTTCGGCCACCATTTCGTGGGCTGGAGCGGTGATACCACGGGGACCGCCAACCCGTTCAACGTGACGCTGCACCAGAACAAGAGCTACACCGCCACGTTCGCGATCAACACTTACGCGGTCACGGCTGGCGTGGTGGGCAACGGGACAGTCACGAAAACTCCAGACCAACCCACCTACGACCACGGATCCAGCGTGCAGCTCACGGCGACACCGGACCCCGGCTACCACTTCCTGGGCTGGAGCGGCGACACCACCGGCACCATGAACCCGTTCACCAAGATCATGAACGGGAACAAGAGCT
>DAIUEO010000154.1:0-7876 GCA_036845125.1 Candidatus Eiseniibacteriota bacterium | reverse complement strand
CGCGCCGGCGCGCAGCACGATCGCCAGGTCCTTCGCCACCGCGATGTCGATCGAGCCGCCCGTGATCGAGGCGTCTCCGGTCGGGATGCGGTCGCGGATGACGGGCGCCGACTGCACGACGCCGTCGAGGACGATGGCCAGCTGGCGGCCGACGTTGGCGCCGGTGACGCGCGCGAAGTCGGAGCGGCCCTTGGGCGTCATCTTCATGCTCACGCCCCAGGCGCCGGGGTTGGTCTGGCTCAGACCCACGCGGGCTTCCGCGCTCGCGACCGAGCCGCCGGTCATCTCGGGCTCCTTCTTGAGCACGTACAGGCTGCGGCCGCTGACGCCCTGGAAATCCTGCACGTCGCCCCAGGCGAGCTCCGAATCGATCGGGATGATCGAGTCGATGCCGGAGGTGGCGAGCAGCTGCTGGACGACCGGGACGTCGGCGTCGCGCACGAATGCCGCGGCGTCCAGCGAGAGGAAGTGGCCGGTGAGCGGCGAACGCCGGAGCGAGCTGTCCAGGCCGGCGGGCACCGCGCCGCGCGCCGCGAGGTAGGAATCCAGGCGATCGAAGAGGACCCGCGCCTCCTCCTGGGTGCGCACCAGCTTGAATTCGAGGAGCGCGGTCTTGCCGATGAGATCGATGGCGCGCTGGCGATCGGTGAGTCCCGGGAGCTGGACCACGATGCGGTCCTCACCCTGCCGCTGGATCAGGGGCTCGGCGACGCCGAACTGATCGACACGGTTGCGGATGATTTCCATGGCGCGGTCGGGCGCGTCCTTCGCTTCGGCGACCGACAGCTTCGAGCGATCCACCTCGAGCACGATGTGCATGCCGCCCTGGAGGTCGAGCCCCAGCTGAACGGCGCCCTTCCGCAGCTCGGCGAGCCGGGCGGGAGCCAGCGTGGCCCGTTGCTGCGGCGACATCGTGTAGTACTGATACGACGGCCACAGGTACCAGAGCGCGAGTGCCGTCGCCACGATCACGCCCGCCAGCTTCCATTGATCGGTGCGGGTCATCGAGTCTCCGTGAGTGGAGTGCGGTTATTCGAACGGGGAGCGTGGGCCGGTGAGCAGCGACCTAAGCCCTTGCAGGACAAAAAGAGTGGCGCAGTGTACGAGTGGGGTTTGGGGGTGTCAACGCACGGGCGGGGAAAGACGCCGGTTCCGGGGAGGTTTCCGGGACTGGGGCCGGTTGGCGGCCGGCCCCTGTGGGCATTTGCTGGGTTCTGGAGGGAGGGGCTGGGGTTTCGAAGCGGGGCGAATGGCGGGATCCCGGTTGTTCCACCCCTCCAGGACCGCAAGGGCCATTCCACGCGGCAAGTGCCGCAGCGGCCACGCCCGCGGCCGCGCGGGCCGTCGCCACGGTGACACCGCCGACCACGGTTCGACGCCGGGCACGTCGCGCGCCTCCTGAAAGAGTGCCGGCGGTTCGTTGACAGTCGAATCGCGCCTGCTATAGTGCGCCGCTCAATTGCACCGGGCCTGCCTGATTCTTCCGTCCGGAAGAGGAGCTTCCCATCGGATGATTCGCCGCCTAGCGTGGACGGTTCTTGCCGTCGCGGTCGTTGCCGTTCCCTCCCGTGCCCAGGTTTCCGGCGATTCCATCCAGGTCCAGAGCCTCGTCACCCGGGTCCCTGAGCCGGCTCCCGAGCCCCGTCCCGGGCGCGGCGGAATCGGCGGCCAGATGGGCATCTCCGCCATGCCCGGAAACGAGGACTATTCGGCGGGCGCCTCACCGCGATTCTCGTTCTCCGGCCACTGGCGATACCAGATGACGGGCAACCTCAGGCTCCAGGTGAGCCCGGGGTTCCTGTGGGCCGGCTACACCGAGAACGAGGCCGCCCCCTTCACCGACATCAACTTCCCGAACGACACCACCAAGAAGGACTACATCTCCCTGATGATCCCGATCTCCGCCCAGATCCAGTTCGTGGGGCATCGCGGACCCTGGGTGTGGTACGTGGGCGCGGGCCCGGGACTCCACCGGGTGTGGGTCGAGAACCACCGCAAGGTGCTGCGTGATCCGCAGAGCCTCGTGCTCCACCGCGGCCTCTACCTCGGCGCCTCGGGGCAGATCGGTGTCGAGCGCTTCCTCAAGAGCCTGCCGACCACGAGCATCGAAGTCTCCTGGGACTTCCACTGGGCCGACGCCACCCGCGACGACCAGTTCCCGTCCGGCTACAACAGCACCGTAATCGCGTCCGGCTTCAGGGTCGGCGGCAACTACTACTTCGACCCGGGCGCCGACGAGAAGAACAAGCCCGCCGAGCTGCCGGGCACCAAGAAGCCTTGAGCACGCACCGCCACCGGCCGCCGCGCCGCCTCCCCGGAAGGAGCTGAGGCCGTGGCCGAGCGCGTGGCGTTTGCCGACAAGGTGGGCCCCGAGGCGCTCACCTTCGACGACGTCCTGCTGGTCCCCGGCTACGCCGAGATCCACCCGCTCGAGGTGGACATCCGCTCGCGCTTCAGCCGGAACATCCCGATCAACATCCCGATCGTGAGTGCCGCCATGGACACGGTCACCGAGCACTCACTCGCGATCGCACTCGCCCGCGAGGGCGGGATCGGCGTGATCCACAAGAACCTCTCGATCGAGGAGCAGGGCGCCCAGGTCGACCGGGTCAAGCGCTCGGAGAGCGGCATGATCGTGGATCCCGTCACGCTGCCGGCGGACGCGAGCATCGAGGAAGCCCATGAGATCATGGCGCGCTTCCACATCTCCGGGGTTCCCATCACGGAGAACGGCCGGCTGGTCGGCATCCTCACGAACCGCGATCTCCGGTTTGTCGACGGCGGCGCGCGCAAGGTGTCCGAGGTCATGACGCGCGAGCGCCTCGTCACCGCCCCGGTCGGCACCACGCTCGAGCAGGCGCGCGAGACGCTTGCCCGCCACCGCATCGAGAAGCTGCCGGTGGTGGACGAGGGCGGGATGCTGAGGGGACTCATCACGGTCAAGGACATCGAGAAGCGGATCCGCCACCCGCATGCGTGCAAGGACTCGCTCGGCCGCCTGCGCGTCGCGGCGGCGGTCGGCGCCGGCGGCGACTACATGGAGCGGGCCGCGGAGCTCATGAGCTGCGGAGTCGATGCCCTGGTCATCGACAGCGCGCACGCCCACTCGAAGGGCGTACTCACCGCGACCGAGAAGGTGCGCGCGGCGCATCCCGCCGTCGACCTGGTGGTGGGGAACGTCGGCACCGCGGCCGGTGCGCTCGCGGTGGCGAAGGCGGGCGCCGACGCGGTGAAGGTGGGGATGGGACCGGGCGCGATCTGCACGACGCGAGTGGTCACGGGTGCGGGTGCCGCGCAGATCACCGCGGTGCTCGAAGCCGCCGCGGCGCTCGAATCCCTGGGCGTTCCGATCGTCGCCGACGGCGGCATCAAGTACTCGGGCGACATCGTGAAGGCGCTCGCGGCCGGCGCGCACACGGTGATGATCGGCGGGCTCTTCGCCGGCACCGAGGAAAGCCCGGGCGAAGTGGTGCTGCTCGAAGGCCGCAGCTTCAAAGTCTATCGCGGCATGGGCTCGCTCTCGGCGATGGCGTCCGCGCGCGGCAGCCGCGAGCGCTACTTCCAGGAGGGCACCGACGCGTTGTCGAAGCTCGTGCCCGAAGGGATCGAAGGGCGCGTCCCCTTCAAGGGCTCGATCGCGAACTCGGTGTTTCAGATGGTGGGCGGACTGCGTGCCGGGATGGGCTACACCGGCGTGAAGAACATCGAGGAGCTGCGCACCCGCACCCGCTTCGTGCGCATCAGCACCGCGGGCCTGCGCGAGAGCCACCCGCACGACATCACGATCACCAAGGAAGCTCCGAACTACGAGATCCGGTAGGCGGCGTCCTCAGATCAGCGCCGCGTGCTCCGGGTGCCGGCGCCGCACTTCAACCGCATCGGGATGGTTCGCGAGCAGGGCGAAGTCCTCGAACTCGAACCCCGGGCCCATCGTGCAGCCGGCCAGCGCGTAGTCGCCGAGCGGCCGCGCCGACTGCCAGCAGCCGGCCGGCACCACCTCGACGTGAGCGTCTCCGCCTTTCGCGCCGAGCGTGCGGGAGTGCATCACGAATCCGGGATCGAGCCACATCAGCTCGAGCGGCCCACCTTCCTCGAAGTGCCAGATCTCCTCGCCGGAAACCCGATGCCAGCGGCTGTGCGTGCCGCGCGTGAGCAGGAAATGAATCGTCGTCACGGCTGAGCGGGAGCCGTTGCCGCCGACGAGTGTCACCCGCCGCGGGGAGCGAAGGATCTCGCGGTACCACCCGCCCTCGGGATGGGGCTCGAGGAGAAGCCGCTCGACCAGCTCACGCGCGCGTTCCGGCAGCGTCTGCATCACGCCGAAAAGGTAAGCCCCGTGGCGGTAGCGCGCCACGGGGCCGAAGCCACCCGCGACTGGATTATTTCCCGGGCAGCGTAAACCGGAACTCGGGGTTGATCTGCCGGATCTCGCCCACCACGCGCTCCAGGCTCTCCATGGTGGCGTCCGACGGCTCGCGCTTCCACGCGCTGTAGAGCTCGAGCAGCTCGTCCTGCTTGACCCGCAGCAGCTCCTGGGCCGAGTGCTCGTCCACCGAGCGCTCCAGGTGATAGACCTCGCCCTGGGACAGTCGCTTCATGAGGTCCAGGTACTCACCGCGCATGTGCGACAGGATCTTCAGGTAGCGGTCGAAGCCGACCGACAGCTTTTCGAGCACGTCCGAGACGCCCGCGTTCTTGCGGTGCATCTGCTGACTGTAGGTGTAGGCGAAGTGGTAGTAGGTCTTGCCGCGCCCGATGAACGCCTCTTCACTCGGCTGGTGCTTCGCGCGATGCGCGTCGGCGGCCGCCGGGTTGTCGAAGATGCCGATCGAAACCAGCAGGAAGTCGGCGTTGGTCTTGTAGATCAGGTACTTGAGCCGGGCGTCCGAGGACGCCTGGAGCCGGCGGAACACGTCGGTGTCGTACTTTGAGAGGAACTTGCGCGACTGCTCCACGTACTCGGGATTGATGAACGAGTGGAGGAGGTGCGCGAGGTAGACGTTGACGTCCTCATCGTAGAACTCCTGGTTCGAGACCAGGCCCGTCTCCATGCGGCTGTAGAGGAGACAGTTGATCATGAAGTGGTAGGTCGGCTGCAGATCCCGACTCGTATCCTTCAGATCGACATAGTGACGGGGATTCATTCCGCCTCCGGTTCGATTCCTTCGATCCGGTCGCGGGAGCGTTGCCGCGACCGATTCGTCCTTGCCGGATAGCAACTGCATCGCGCGTGCCACGGGTCGCCCTGTCACCCACGGCGTGCAGCTTTGGTGCGCCGCCGCCATTTGGCCCTGAAGCCCCATGGGGCGAAAGCCTCATTCCGACATGCGCTTCGCGTCGGTTGCCACATCCTGTGGGGGAAATGGCACGCCTTCCTGACGCTTCCTGACGTCGGACCTCCTTACACCATTGCTTCCGTGCGAAACCGCTTTTGTACCTCCAACTCGCAATGTCTCTCACTATGGCTCAAGAAGTTTGATGGTCGTCGGCGGACGTGACGCCAAGCGCCGCATCGCGCTAGGGTCCGCGAAGAGCGGGAACCGGCGAAGTGCGATGTGCACGAGAGTGCACGAACACGCCGGCCAGGTGGGCTCCGCGGACGTCCCCGGGGGGTCGGCGGTGCGCATCCGCTTAAGGGCATGGCGCTTGCGTGAAGGCAGTATGTGAAGAACCACGCCTGCTCCCAGCGCCCCATGCCGAGTTCCCGCCACGAGCATGACGGGCATCATGACCCCTTCCACGGCACCTGAGATCCGTACCCGCGCCGGACTGCGCCTCAGGCTCTGGCTCGCCTGCCTGGGCGGGACCGCCGTGCTCGCGACCGGCGTTTGGGTCACGGTGCAGCTCGCGCAGACCGGACGCTTCGACTTCGTCTCGTTCACCAACGGGCTCGCGATTGCCGGCGGGGCCGGCGTCCTCGCCTCGCTCGTGCTCGCGGTGTGGCTCGATCGCGCGATCGTCCGCCGCGTGCGCCGGCTCATCGAGCGGGCCGCGGACAGCGATGCCACGCGCCGCCCGCTCGAGGAGCTTTCGGGATGGGGCGAACTCGAGGACGCCTCGGATCAGCTCGAGGCGCTGATCGCCCGCAGCCGCCACTCGACGCGTGCCCAGGAGCAGCTCGAGACGCTCGAGCGGCAGATCGACATGCTGCGCATGTCGGTCGAACACTGGAACCTCACCGAGCGCTGGATGCCGCCGCCGCCGCCGGCGGGCCCGGTCCAGCCGCTGGCCGAAGCACTCGGCGCCGGGTTCGGGCGCGCGATGGAGATTGCCGAGCAGGACTACGAAGCGGCGCGCCAGGTGCGCGCCGATCTGCTGTCCGCCCTCGAGGAGGCGCGCGATGCCAGCGCGCAGGCCGAGCGCGGCTTCGTGGAAGCCACCTCGCTGCTCACCTCGCTGCGCGAGATCGCGCGCGTCGGCGGCGAGCTCGAGAAGGCGCCGGCCGCAGCGCCCGTGGTGGACGAGGCCCGGGTCCGCGAGGCGTGGCTGGCACCCGCCGCCGAGGCGATCGAGGAGCTGGTGGCTTCCGCCGGTCGCAGCGTGGACCAGATCGCCGAGGGCCTCGTCGAGGTCCAGCAGATCGGCGAGCAGGTGACGGTGCTCTCGAATCGCGCCACGCTGATCGCGCTCCAGGCGGTCCTCGCGACCCGTCGCGAGGACGCCGACACGTCGCCGGCCGAGCTCAAGCAGCTCGCGCGCGAAGCGCGCAGCGCCACCGACCGCGTGCAGGCCCTGCTCCAGGATCTCGAGCGCCGCGTCCAGTCCGCGGGCGATCACATGAAGGGCGCACGCGAACGGGTCGCCGAGCGGCTGCTCCGGCTGCCGGCGCCGACCCCGCCCGAGCCGGCGGTTGCGCCCGAGCCGTCGCGCCGCGCGGAACGCCTGCGCGAGGTCCTGACCACCGCGGGTGAGCAGGCGGAGAAGCTCGCCGCGAGCGGCGAGCGCGCCTCGCGCGCGGCGGAGCGCCTGGTCCGCCGCATCGAAGAGCAGACACGCGATCTCGAAGGTCTCGTCGCCCGGCTGTCACCGCCGGTCGAGCACGGAAACACGGAGTCCCCAACCCCCAGAGGAAACAAACCGTGAGCGGCGGAAACGGCGAGAGCACCCAGCAGGCCATCGTCCGCGCGCTCACCCGCGCGCTCGAGCAGGAGCTGACCGGCAAGGAGTCGGAGCGCGGCGCTCCGCAGGCTCGTGATGTCGCGCAGGTGCTGGCGCTCGACGGGCTCGACCGCGCGCTGTCGGTCTGCACCGGCACCGACCCGGCCGGCGAGCCGCTGCGCCAGCGCATCCTGGCGCTCGCGGTCGAATGCGCCGCGAGCGGACGGCTGGAAGTGTTCACCCGCGCCGACGCCGACCTCGATCGTCTCGCCGCCGAGCTGGGCGCCGAGCCGGTGGCGACGGCGGTCGAAGAGGCCGAGCCCGCCGAAGGCTCGCTCAAACTCTCCGAGGCGCTGGAAGATCTCCCGATCACCGGCATCCGGGCGCACGAGATCGCCGACGCCGTGCGACTCACGCCCCAGGTCGCGGCAGCGTTGCGCGCGGCACTCGACTGGCTGTGCGAGACCGGGGCCGGCGCGCGCCCGCTTCGCCTCAGGTCCGAGGACGCGCTGCTCGAGATCCGCTGCGAGGCCGTGGCGGGTGAGGGGATTCCGCTGGCGGCGGCAGTGCTCGCCACTGCGGGCGGGAACCTCGGCCCTTCATCGGGCACCGCGGGACAGGGTTCATGGACGCTGCGCGTGCCGACCGTCACGGGGCGCGCCACGTATCTCATGGTGATGCAGGGCGACCTGCCGCTCGCGCTGCCCTGGCACTCCGTGCTGCGCATGACCATGGCGCCGGCGGGTGCCGTGGATTCGAGCATCCGCTCGCTCGGGCT
>DAIUEO010000153.1:0-8048 GCA_036845125.1 Candidatus Eiseniibacteriota bacterium | reverse complement strand
GGGCAACCCGTCTTCATCGATACGCGGCAAGTTACTCTTTCGACCCTTCATTCAAGTTATTCACTTCTATCCGCCCCGGGCCGGATAGATCGCACTTCGCAGCACGCTCGCCGCATTCCGAATTCCGCACCCCCGGGCGCCACATTCGCGACGCCCGAGCTGCGGGTGAAACCTAGGGAACGACGACGACGCTGCGTCGCGCCCGGACCTGCCCATCAGTCCCGAGCTGGACGAAGTAGACGCCGGCCCGGCTTCCCGGCGCGCGCCACGTCAGCTCGTGCTCTCCGGCTCCGAGCGCGCGATCCACGGCGACGCCGACCTGGCGGCCGCTCACGTCGAAGACGCTCAGCGTGACGTTCGCCGCCTTCGGCAGCACGAGACGGAAGACCACGCCGGCGCGCGTCGGATTCGGCGTGGCGGCGCCGAAGGTGAACTCGAGCGGCGGGCGCGCCGGTTCCACCGGCACGACCCGCGGGCCGCCGAAGCACCAGAACCCCGCGCACCCCCGGTAGGCGGTCGCGCTGGAGAAACCCACCGCGGCCTGGGCCACCGTTCCGAGATGAGCATAGGTACCGCTGCCCGGGGCCGGCGCGCTGATTCCACCGCCGGCGACCACATGGCCCTTGATTCCATAGGCAAATGCCGCGCTGCCGACGCACAACCCCGCGATCAGGCAGGCCGCGACTGGATACCGCTTCATTTCGAGCCTCCTTTCCGCATTGCGGGTGGCGTTATTCCTCGTAGGTGACGAGGATCTTCACCGGCTTCGACAGGATGTTGACGGAGTTCGCGTTTCGATTCCAGATGATGATGCTCGTGTTGGTCACGTAGAAGCTGAACTCGAAGCCCGGGTTCACCAGGTACGACGGAGGCACGTAGAAGCCGGGCACGCCATACTCCACCAGGACGTCGACCGCCAGGATTTTGCTCGAATCGAGGTCGTGAAGAATGCTGCTCTGGCCGTTCTGGAGCGCGTTCGTCGTGCCGGTCAGCTTCTTCGTCAAGATCGCCGGAGCGCCCGCGCCGCCGAGCTTGGTTCCACCTTCCACCTGGAGCCGCGTCGTCGGGTTGGTGGTTCCCACCCCAACGGCGCCCGACGTCGTCACCGTCAGCCGATCCCCTGCCGAGACGAATAGCTTCCACTTGTTGGCGTCGGATCCGTCCAGGTACGAATAGGCCACCTCGGCACCGGTGTAGTAGCCATAGAACGGCTTGCTGGTCGGCCCATTGGTCTGGATGTACATCCCCCCGAAACCCGCGGCGACGGGAGCGAAGACGCCGAAGTATTCCGCGGGCGTGAGCTGATTCGCGCGCCCGATGCCCACGAAATTGCTGGCGCCGCCGTCGTAGACATTGCGCACGTTCAGGGCATAGGGAGCCGGAGTGAGCGGCGTCCGCGGCGACATCGGCAGCGGGTCGGGGCTCACCTGCAGCTCCAGCCACATGGGTCCATTGAACGGGACGGTGAGCGGAACTCCCTCTCCGAGCACCACGCTGAATCCGCCGCGGTCCACCGCCACCAGCGGGAACGGCGCCCCGTCGTGGGCCTCCGTCCACAGGAGATGGACCCCACCGAGCACGGGATCGTCGTAGATCCGGAACGTGATCTTGTAGTTGCCGTCCGGGACGATGGCCCCGAGCGCGTCGGTGAGCACGCCCTGATAGGTCATCTTCTGCGGCGACGCCGCAAACGCGGGTGCCACGAGCAGTGCCACGGCGAGAAACAGGAATGGGACGAGACGCTTCATGACTCCACCTCCTGAGGTCGGCCGCTCGACTTCGAGCGCCTCGAATGATGAGGAAGGAAGCGGAATCTCGTTGTGGTATGGGGCCACTCGGAGGACGCGTCCAATCCCCGGGGGTGACGGTGGCCAGCACTTGCGTCGGCGGGAGTATAGGCCCGGCTCGTGCCGGGGCCGATGTCAATCTTTCAGGCCGCGGAGCGCCGGCGGCACGCTAGCTCTCCTTCCAGACTCCGCGCGCGATCTCGGTGAACCAGGGATTGGCGCGGATCGCGCGGCAGAACGGGGTCCGCCGCGACCAGACGACCAGCGGGTCGTGCTCCCGGACCGCGCGCTCGAAGGCGGCCTTCGCCGCCTCGTTCATCTCCGCCATCGACGCCACGACGGCGATCCAGAACGGGGGCATGAACTCGTAGCGCGAACGGGCCTCCATCTCGTCGTGGACCGCGCGCGCCTGCTCCAGCTTTCCGGCGGCTCCGAAGGTCCACCCCAGCACCCCGAGCGCCCACGGATGGCGCCCGGCGGCGGTGAGGAGCGACGGCGCGGTCTCGAAGGCCCGGTCGTACAGCCCGGCCCACGCGTAGGCGCGCATCAGGTTCCAGTGGGCGAAGAACGACTCGGGATCGAGCTGGAAGGCCCGCTCGGCCCCCGCCACCGACTCGTCGTGAAAATCCAACATGCCGTGGAGGTGCGAGCTCATCGCCACCACCCACGCATTCAGGGGGTCGTCCTCGACGCCGCGCTTCACCTCCACGAGCGCGACATCGGGCGCCATCATGCCCGAGCTCATGCACCACTGGGCACGCTGGCAGCGCGCGCGGGAGTGACGTGGATCGAGCGCCAGCGCCCGTTCCCAGAGCGGGAGTGCCCCCGCGAAATCCCAATCGTAGTGCTCGGCGATGCAGGCCAGCGCAGCCCACGCCTCGGCGAGCTCGGGGTCGATCGCCAACGCCTGCTTGCCGAGCTGACGGGCGCGCTCCATGACCGTTCCGAAGGGCGCCGTGCCGAAGGTTCCCATCAGGCGGTAGGAATCGGAGAGCCACGCCATCGCTTCGGCGAACCGCGGATCCAGCGCGACCGCCTTCTCGAAGCACTCGATCGCCTGCGGCAGGAAGCGGCCGCGCCGGTTCTGGAACGCGCGGCCCTTGAGGAACAGCTCGTAGGCCTCGAGGTTGTTCGTGCTCCGGCGGGCGCGGCTCCGTGCCGCCTCGTCCTGCAAGGTTCCGCGCAGCCGTGTGGCGATTGCGTTGGCGATTTCGTCCTGCACCTCGAAGACGTCGGTCATCTCGCGGTCGTAGCGCTCCGACCACAGCGCCCGGCCGTCGGCGGCCCGCACGAGCTGGACGGTGATCCGGAGGCGCGCGCCCGAACGGCGCACACTCCCCTCGAGCACGCTCGCGACGTCGAGCTGCTCGCCGATCGCCCGCAGGTCGTCGCGCTTCCCTTTGAACGCGAAGCACGACGTCCGCGCCGCCACCCGCAGTCCCTCGAGATGGCTGAGCCGGCTCAGGATCTCGTCGGTGACGCCGTCGGAGAAGTACTCGTCGTCCGCCCCGCTCAGGTTCTCGAACGGCAGCACCGCGATCGACTGCTCGCCGCTCGCCTCGCGCGTGCCGCCTCCCGCCAGGACCTCGGCCAGCTCGATCCGCACGTCGCGGATGTCGCGCGGGCGCGCCTCGGCGTCCTTCCTCAAAGACCGCCGCAGCAGCTCCCGCACGCGCGCCGGCGTCGCCGAGGGCAGCTCGCTCCAGTCCGGCTCGCGCTCGAGGATGGCGGCGATGAGGTCGGACGGGGTCTCGCCACGGAACGGGGGCTTGCCGGAAAGGCACTCGAAGAGCACGCACCCGAACGACCACACGTCGCTCCGGCGATCCACCGGCTTGCCGCGCGCCTGCTCCGGGCTCATGTACGCCACGGTGCCGAGCAGCGAGCCGACGCGGGTGGGCTCGCCGAAGGCGGTGCGGGTCGCCAGCGCAGACGAATCGCTCTCGGCGAGCAGGACCGGATCGCTCTTCGCGAGCCCGAAGTCCAGCACCTTCACCACCCCCGAAGCGGTGACCATGGCGTTCCCGGGCTTGAGGTCGCGGTGCACGATGCCGCGCTCGTGCGCGGCTTCGATGGCGGCGGCGATCTGCTCGCACAGCCGGAGCGCGTCGCGCGGCGCGGGCGTCCCGCGCGCCAGGCGCGCGGCGAGCGTCTCGCCCTCGACCAGCTCGAGCACGAGGTGGGGGCGGCCTTCCACTTCCTCGAGGCCGTAAATGGCGGCGATGTTCGGATGGTTGAGCGCGGCCAGGGTCTGCGCCTCGCGGCGGAAGCGGCTCAGCCGCTCGGCGTCCCCCGCGAACGCCACGGGCAGCGCCTTGATCGCCACGTCGCGCGAGAGCCGGGTGTCGCGGGCGCGCCAGACCTCGCCCATGCCACCGCTCCCGAGCGGCGCGACGATCTCGTAGGGGCCGATCCGTGTTCCGGCCGCCATCGAGCTCATCGGGCGGCGTGCCTCACGTCGCCTTCCGGACCCGGTCGAGCGTGCGCCCCCGCCCGGCGGCGACGCGGTTCCGTGCCTCCGTGTAGACCCGGTCGTAGGCCTGAACGCTCACCCGCCACGAGAAGTCCTTCGCCATGCCGTTTCTCTGGATGCGCTGCCACAACTCGGGCTGCTTGCGGATCGAGAGCGCACGCCTGAGTGCGGCGATCATCTCACCGGCTTCGAAGCGCTGGAACAGGAACCCGACGCCCTCCCCGGTCAGCGGATCGAACTCCTGGACCGTGTCGGCGAGCCCGCCGGTCGCGCGCACCACCGGCGGCGTGCCGTAGCGCATGCTGTACATCTGGTTGAGCCCGCACGGCTCGTAGCGCGACGGCATCAGGTAGAGATCGGCGCCGCCCTCGATCAGGTGCGCGAGCGGCTCGTCGTAGCCGGACTGGTAGGCGAAACGGTCGGGATGGGACGCCGCCAGGCTGCGCAGCAGCTCCTGGTAGCGCGGATGCCCGGAGCCGAGCACGACGAATCGGGCATCGAGCCGCAGCAGCTCGGCGCGCGCCTGCTCGATCAGGTCGAAGCCCTTCTGCTCGGCGAGCCGCGACACCATTCCCACCACCGGCAGCCGACCGTCATCCGGCAGCCCGCAGCGCCGGCACAGGGCCTCGGTGACGCGCGCCTTGGTCGCGAGCGACTTCTCGTTGTAGCGCTGCGGGAGGTAGGGATCGGTTTCGGGATTCCAGTACGCGTCGTCGATGCCGTTCAGGATCCCGACCAGGTCCTGGCGCCGCCGCGCGAGCACGCCTTCGAGGCCCCACCCGTACTCGCCGCTGGTCTGGATCTCGCGCGCGTAGCGCGGGCTCACCGTGGTGAGCAGGTCCGAGAACTCGAGGCCGACCTTCATGTAGTTCACGCGGCCCCAGAACTCGAACGGGCTCGCCGGATAGAACAGCTCGGCGCCGAAGCCCGCGAGCGCCAGCACCCACGGATCGTGGATTCCCTGGTAGCCGAGATTGTGGATCGTGAAGACGGTCGCGATCTCGTCGAACGCCAGCTCGTAGGCGTCGTGGGTGCGGACGAAGCACGGCGCCCAGGCGCTCTGGTGATCGTGGGCGTGCAGGATGTCGAAGCGCTCCTGGAAGCGTTTGAGTCCCTCGACCGCGGCGCGCGCGAAGAAGAGGAAGCGCTCGGCGTTGTCGGCGTAGCCCTCACCGGTGACGGGATCGTCGTAGATCCCGGGGCGCTCGAAGAAGCGCCGCTCGCCCAAATGGTGGACGAGCAGCACGCGCAGCTCGTGCTCGCCCGAGTGCAGCACCTCGAAGCTCGCGGGCTCGACCCCCATGCCCCACGGCACCTCGCACCCGGAGAGGGCGCGCCGGCTCCAGCCGGGGGGAAGCGTCACCCCGGGATAGCCGGGCAGGGCGACCGTGACGCGGTGACCCTGGCGCGCCTGCTCGGCGGCGAGTGCGCCCACCACGTCGCCGAGGCCGCCGACTTTGACGAGCGGCGCCATCTCGCTCGCGACGTGGACCACCGACCTCGGGGCACTCATCGGACTCTTCCCCGCCCCCGTCAGGCCGGGACCGCGATCTCGCGCAGGTACTGGGCGGCGTCCTCAGGGGGCGTGGGATTGATGTAGAAGCCGGAACCGATCTCGAATCCCGCCACGCGCGTGAGTTTCGGCATGATCTCGAGGTGCCAGTGGTAGTACTCGAGGTCCCCTTCGGCCACCGGGGCCGAGTGAATGGCGAAGTTGTAGGGCGGGCGGTCGAGCGCCCGGTTGAGGCGCTGCAGCGTGTCCTTGAGCACCGCGGCCAGGTCGCGGAACTCCTCGGGATCGGAGAGCGTCTGGAACGAGTCGTCGTGCCGCCGCGGCAGGATCCAGGTCTCGAACGGAAAGCGCGGCGCGAACGGCTCGATCACGATGAAACGCTCGCTCTGGCTCACGATGCGCCGGCCGTTGTCGTCGGCGGTCTCCTGCGCCACGATGTCGCAGAACACGCAGCGCTCCTTGAGCTCGAAGTAGCGCCGGCTCCCGTCCAGCTCTTCCTGGAGGATCTTCGGGATGATCGGCGTCGCGATGAGCTGGGTGTGGCTGTGCTCGAGCGTGGCCCCGGCCTCGGCGCCGTGGTTCTTGAACACCAGCACGTAGCGGAAGCGGCGGTCACGATGCAGATCGAGCATCCGCTCGCGGTAGGCCGCGACGACCTGCTGGATGTGCGGGATCGGCAGGTCGGCCAGGTCCTGCTCGTGGCCGGGGCCCTCGATCACGACCTCGTGGGCGCCGATGCCGTTCATCTTGTCGTAGAGCCCCTCGCCGCGGCGGTCGAGGGTGCCTTCGATCTGGAGCGCCGGGAACTTGTTGGGGACCACCCGCACCGTCCAGCCGGGCCCGTTGGGCGCCGCTTCGCCCGGCCGCACCGCGTACACCTCGGGCGGGGTCATGGACTCGTGCCCCGGGCAGAACGGACAGGCGAGCGGGGAGACGGTGGGCGCAATGTGGGTAAAGCTCGATGGACGCCGGCTGCGCTCGGTCGAGATGATCACCCAGCGCCCGACGACGGGATCCTTGCGCAGCTCCGGCATTCCCCTCCCTTGTGCCCTGAAAAGACGGGGAGCTTAGAGAGGCCCGCGCGCCCGGGTCAACCCTGCTTCACCGCGCGTTTTTCCCGCTGATGGACCACCTTCTTCGGCGATCGCTCGGACTCGGTGTCGTCGAACACCGCGTGCGCCAGGACCTCCTCGGCCGGGCCGAAGGTGCGGTCGCGCCGCGCCATCGCGGTCAGGGCGGTTTCGACGAAACGGTCGAACCGGTGCTCCACCATCGTCACGCCATCCCACCAGGAGAACGCGGGAACGTGCTTCGGCCCGAAGTGGCCGCCGCCGAACAGGTTCGAGCCCACCCCCACCACCGCACCGGTCGGCAGCAGCGTCCCGATGCCAGTCTTCACGTGGGAGCCGAGGATCGAGCCGATCTTGGTTTCGCCGCTCTCGATCTCCCGGCCGTCCTCGTGCACTCGGATCGTGCCGTAGTTGTTCTTGAGGTCGCTGGTCGTGGTGAGGGCCCCGAGGTTCACCCACTCGCCGATCCAGCTGTGGCCGACGAAGCCGTGGTGGCGCTTGTTGGACCACCCCTGCCACACGCACTCGTCGACCTCGCCTGCGATCCGGCACTGGGGACCGATGCTCGAGCGGCCCACGACGCCGCCGAGGAGCTGGGTTCCGGCGCCGATGCTGCAGGGGCCCTGGACCAGCGTGTGCGACATCACGATCGCGCCGGCGCCGATCCGGATCGGCCCCTCGCGGGCATCGAGCACGGCACCCGGATCGATGCGGGCGCCGGGATCGATGCGGATGCGGTCGGGCGCGATCAGCATCGCGCGCTGATCCACGGTGCCGGAGCGGATGAACGGGCCCGCCGCGAGATCCTGCCTGAGGAGCTCCGAGTTCCAGCGGATCGGGCTCCAGGGATGATCGAGCAGCGCCACTTCCTCAGAGATCGGCCGCTGGGGAAGCCCCGCGAGCACCACCTCGAGTGCCCCCGGACCGTTCGCGACCGCCTCGCGCACGGTGCTCCACGGCGTGCGCGCGACCAGCGTGCGGCCGTCCCGCACCCAGCGGGCGGTGCCGCCGCCGAGCGCCGCGCGATGCCACGAGCCGGGCAGTGCCGCGGCGTTGACGAGCAGCACCTCGCGGGCCGGGACGCCGGGGGTCGGCGGGTCGGGCCAGCAGCGGAGCGGACGCGGGCGCGCGGCGATCGCCGCGAGCGGCACGCCGGTCGCCGCCAGCCAGCGCTCGGCCAGGGTCATGTCGCCGAGGCGAAGCGC
>DAIUEO010000152.1:0-8122 GCA_036845125.1 Candidatus Eiseniibacteriota bacterium | reverse complement strand
GCGGTCCCTCCATGGACGGGGCTCGTGGAGCCGGGGCGTGTCGCGGCCGATCCTAGCCGAGGATCAACGCGCACACGACCCTTTTGAGATTATACGGCGTGGACTTCCCGCTAGAGATTCCCCCTTGACCCCCCGACGTAGGGGGAGTCTCATTGACTCACGCTTCTGTCCTAGGAAGCCTTCTTACTAGTTAAGTGGTGTGCGCCCTGGCCCGCCACGGCCTCGCCTGCATTCCCACCGCACACACGGATGACGGCGGTTCATGGCCGTCGCAGGAGGCTCGATGAGGCCGCATCGCAGCAACTCCGGAAGCCGTTTCGCGCACTCCACCCCCACCACTTCCACACCACTCCACCCCCACCACTTCCACACCACTCCACCTTGCCGCGCTGATTCTCACGACTCTGGTGTGCATCGCTCCTGACCCTGCCGAAAGCAACAACTTCAACGTCAAGGGCCGCTGGACCTGGGTGGACAGCACCACGGCTTCGATCGGCCGATGGGACGCTCCGACCCACGGCAATTCCGGCGAGATCGGACTGCGCTGGCCGGGCAGCGGCGGCGCCACCCACATGGCCCTGCTGCGTGGCACTCAAGATTCTTCGTTCGTACTTCACTGGCACTTCGGCAGCTCATCGCGGCTGTGGCTGGCGGAGCCGCTGAACGACTTCTCGAGATCGGTGGCGGTACCGATCGACACCGAGAACGAACTCAACACCTTCTGCGCCGGGCAGACCATTCTGGGCGACGGCCGGCTCATGGTGGTGGGAGGCACCGTCGTCGGCACGACAGGGGAACCCCGCACGCCGATCTTCGATGCGAAGACCTACCACAACGCCAATCGCGGCTGGACGACCGCCGTGGACGCGATGGATCACGGACGCTGGTACGCCACCGCGACCACGCTCGGCGACGGTAAGGTGCTGGCCACCTCGGGCTCGGAGTTCAAGCGCATGCATCGGTTCGGTGGAACCCGCGACAGCGCCGGAGTTCAGGTGCTGATGAACGACTTCCGGCCGCTTCAGCTCAAGCCCGACCCGTACTGGGAAGACGACCGGCCGGGACTCGCCAATCGCCCGAGCCCGCGGTTCGGGCACAGTGCGGTATTCTGGTATTCCCACGGGAAGATCATGATCTTCGGCGGCGCCAGGGACTCGTCCGGCACCTGGGTGCCGAGCCGGGACGTGCACCAGAAGTTCATCTACAACAATGATTCGGATCACACGTGGGCGTGGGAAACCATCACGGTGAACGGCGACCCGACGCATGGATATCCAGCGCCTCGCTACCTGCACAGCGCGGTGATCGTAGACAACGTGATGATCGTCTACGGTGGACTCTCGCGCGACGCACAGGGCCAGTTCGTGGTGCTCAGCGATGTGTGGCGGCTGATTCTGAACGGGAACAACACGCATCAATGGAAGTACGACGGTACCAACGTCGCGCCCGGTGCCCGTTACGGTCACACGGCGGTGATCGACGGCGACGAGGATCTCGGCCTCGTGCCGACGATGCTGATCCTTGGCGGAATCGCGGCTCCTCCGACGAGCGCCAGCTTCTGGCAGTCCCCGCCCGCACAGAACTGGGCGAGTGACGCGGTATGGGGGCTTACCCTGAACCGCCTCAACCAGGCGGCCCCGTCGACGTGGTCCCAGCTCGCGACCGGAGGCCCAGGAAAGCGTTACGGTCACGCGGCGGTGATGGACACGATCGATGCCCACCCGCTGACCGGCTATGACCGCCATCGCATGGTGGTGTTTGGTGGCGACTCGCTCGGCACCCTGACCAGCACGGTGTGGCTGCTGAGCCGGCCCGAGCCGATGGGCGCTGGATCATGGACGTGGTCGTGGCTGAAGCCGACGGGTGGCTGGCCATCGAATCGGGCCCGGCATCAGGCCGTCTACGACAACGAGTGGCAGCGGCTGCTGGTGGTGGGCGGAGACACCGATCTCGTGCAAGGCGGCGAATCCGGCGAGGTCTGGGCGCTGCCGCTCGACGTCGGCAGCCCATCGTGGCAACAGCTTCAACCCGGCAATGCGCCCACCACGCGACAAGCCGGCGCAGCGGTCTTCGATCCTCGTCCGGTGCCGGCGAAGGTTCCCGAGCTCTACGCACCGGGCGGCAGCTGGTCCGCGCTGACGACTGGCGCCAAATGGCTGGACAACTACCCGTTCATGTTTTCCGCCAAGAACGGGAAGGTGTTCTACGCCGGCAATGGGTCCCTGAAACCCACGGCCGACAGCACCTTCAGCTACATGTTCGATCCCGCGACGAATGTCTGGTCCAACGGAACCGAGAGCGAATTTCCCGGTGGATCAGCCGCACTCCTGGTCTCGACGAACGGCGACGAGTTGGTGATGAAGTGCGGAGGCGCGGACCACTATCGCGAGACCTCGCTGTACGCGAAGACGAGGACCATTCTCAATCCATCCTCGGGGACGCCTGGCTGGGAAGCCCGGAATAGCCTTCCAGCAGCGCGTCGCCTTCACAACCTGACGATCGTGCCGGACGGCCGCGTGCTAATCAGCGGCGGATGGATTGTTGATCCGTCCCCTGCTCCGACCTATGCCATGACGCCATACTTCTACCATGAGGGAACCTGGGAGAATCCGCCTATTCTGCTTGCCGATGACCTTGTCAAGCGTAGTTATCACTCAACGGCGCTGCTGCTACCTGATGGACGTGTTCTCGCGGCCGGTGGCCCACCCACGGATCAGGTGTTGACCGCCACCGTGTTCTGGCCGCCGTACCTGTATAAGGACGGCACGACGCTGGCGACGCGCCCCATCATCACCAGCTATCCGACCGAGACCAAACACAGGGGCGAGCCGTTCTACCTTGACGTCAACCTGGGCGACGGCAGCTCCGTCGATTCGATCAAGATCGTATCGCTGATCCGGCCCGGGGCGGTCACCCACAGCTTCGATCAGAACCAGCGATATCTCGCCTTGCCTTACAGCACGACACATGGCCGGCTTCGTGCGCAGCTTCCCGACAACACCGGCCAGATGCCCCCTGGTGACTATCTGCTCTTCGCGGTGCGATCCGGAGTCGGTGGGGTGCCCTCGGTCGGCAAGTGGATGCGGATCGAGGTCGAAAACGACGGTACTTCTCCCGCCGCTCAGGCTCTGACAGTGGAGCCCTTTGGGCTTCATGAGATGAACGTCCGGTGGACGGCACCGGGAGACGATGGTAACGCCGGAACCGCGGCCGAATACAAGCTGCGCATCCGCACGGATGGACCGGTCACCGAAGCAAATTTTGAGAACAGCGATCCGATCACGACCGCCTTCCCGCGACCGGCAGGCAACCAGGAGTCGTACGGGGCAACGGGTCTCAATGCCTGCTTCACCTACTACTTTGGTCTGAAGACCCGGGACGAGCGGAACAACTGGTCGGCTCTCACGACCGGATCCGCGAGCACAGAGTGCGTACCGGGCGGTGGCGGTGGCGGCTGCGAGTTCTGCGAAGAGCTGCCGCCTTCGGCACGGCCGACCGCGGGAGCGTTCGTCGCTCACGAAGCCGTCCTCCGACTCAAACCCGAGTCGATAGCCGGGGGACTGACCCTCACCCACGCTGGGAGCACGGCGTTCCGGATCGATTCGGTGGAGGTCTTGGACGTGGTGCACGGTCCCGACTCGACCGTCGTCCAGACTTCGAACGGCCTTCGCGTCGGGCGAAATGAGCTCGCGACCGCCATCAGGGGAGGGGCCGGTGACGTGGAGTGGGCTCCCGCCGGGTACGAGGCGGCGGCCGGGGAGACGCTGACGGTCTACTTCACTCCCACGGATGAGTCGCAGGGAGCGATCGTGCTTCAGGCCGAGCCCCTGGGAACCGTGAACGACGGTCTTCGCGTGCTCATACCCGGCCCTGAGAGGTGGCGGGCGATCGCGAAGGTCTCGCCCGTCGGCGGATCCGAAACGATGATCGAGAACGTTGTCGCCGACAGCGTACAACTGATTCTCGGGAGTTCTTATCGGATATTCGGTGTTTATCGCGTAACCCCCTCGACGGTGGCTCCGCGCTCGAGCAACGTGGCGATGCGGAGCGAACACTCCACGTTGGGAAGTGTGCAGATTGCGACCGGATCCAGCGTGGTGCTGGAACCGGGAACGGTCCTGCACCTCCGTCCCGACCCTCCCGCCACGGCGATCTCCGAACGCTTCGTCCGGTTCCGGGTGTCGTCGGCGAGCGGAACGCCGACGCGCCAGCAGCGCGCCATTCCAGCACCGGCGGGATTCGCCCTCGAGCAGAATCAACCCAACCCGTTTGGGGAAGGCACGCAGATCCGCTTCGCGCTGCCGGTGCGTAGCGAGGTGACGCTCGAGGTGTTCGACCTGAATGGGCGTCGGGTTCGCACCCTGAGCCAGCGTGTCTGGCCGGCGGGGCAGCACGCCGTGGACTGGTACGGAAACGACGAGTTGGGCCGCAGGGTCGAGCCCGGCATCTACCTCTACCGGTTGTCGGCAGGTCCGTTCCGTGCCAGTCGCAAGCTGATCCTTCTCCCATGATCTCGCGACTGCTCTTTGCCTGCGCGACCGTGGCGTGGCTGTCCCTTCCTGAGAGCCACGCCTGCGCTCAGGTGATCGGATCCAACTTTCCGCTACCGTCGTACTGCACGATCGAGAACGAACCGCGCCTGGCAGTTCAAGGTCCCCATCTCCTTGCGGTGTGGAACGTCAACTGCGATCCAAACGTCAGAGCGGCCGCTTCTCGAGACGGTGGCGCGACGTGGCAGGATGTCAGCGCCATACCGTGGAACGACGTTGGCGCAACCCCTGCGGCGATCTGCGCAGGAGATGCGGGCCAGTTCTTCCTCGCAGCTCCTGCCTTCACGGATAGGGTCGGCTGGTCGGTAGAAGTTCACGAAGGGCGATTCATCGGCACGACGTTCACCTGGCGCCGGCTGACCAACCCTGTGCCGCTGCCACTCCCCAATAACGAGGCTGAACCGGTATCGATGGACATCGAGTTCGATCCCATCACCCGGAATCTCTACGTGGCCTTCACCAAGGCGCTGAATGCGGCCGCCGTGTACCGCACGATCTTCGTGCGCTCGACCGACCAGGGGGAGACGTGGGAATGGCCGATCGAGCTCATCGGGCCGGAATCGGCCGGGGCACGGATCGTGGTCGGGGCCGCGGGCGAGCTAACGGTGATCTGGGAGAACTACGTACAGGGCAGGATCGTCGGAGCCCGGTCCGAGGATCTCGGGGAGACCTTCGGGCCGGAGTTCGAGGTGGTGCCGTTGTTGGACCCGCTCGCCGAACCGGGGAGTTGGTACTCGGAGCACGGTCGCCGCAACCCGACCATGCCGGCCAACAACAGCGGGTGCATGCAGGGACCGGCAGCCTTCTCGATAGCGGTGGACCGCAGCGCCAGCCCGCGGCGCGGAACCTGGTATCTGGTGACCACCGAGCGAGCCAGTGGAACGGTGGGCCCGCAGACGGGGTCGATGACCGAGACCGAAAACAATAACTACTTCGGTTCGGCCGACCCGGTCACGATCGGCAACGATGTCGACGGGAGTGTGACGGCTTCCGAAAGCGTGTTTGACGTCGACTTCTACACTTTCGAAGGAGACGTAGGCGAGACGATCTGGATGAACAGCATCTTCTTCTCGGTCCCGGAAGGAGCGCCCTTGGCCGTCGGGCTCTTCTGTGGAGGGGACAGCACGACGTTCTCGTCGGCGACGTGCATGAATTTTCTGCGTGTCGGAGACGGTCCGCCTCTGATCTACACCCTGCCGACCACCGGGCGCTATTACTTTGGAAGCGGAGCAGCCCTCTTCTATGGCATTGGTTATCGCGTTCACACGCGGAGCTTCATCGTGGATCCCTCGTCGGTGGCACGCGACCATCGCGACATCCTGCTGTGCTCCTCGACCGACGGCGGGGCCACATGGTCGCCCAAGGTGCGTGTCGGTGATGGTCCTGTCGGGAACGAGGAGGCATTCCCCGAGGTGGCCGTGGATGATGAAGGGCGCGTGCACGTGGCGTGGTACGACCGCCGGGACGCGGTGGAGTGCGGAGCGCAGGCCCATACCTACTGGACGTGGTCGGACGATGGCGGTCAGACGTTCGCGCCGGCCGAGCGGATCAGCGAGGAAAGCAGCCAGTCGGGAAACTCAGAGAATTCACGCTGGGCGGTGGGTGACCACCTTGGCCTCGCCACGGGGAACGGGAAAGTGTATGTGGTGTGGACGCGCGTTCCCTTCGGTAGTAGCGCCGACATCTGGGGCGCGGTGATCAGTGATGTGCCGACGCCGGTGGTGGTGTCGGGGCTGCGAGCGGATCTGGTCGAGGGTGGCGCTGACCTCAGGTGGTGGCTGGGTGATGCCGGTGCGGTGCAGGAAGTGCGTGTGCACCGCGCGTCGGATGGTGGCCCGTTCGATGTGGTGGCGCGTCTCACTTCACTTGCGGGCGGTGAGCAGCAGTGGCGGGATGCAGACCTGAGCCCGGGGGTGCGCTACCGGTATCGAATTGAAGTGGTGACACTTGACGGAACCTCCCTGTGGGAGGGGCCGATCGAGCTGGTAGTGCCGGTGCCGCTGCCGGGTGTGCGGCTGGCATGGCGCGGAGCGACACCCAATCCGTTCGACGAAGAGGTAATCCTCGATCTTGCGACTCCGGATGTTATGGGGACGATGGTCGAGGTATACGACGTGACCGGGCATATCGTGGCGAAGCCGGCTCTCGAGCTTGCGGGGCAGCGCGTCGTGCTGCGCTGGAATGGCCGCGATGCTCGCAATCGGATCGTGGCTCCAGGGGTCTATCTGATCCGGGCACAGCTCGGTGGGACTACTGCGGTTCATCGAGTCGTTCGAATGAAATAGCCGTAGACCGGGAGGTTCAGCCGGTCACACTTCAGGACGCCACGCATTTATTGGGTGGAGACCCTGCAGCGCCTTCGGTACGCTTTTCCTCGCGCTGTGGAAATCTAGGCCTTCGGACGCCCCGGGGAACCCATCAATGCAAAACTTTCTCGCCGGCATCCTCCTCGTCACCCTCGCCGTCCCCGCGCTCGCCGGCCCCGGGGTCACGATCGACTACAGCTCAGTGCCAGCACCGGAACGTCGCCGCATTCGGCCTTGAGCCCCTGGAGCCGGCGATAGGCGGGGCGGAAGTCATGCCCCCAATGGCTGATGCAATGCGCCTCGTCCACCACCACGAGGCTCGGCCGGCAGTCGGCGAGGATGGTGCGCAGCCCGCCTTCGAGCGCCTCGGGGGCGACGTAGACCAGCTCCACCTCGCCGCGGCGGAGCGCGCCGATCCGGCGCCGGCGCTCCTCGAAGTCCACGGTGGAATTGAGCACGGTGGCGCTGAAGCCGAGACGCAGGAGTGAATCGACCTGGTCCTTCATCAGCGAGATGAGGGGCGAGATCACCAGCACCGGGCCCGGCAGGATCCGTGCCGGGATCTGGAACGTGAGCGACTTTCCGGCGCCGGTCGGCATCACGCCGATGCAGTCGCGCCCCGCGAGCACGGCGTCGATGATGCGGCGCTGGCCGGGACGGAACTCGCGGTAGCCGAACACCGACTCCAGGACTTCCTGGGGATCGAGCCGGGTGGTGCCGGCGGGGGAGAAGAGCGAGGTGTCGGCGGCGTCGCGCGTGGTGGACAGCGGTCCCTCCATGGACGGGGCTCGTGGAGCCGGGGCGTGTCGCGGCCGATCCTAACCGAGAGACCGCGCGCACACGACCCTTCATTGAGGTATGGACGCGCTCCGAAGGGCCCAGTACCATTCCGTGCGCTGCGTGAGTCACAACCCCCGGGGAAATCCCGTAGGGAGGAACGATGCGACGCCTATTCCTCAGCCTTCTCCTGATGTCCACCCTGGCAGTCCCGGCGCTCGCCGGCCCCGGGGTCAGGATCGACTACAGCGACGACGCCCTGCGGGTCACCCTCGAGGGTGTCTACAGCGGCTGCGAATACCAGGTGTACCGCGCCGGCGAGCGCGTGAGCGCCTTCGACCCGCTCTATTCCGACTTTACCCTCTGCACCGGCGACTGCTTCGTCACCGATTTCCGGGCCGCGCCGGGCGCGACCTACTTCTATCGCTTCGACGTGAAGCCCGCGGGCACGAGCAGCAACCACAGGCCCGCGAAGTCCTCTCCCGGCCA
>DAIUEO010000151.1:0-8138 GCA_036845125.1 Candidatus Eiseniibacteriota bacterium | reverse complement strand
TTCGACTTCTTCAACGAAGGCAGCGCGTGGTGGTTCGGGTGCATGGCGTACCCGACCAACGGTGGCGCGTCGGATCCCAACCCGCGCTGGGGCGAGATCCGTCGTATAGGCGGCATCTTTTTCAATCCCGATCGCCAGTGCTTCGCGGACATCGAAGGTCTTTTCGGAACCGGCATCTTGCGCTACGTGACGTCGGCCGCGGCTGGTGGTTCTCCGCGCAATCAGACGCTGGGTCTGCCGGACTCGATTCGCCTGTCGCTTCTCACGCGACAAGAGGCGTACCGGTTCTCGATTCCGAACAGCAAGTTCTTCGGTGGTGCCTACTGGGACAACATGGCGCTCGGTATCGTGGATGGAGCGGGTGGTGCCCCGGTCTCGATCGACATCTGGCAGCTCATTCACGACACCTTCCCGCAGAACGAGAACAATGCTCTCGCGGGTATCCCGTTCGCATTCGACACGACGACGGCGCTGGTCAAGACCGGCATCAACATCGCCCCGCCGACCAGCAACCTGCTGCGTTTCGACGTGCCGGGTGACACGGTGGTGGTGAATGCTGAAGGCACCGACGTCCGGATGGACATGGTGTTCCGCATCCTTCCGGGTCCGGGCAACTACGTCACGTTGGGCCAGGGCCAGACTTCGCAGCTCCGTGCCCTGCCGACGTCGGCGACGGCGATCCCGACACCGGCTTCGGGCGTGACGAACTTCTGGTCGAACTACCTGTTCAACAACGGCGCCAAGGGCAGTCCCGGTGGGCACCCAACGGCCGTCGGCGGACCGCTCGCCGGTCAGAAGGTGTGGAGCCCGCAGGTGTGGAACTCCGCCCGCATGGACACCGCCGAAGCGAACGTGTTCAACCTCCGGAAGCGCGGCGTCGTGCAGCCTGGGAACAGCGGGCTGTTCATGTCGGCTTATCAGGAGAACGAGCTGGCGGATCCGCACCGTGGAGCGCTGGGCATCACTCGAAACATCTGCTTCATCACCGACTCGAGCAGCACCGGGACGGCGCGTCCCACGAGCGAAGTGCTCTGTGGCTCAGGCAACGTGCCGGCGCCTCCGTTCGATGCCTACCCGCCGGCGTGGGTGACTGCGCCGGGCAGCGGCTTCAACGGCGCAACGACCACGAAGGAAGGCACGAAGATCATTCCCGACGGGTACCTGACCCCGGGCTCGCACGTGGAGTACTTCTTCCGCCGCGAGGACGCGGGAGTGTTCACCTACAACTGCCCCGATACCAACGTCGTGACCCCGCAGACCTGCGAAGGCTCGACGGACGGACACCGGTGGCAGGAGTTCAGCGTGCTTCCGGATCGCTGGAAGGACGGGGCGTTCACTCACCCGGTGCTGGGTCTCGATGCGAGCATCGACCCGGCGTGCGTGCTCTACGTGGACCAGAACGACCGGCGTGGAAACGAGCGCGTCTGGATCGGCGTAGCCGACTCCATCGGCGCTCAGGCGACGAACAAGAAGGGCGCTCACAACGGTTGGAGCGCGTCCGGCGAGACCGGTGCGGATATCAACGATCCGACCTACTTCGTCCGTCGTCACATCGGTCAGGCCGGGAGCACCTTCGACATGTACGGAGTCAAGGCGTCCGAGTCGCTCAATACGGGCACGGGCTCCATCGGTAGCCGTGAGTCGCGGGAAGACGGGGCGAATCCTCAGATCAACGGCAAGATCTCGCGCCAGGGCCCGACTCAGACCATGCTGAACACGTACTACGACATCATCCTGACGTTCACGGGTGACCTGAACTCGTCGATCTACGGGCCGTTCAGCAACAAGTCTCAGAACGACATTCTCGTGATGCAGAACTTCCTGCTCTCGGGAACGGGCGTTTCGCCGGCGACGTGCGATCGCGGGTTCTGGGCGGGTGGCGACGGCTTCGCGGAAGCGCTGGCCTTCAGCGGCAGCGCGGCGGTCAGCGGATTCCTGACCAACTATCTCGGCGCCACTCTCCTCGACGAGAACTACCTCCGCGCCTCCGGCAACACCGAGTTCAGTGCGGACGTGCTCCCGACCTCGGAGCTCGACCCGGGCCTGAGGAATATCTACAGCGTGCGCAACACGTGCACGATCACTCTCGACGTGGTCGAGAACAATCCGGGTCTCGCGACCACCGCGGTGGGGGCGTACTACGAAGCCGTCGGAGGGGACCCGCCGATCTCGTGGCCGGCGGCCGTGGTCAAGAAGTACGACCCGACCAAGCCGTGGGTCGCGTTCACGGAGGGCTGGAACATCAATGCGTTCCACTCGTACGGTGAGTACTCGACGCGCGGACGTCTCGCGTTCTACCGCGACGTGGCGGGCGTCGTGTTCGGGAACATTTGCGTAATCGTGCCCTACATCATCTACGAGCCGGTGGAGCCTTCGTCTGGCAGACTGACCAATGCCTTCGGTCTCGCGAACAATCCGGTCCGAAGCGGAATGGCGAGGATCGAGTTGAGCCTCGCGCAGGACGATGTCGTGGAGGTGAAGATCTTTGACGTGGCAGTGCGTGTGGTTCGCACCTTGTTCACGGGTCACCTGCGCGCGGGCGTGACGCCGCTCACCTGGGATGGGGCCGACGACGACGGCAAGCGGGCAGCGCGTGGCGTCTACTTCACCCGGGTGAAGTACCGGAACAGCGGGTTTAGAGACTCCAAGAAGCTGGTTTTCCTGAAGTAGCCCGGGCTGGGACGGAGCGGGCGGGGTTTGGGCCCCGCCCGCTTCACGAACTGGGAACCCCGGCCCATCGGTCCGGTGTAGGAACTGTCATGAGACACGTCGCACCCTGGGTTTTCGCGGCGCTTGCCCTGTCCGCGGCATCGGTTTCGGCTGAGACGGCCGATCCCCGATGGACGCTGTCAGGGCAGGCGGGGGTGAGCTCCGGGGACCAGACCGCACCCTCGTTCAGCTGGCGGGCGTCGGTGCATCGCTGGCGGACTCCCGGAGCGGGGATCGGCCTTCAGTTCGGTCGACTGCGCTGGGAGGCGGGGCAAACGGTGTACACCGGTCCAGACTTCGGGCCCCCGTTCGAGGGGCTCACCCAGGGCGGGCACGAGCTGCACGACATCTCCGGCGAGCTGCGGTTTCGAGCCGTGGGCGAGAAGGCCGTGGCCCCGTACATTGCCCTGGGTGCGGGTGGTTATCACCAGAGCATCCACGGCGCCAGGGTCTACCCGGTTCATCTCGGCTGGCACCTGGCCTTCGGCGGAATGGGCCTCGGCACGGTCGGACCGGGGGCAGAATTCCGCTTCGACTGGATCGATTCGACCCCCGCGCCGAGCTTCTACTTCACCGCGAGCGCCGCGCTGCATCTGAACCGGTAGATCAGTCCGCGCGCAGCAGCTCCTCGATCATCTTTTCGAGTTCCGCCCTGCCCTGCGACGCGCCGGTCCACTGCGCCACCACGCGGCCCTCGCGGTCGACCAGGAACGCGGCCGGCACGGCCTTCACGTGGTACGCCTCCCAGGCCGGCTTCGGCCCGTCGTCGATCGCGATCGGGTAGGTGATCTTCTTCGAGCCGACGAACTTCTTCACTTTTGACGGGCCGCCTTCGTCGATCGACACCCCCAGCACGCCGAAGCCGCGTGAGGCGTACTGGGTGTGCAGCGCCTGCAGCTCGGGCATGGTCTTCACGCACGGCGCACACCACGTGGCCCAGAAGTCGATCAGCGTCACCCGGCCGCGCAGGCTGTCCGACGTGACCTTGCGCCCGGTGAGGTCCACGAGCGCGATCGCGGGGGCGGGCCACGGCAGGTCGCGCGGCACGTAGGCCACGGGATCGGCGTCGAACGCCTTCGCGCACTTCTCCGAGCAGAAGTAGTACTCGACGCCGTCGTGGGTGCGGGTGGCCTTCACCGCCTCCTCCTCGCGGGCGCCTTCCTTCACCTGGCACACGACGCACACCGCCTTGGAGGGCGCGGCGGACACCGCCCCGGGGAACAGGGCTGCAATCAACATCGGGATTATCAGCAACCTCATCGCATCACCTCAGAAGCCGAACGACATCGCGACGCCGCCGGTTTCGAGCCACGCCCAGATGAACGTGGTGCTGAACCGGTCGTTTGCGAACGATGCGAGCAGATGCGTCCGCTCGCCATCGTACATGGGTTGCAGCGAAAGCCCGCGGCCGAGATCCACGTGCGCGCCAAACGGGAAGTTCCACCCGTTGTCCCACTCGGAGTAGTTGACGCTCGCATAGGGTGACATGCGGAGCGCCGGCACGTGTTTGGCCATGGTCAGGTAGTACGCCTGGGTCCCCTCGGGCGAGCCGATGCGGTCCGAGCTGGTGCCGAGGAACGCCGCCGGGCGGCGATCCGTCTCGGTCGACAGGAACCACGTGGCGAGCGGCGCCACTTCGCCGACGACCGGATTGACCTCGATGCCCACCTGCAGCGTCGGGATCACCCGGTAGTTCCCGGTCACCCGCCAGCGCGGCCGCTCGATGTCGGTGTCGATATAGCGGGCCGCGAAGACCCACTTTGTCTCGAGGCCGCTTCCCCGAAGCGGCGCGCCCTCGCCGGGTCAGCCGCTTCAGGTGGGCGCGGTCGCGGTCGGTCGCCGTGGCCGGGATGCCGGAACGGGCTCCGCGCCGGATCCCTCCACGGCGGAAAGATCGGAACCCGGCGCCGCGAGCGCCGCCAGAAGTGCCAATGTGCTCCAGCCCGGCATCATTCTCCCCGCATCATCTTCTCGATCGCATCCGGATCGCGCGGCAGCGCCTCCGTGAGCAACCGGTGCCCGGTCGTGGTGACGAGGACCTCGTCCTCGATGCGCACGCCGAGCGACTTGGAGCGGATGTAGATCCCCGGCTCGGTGGTGATCACCATGCCGGCCTGGAGCGGCTTGTAGTAGAGGCCGGCGTCGTGCACGTCGAGGCCGACGAAGTGCCCAAGCCCGTGGATGAAGTCGTCGCGATGGCCGGATGCCGCGATGATCTCCTCGGCCTTGCGGTGGATGTCCTCGTAGTAGACGCCGGGCTTGATCATGTCGATGCACGCCTGCTGCGCCTTGAGCACGACCTCGTACACGCGGCGCTGCTCGGCGGTGAAACGCCCGTCCGCGGGATAGGTGCGGGTGACGTCGGCCGCGTAGTGGCCGTAGTCGGCGCCGATGTCCACCACCACGAGCGCTCCGGGAGCGATCTTCTGGTCGTGCTTGGGGTAGTGGAGCACGGTGCTGTTCCGGCCGCTGCCGACGATCGAGCTGAACGCGGGCCGCACCGCGCCGCCGCGCTTGAACTCGAGGCCGATCGCCGCCTCGACCCAGTTCTCTTCGACGCCGGGCTTGATGAGCCGCGCGGCCGCCCGATGCGCCGCGACGGTGGCGCGGATCGCCAGCTCCATGCGCTCGAGCTCGGCCGGCTCCTTGACCGAGCGCAGCGCGGGCAGGATGTGCTGGCCGTTCTTCGTGCTGAGCCCCGGGACGCGCCCCTGGAGCTTCGAATAGAGCTCCGTCTCGGGCGGCGCCGGCCCGTCGAGCGAGCCGGGCGCGTTGATCACCCACAACGTCTTCGCGGTCTGGACCAGCCGCAGCAGGCGGCCCTTGAGCGCCGTGGTGCGTCCGATGCGATCGATACCGGTGAGCTTGCGGAGCGAGTCGCCGATGTCGGGACGTTCCCCGGTCCAGCGCTCGTCGTCGAGGTCGCGCGGCGTGAGATAGAGCTGATGCCGGTAGATGCGCTCTTCAGGAGCGAGCACCAGCACCGCGCCCGGCTCGTCGAGCCCGGTCAGGTAGTAGAAGTCGCTATCTTGCAGATACCCGTCGCGATCCTCCTCGCCGCGCGCGTAGAGCACGGCGAGACCAATGACCATCTCCTTCATGACCTTCTCGCGGCGCGCCGCGTACACCGAAGGCGCGAACGGCGGCGCGGGCGGCATCACGGCGGGGGCGGTCGCTGCGGTCTGCCCGGCGGGATTCCCGGCGACGACGGCAAGCGCGGTGGCGATCAACGAGACGGCGGCGAGCAGCGGACGAAGCGTCATGGGCAGGTCTCCGGAAGCGGCAGGCGTATCGCGGAAGAGCGCGCAGTATAGAGGATCAACCCGCCCGGAACCGCTCGCGGCCTGTGCTAACGTCCCCGGATGAATCTGTCGGAATCCGCGCCCCTGCCTGCCGCTCCCGAGGTCGCTGGGTCCCGCCCCATCCACCTCCCGGTGACCGAAGGCGAGACCTGCCTGGAGATCCTCTCGGACCGCATCCGCACCACGCCCGGCGTGGTCGCGATCGAGGCGAGCTTCAAGGAGGGCACGGTCACGGTGCGCTACCAGCCCTCGCTCATCACGCCGGAAGAGCTGAACGAGCTGGCCGACGACGTCGGCGCGCTGTTCGCCCAGCGGGTGACGACCTGCGAGCGGCGCGCGAGCGCGGAATCGTGCGAGGAGTGCGCGCTCCGCCTCGGCCACCTGCCGGGCGGAACGCCGCCCGAGTTCGAGGTGCTCGCGGACCCGAACCGGGTCGCCATCGCGCGCCGGCACGCACCGGCCGACGCGCTCGAGCTCAAGAAGCCGCTCCCGCGCTCGAAGCCGTGGGGCGCCAAGCTCTCGCACGCCGAGCAGGAGCACTACGCCAAGGGCCGCTCGATGGCGATACTCACCGGAACCTGCCTGGCGGCCCTGGTGACCGGGATGCTGCTCGAACGCAGCAGCCTGCCGCCAATATTGCACCATGCGGCCTACCTGACTGCCGCGATCACCGGCGGCTGGTTCGCGCTGCGCTCGTCGCTTGCCTCGCTCGCGCGCGGACGGCTCGACGTGAACCTGCTGATGATCCTGGCCGCGGTCGGCGCCGGGGTCATCGGCTACCTGTTCGAAGCCGCCGTGCTGATGTTCCTGTTCGCGCTCAGCAACACGCTCGAGGTCTACACCATGGGGCGCACCCGGCGCGCCCTCCATGCGCTGCTCAAACTGCGGCCGGCGCGGGCGCTCGTGCGCCGCGGCCAGACTGAAATGCTGGTGGACGCCGACGACGTGCAGGTCGGCGAGCGCGTGATCGTCAAGCCCGGCGAGTCGGTGCCGGTGGACGGCCTCGTGCTCGAGGGCATCTCGGCGATCGACCAGAGCACGCTCACCGGCGAATCGGTTCCGGTCGAGAAGAACCCCGGCGACCGGGTGTTCGCGGGCACCGTGAACCAGCAGGGTGTGCTCGAGGTGCGCTCGACGCGTCCCGCGGGCGACACCGCGCTCGCGCGCATCGTGCAGCTCGTGCGCGAATCCGAGGAGCGGAAGTCGCAGACCGAGGAGGTCGCCGAGTGGGCCGGCCGCTACTACACGGTGGCGGTGGTGGTGGCAGCGGCGCTCATGATCGTGATCCCGCCGTTCGTGCTCGGGCAGGACTTCACGACGGCGTTCTATCGCGCGATGACGCTGCTGGTGGTGGCCTCGCCATGCGCGCTCGTGATCGCCACGCCGGCGACCATCCTGTCCGCGGTGGCGAACGCGGCGCGGAACGGCGTGCTCTTCAAGGGCGGGCGCTTCGTGGAAGCGCTCGGCAAGGTGCGCGCCATCGCCTTCGACAAGACCGGGACCCTGACCTACGGGCGGTTCGAGGTCACGGACGTCGTGCCGGTGGACGGAAGCGACGCGAACGCCATCCTCGCCGCAGCGGCGAGCGCCGAGAAGCGCTCGCAGCATCCGATCGCCCAGGCCGTGGTGCGGGCCGCCGAGTCCCGCGGCCTCTCGTTCGCGCCCGCGAAGCAGCTCACGTCGCACCCGGGCAAGGGCCTGGTGGCGACGCTCGACGACGGCTCGGTCGAGATCGGCAACGCCGGGCTGTTCGAGCAGCTCGGTCTCGCCACGCCGCCGGCGGCGATCGAAGCGGCGAAGCGCCTCGCGCGCGAAGCGCGGACGCCGATGATCGTCCACCACCGCGGGGCGTGGGGCGTGATCGGCGCCGCCGACCAGGTGCGGCCCACGTCGGTCGGCGTCATCGAGCGGCTGCGCGGGCTCGGGGTGCGCAAGGTGGCGCTGCTCTCGGGGGACAGCCCTTCCACGGTCGAGGCGATCGCGAAGGTGACGAAGGTGGACGTCCATCACGGCGCGCTCCTGCCCGAGGACAAGGTGCGGGTGATCGCCGACCTCGAACGTGAGAACGGCTCGGTGGCGATGGTGGGGGATGGCGTGAACGACGCCCCCGCGCTCGCGCGGGCGACC
>DAIUEO010000150.1:1130-8194 GCA_036845125.1 Candidatus Eiseniibacteriota bacterium | reverse complement strand
GGCGCGGGTGCTGCAGCTCGGCGACGGCGGGCACGCCGCCGGCTTCGCCTACGCTGTCAACACCGCGGGCACGATTGCGGGCTCGCTGTTCGCGGGGTTCGTCGCGGTTCCGACCTGGGGGGTCCAGGGCACGCACCTCGGCGCGCTCCTGATCTCGCTCGCCATCGGGCTCATGTGCCTGCTCGTGCTGGGCCGGCGATCGACCGCGGATCTCGTGTGGGTGGGAATCGGAACCGCAACGGTCGCCACGTTCGCGTACCTCGCGCCCCGCTGGGACCCGGCGCTCATGTCGCAGGGCGTGTACCGGCCTTCGCAGGCTTCGCAGGTCACACGGTTGAACGCCGGGAGCCTGAGTCCCACGGTGGCCACCGCCGGGCGGACGGAGCGCGTGCTCTTCTATCGCGAGGGCATCAACGGCTCGGTCTACGTCGGCACCGACGCCGTCGGGGAGAACCCGGCGATCTGGCTGCGGGTGAGCGGCAAAGTCGACGCCAGCACCGACGACATGGAAACGCAGGTGATGCTCGGGGCGCTGCCGGCCGCCATCGCCGATTCGGGCGCTCGCACGCTCGTGATCGGGCTCGGTTCGGGCATCACCGCGGCCGCCGCACTCGCCGCCGGAGTGGGGAAGACCGACGTCGTCGAGATCGAGCCGGGGGTGGTCGAGGCCTCCCACTTCTTCCACGCGAAGGGCAAGGACCCGCTCGACGATCCGCGCGTCACGCTCTACCTCGGTGATGCCCGCACCCACCTCATGCACGGCGCCGGGCGCTACGGCCTCATCATCTCGGAGCCCTCGAACCCGTGGATCGCGGGCGTCAACAATCTCTTCACGGTCGATTTCTACCGGCGTGTGAAGTCGCGGCTCGAGCCGGACGGCGTGTTCTGCCAGTGGATGCAGCTCTACGAGTTGTCGCCCGAGACGTTCGGCTCCATGGTGCGCTCGTTCGTCGAGGTGTTCCCCGAGGGCAACGTGTTCGCCGTGTGGCGGAACGTCGACGTGCTGCTCGTGGCGATGCCGCCCACCCGGTCGATCTCGATCCAGCGCCTGATGTCCCCGGCAGCGCTCGAACAGCTCAAGCTCGCCCGCATCCCTTCGCCCGAGTACCTGGCGGCACACTACGGCGGCACGCTCCAGCAGCTCCGCGACGTGACGCCCCAGGTGCCGCTCAACACCGATGACCGGCCGACCGTGGAATACCGCGCGCCGCGCGACATGGTGACCGTGGGCCGTACCTCGATGGGCGGCCACCCCGGGGTTACGAGCCTGGTGCCGTTCGCCGAGGCCCGTCCGCCCGGCCCGCTGTACGCGGCGTGGACCGACGAGCGCTGGCTCGAGATGCGGGCCGAGATGCTGGTGCGGCTCGGCGAATTCGATCGCGCGAAGAAAATAGCCGAGGCGGCGCGGCGCGCGGCGCCCCCCGAGCTGGCCCAGAAGCTCGAGCAGGATGTAGAGACTGGAAGGAACCGCCGCAAGTCGGCCGAGCTGGTGGCGCTCGCCCAGCAGTACTTCGAAATGGGCCGCACCGATGAAGGCCGGCGCGCGCTGGAGGAGTCCATCCGGGCCGACTCCACCAACGCCGCGGTGTGGGTGATGCTCGCGGACGAGAGGTTCATCCAGGGGGACCTGCCGGGCTCGAAGCAGGCGCTGGTGATGGCCCAGCGCTACGCGAAGGACGAACGGGTGCGTGCGGGCGCCGAATGCGTGGCCGGAATGCACGAGATGGCAGCGCGGCGGCCGATCGTGGCGGCGGCGCACTTCCGCGAAGCGCAGCGGCTCGACCCGGGCCTGCGGAAGGCGTTCCTGTACGAGGCGCGCGCGCGGGCCGACGGCGGGGACTCGACCGGCGCGCGCGATGCGGCGCGGCGCGGGCTCGCCGCATCGCCGAACGATCGCGAGCTCACGCTGTTCCTGCGGTCTCTCGGAGGCTCGTAGCCATGCCGACGTTCCTATTCGATCTCCCGCTCCCGGTCGCAGCCACGCTGATCGTGGCGGCCCTGTGCCTCTTCGCGATCGTCGGACTCGGCCTGGCTCGCCGCTTCGTGCTGGCCCGGCTCCACATCCGTATCGAGGACTCCGAGTTCAGCGCCGCGATGCTGCAGGCGGTGATGGTCTTCTATGGGCTCGCGGTCGCGCTGATCGCGGTCAGCGTGTGGCAGACCTACGACCACGTTTCGGACATCGTGTCCGAGGAGGCCACAGCGCTCAACATGCTCTACCGCGACGTGACCAGCTATCCGCAGCCCTACCGCGGCCAGCTCCAGGAGTCGCTGCGCGACTACGTCCAGGAGGTGATCCACGTCTCGTGGCCGAAGCAGCGCCGCGGACAGGTGCCGACCGGCGGAATCGAGCGGATGACCCGCTTCCAGTCGATCCTGACCGGCTACGAGCCCGAGTCCGAGGGGCAGAAGATCATGCACGCCGAAGCGCTGCACGCCTACAACTCGGTGATCCGCGCGCGCCGGCTGCGACTGGATGCGGTCGGGACGCACCTGCCGGGGGTGATGTGGTTCGTGATCGTGGCCGGCGCGCTGATCAGCCTCGCCGCGTCGTTCTTCTTCAAGGTGGACGATCCGCGACTGCACCAGATCCAGACGGTGCTGCTCGCGACCTTCATGGGGCTCCTGATCTTCCTGATCCTCTCGCTGGATCAACCGTTCCGGGGCGACCTCGGAATCCGGCCCGATCCGTACCAGCTGGTCTACGACCAGATCATGAAACCCTGAGTCGCGGCTAGCGGCACGCGCCGCTGCACTATTCCTTCGCCTTCAGCAGCTCCTCCACCACGCCGATCGCCTTGGCCATCTCGATGCCGGCGGCCAGCACCGGCCGCAGCGGATCCTTCATCTTCTGGAAGCGCTCCGGGATGGTCTTGATCGTGAACTTCGCGGGATCGAGCTTCGCGTTCACCTCTTCCCAGAGCAGCGGGCAGGAGGCGGGCGCGGCGGGGAGCGGACGCACCGAGTAGGGCGAGACGACGGTCTGCCCGTGGCCGTTCTGGCCGAAGTCCACGTACACCTTGCCCTCGCGCTGTTGCACCTGGCGCACCACGGTCGCGATTTCGGGCTCGCGGTGCACGGTGAGCACCGCGAGCAACCGAGCGAAGCCGCGGGATTGCTCGTAGGTGTAACGGGTGCCGAGCGGCACCAGCACGTGGAGACCGGTGGCGCCCGAGGTCTTGATATAGGCGGGCAGGTCGATCTCGTCGAGCAGCTTCTTGAGCGTGCGCGCGACGCGGATCACGTGGGAGAACGGTGCCGTCTTGGGGTCGAGGTCGAGGATCATCCAGTCGGGCTGCTCGAGCGTCTGGAGCCGCGAGCTCCACGTGTGGAGCGGGATGGTGCCGAGGTTCGCGATGTAGCGGAGCTGCTCGACATCGTCCACCACGAAGTAGCGGATCTCGCGCTGGCTGTCCCCGGAATACACCGGCTCGGTGCGCACCCAGTCGGGCACGAACACCGGCGCGTCCTTCTGGTAGAACGACTTGCCCTCGATGCCGTCGGGATACCGTGTGAGGAACAGCGGGCGCTCGGCGAGGTAGGGAAGGAGCAGCGGCGCGATCGCCTCGTAGTAGCCGATCAGGTCGCCCTTGGTGTAGCGCTCCTTCGGCCAGAACACCTTGTCGAGATTGGTGAGCCGGACGACGCGCTCGGTCCCCGCCGCCTTGGGCGCGCGCTCGAGCACTTCCCCCTTGGCCCGCGGCCGGGGCGGCGGATCAGCCTCGCCGTCCGCATCGGCGACGCCGGCCTCGGCCAGCGACACTTCCACTTCGAACACGCACTCCTCGGGTTTCTTGTCGTTGCGGAGCCCGAGGAACGCGGGATGGCGCAGGCCGCCCTCGGTCGTCCATTCGGTGAAGCGCACCTCGCACACCAGCTTGGGCTCGACCCAGTGGTGCTCCTTGCCCTTGGGCGAGCGCTTGGTGAACGGCGAGGCATCGCGCGCGATCGCGTCGAGCTGCTTCCGGATCGAGTCCAGCAGCTTCATGTCGAAGCCGGTGCCGACCTTGGTGACGTAGACCAGGTCCTCGCCGCGATAGAGCCCGATGTCGAGCGCGCCGAACCCGCCGCGTCCGCCTCCGGGATCGGTCCAGCCGCCGATCACGAATTCCTGGCGGCGCTGGCACTTGATCTTGATCCAGTCGCGGCCGCGGGAGCCCGAGTACGTGCTGGTGGCGCGCTTCGCGACGATGCCTTCGAGCCGCATCTCGGAGGCCGCGTCGTAGAACGCCTCGCCGTGGGCCGCGACGTGATCGCTGTAACGCACCTGGCCGAGCGGCGGCATGAACCGGCTCAGACATTCCTTGCGCTTCACGAGTGGGAGCCCCTTGAGATCGCGACCTTCACAGGAGAGACAGTCGAAGAAGAACGCGGTCGCCGGGACCTGCGTCATCGCGCGCCGGATGTCGTGCGGGTTCGAGAGGTGCATGCGCGCCTGCAGACGCTGGAAGCTTGGGCCACCGGCTTCGTCGGTGGCGACGATCTCGCCGTCGACGACGAAGTGCTCGACCCAGAGCCGCGACAAGGCGCCCGCGACCTCGGGGTAGCGCGAGGTGATCTCCTGGCCGCTCCGCCCGTACATGCGCACCTCGTCGCCGTCGCGTTCCGCGAGGACGCGCACGCCGTCGTATTTGATCTCGAAGATCCACTCCGCTCCCGAGAACGGCTTCTCGGCGAGCGTCGCGAGCGTCGGCGCCTGGGTCTTCGCGCGCACCGTTCCACGCGGCGCCTTCGCCTGATCGAGCCACTGGAGCAGCTCCGACTGGAGCTTCGGGATCTCGTCCAGATCTTCGACCGGGAGCCCGCTGATCACCGACTGCGGGAAGCGGTCGATCAGCTCGCGCTCGGAAACCCCGGCTCCCACCTTCTTGAGAAGGAGCCACTCCTTGTCCTTCCGGCCCATCTTCACGAGCGTCCAGCGTCCGCGCAGCTTGTGGCCGAACAGCTCGAGCTCGAGCTTGCCGCGCTCGTACTGCTCGGGGATCGGCTCGGGCTTGAAAGAGCGGAACCAGCCGTGGTCCCAGATGATCACGTTCCCGGCGCCGTAGTTGCCGGGCGGGATGATGCCCTCGAAGTCACCGTACTCGAGCGGATGGTCCTCGACGTGAACGGCGAGCCGCTTCTCCTCGGCCTGGGTGGACGGGCCCTTCGGCACCGCCCAGCTCTTGAGCGTGTTGCCGATTTCGAGCCGCAGGTCGTAGTGGAGATTCCGCGCCCAGTGCTTGTGGACCACGAACAGCCGCCCCGCGTAAGGAGCGGAGGCGTTCGTCGGTGTCGCGCCGGTGCGGCCGAACGGCTCCGGCGTCCGGCCGGGATCGCGCTTCTGGCGATACGCTTCGAGCTCGGAAACCGCCTCGGGCTTCGCCTCTTTCTTCGATGGACGCTTGGGGCTCAATGCGCTCCTGAAGCGGAGTTCTGCGCGAGAGCAGGAGCGCGATAGACCAGTTCCCAGCGAGGGATGCCGCTTCCGAACATGGCTCCGATGACTCCGCCCACGCAGCCCATCACGGATGCGCCCTTCACCACTGCGGTCTCGACGGAGTCGTCGTATCCGTCAGAGGACAGCACATAGTCCCCGCCCCCAGCGGAGACACCGCCCACGAAGGCACCCAGGATTCCTCCCACCAGCGCACCGATCACGGCGTACCTGCAACTCGACCCCACACGTCTCTCGACGCTGACAACATTGCTCCATGCGATGGGCTCGACGGGAACTCGAGACTCGAGATCGAGCCCCTCGTCGCGCGTCAATCCCGAGAATCCGCTCGGGTCCACCGTTGCCGCGCTACCGACGAACTCACCAAATGTTCCTCGCAGTCTCAAGAGATCGCCTGCATCCGCATCACTTTGGTACTGATGGAGGGCTTCATCGGAATTCGTGCCCGTTGCCAAGGGGGCGAAATCACCTGATGCCGGTCTTCCAAAGTACCAGGGGTTCGCAGACTCGAAGCGATCGCCGATCGCGCCACCGCCCCATGCGCCCGCTACGCCACCGGCAACCGCGCCGAAGATCGCTGCCTGCTCGTTGCTCAAGGCTGCGAGATTCGGGTTGTTGTCACCCACCGCCGCCCCTGCAAACCCGCCCGCGATCGCACCGAGCGTCAGTCCGATGAACTGCCCGAGCGCGAAATGGGATCGGCGTTGCTCGATGCGCGCCACATCACTCCAGGCCCACGTGTTCGTCGGGGGAGTCCCGCGGCGTGCGCTGATTCCGGAGAGACCCCCGTCCTCGATCTCCCCGACACGCACCTCATAGCGCCCGGCGGGCGTGGTCACGAACAGCCAGTCACGGGCGTCGTGCTGCTTCCGGAGCATCTCGATCACCCGCGGCGTCGGAACCGTGAAGGACTCTGCAGCGTCGGCCGTCGGCGCCGAAACTCCGATCGTGGCAGCGAGCAGGATCGCAGATGCCAATCGACTCAACGGGCTCCCGAGTTCTCCGCGACGAGCGGCATCTGGTAGACGAGGTGCCACTTCGGAACGCCCGAGCCAATCGCGGCGCCGGCGCCGGCACCGGCCAGACCACCCACGCCCGCACCGGCGAGTACGGCACCGAGGATATCCTTGTCATCGCTTCCCAAACCGGCGGACACGGAACCCGCGAGCGTCCCGACGATGCCGGCCCCGATCAGCGCACCGATCCCCGCGTAGCGCCCCGCGGCGCTGCCGCGACGCTCGACGCTCGAGACCCGGCTCCACGAGATCGGCTCCTGCGGAGGCTTGAACGCCATGTCCTGCGGATCGCGGACCAGGCCCGAGAATCCGTCGGGGCCGATGTGCGACGCCTTGCCCGTGAACTCGCCGAAGCTGCCGCGCAGTCTCAGCACGTCGGACTCGCTCGCGCTCTTCCGGAACTCCTCAACGGCCTGGCGCGAGTCGATGGTGCTTATGGCGACCGGCTCGCCGCCCGCGGTCTGGCCTTCGTAGATGGCGCGGGAGGACTCGAACCGGTCGCCGGCCATGCCGCCCGCCCAGGCGCCCGCGACGCTGCCGGCGGTGAGACCGGTCCATGCTCCGGCGTCACCGTGACCGGAGTTGCCGATCGCGGCGCCAAGGTAGCCGCC
>DAIUEO010000150.1:0-1120 GCA_036845125.1 Candidatus Eiseniibacteriota bacterium | reverse complement strand
AAAGAGCGCGACATCTCGTTTGCCGCGCACGACATGAACATCGACTGGAGCCCGCGCCCGGGCTGGGGCGCCGAGCAGGGGATTCCGGGCAATCCCATCCACCACGCGCTGCTCGGCTGGCTCGGCGCGGGGATCGTGGAGAACCTCGACCACCGGTCGGATCGCGGCGCCAAGGTAGCCGCCGGCAATCGCGCCCGCCACGAGTCCGACCACCTGGCCGGCGCGGAAGTGCGACGTCCGCTGCTCGATCCGGGCGATGTTGCTCCACGGGATCTCGGACGCCGGCGGCGTGCCGCGGCGCGCGGTGATCCCGGCGAGCCCGCCCTCATGAATGCCGGAGACGCGGATCTCGTAGCGACCGGCCGGTGTGGTGACGTAGAGCCAGTCGCCCGGATGGTGCTGCTGGCGGAGAAGCTCGATCATCCGGGGTGGCGGACTCGCGAAGCTCCCGGAGGGTGCCGCGGTGGGTTCGGCGGCGTTCAGCGGGAGGGCGACGGCAGCGAGGATGATGGCAGGAAGCATTTGCGGACCTCCTTATGCCCACCCGGTTGCCACGTTCCGGGACGCTCCTCTGGGGTGGCGCAGAGGCCCAACCAACCTAGCACGACGCCGCCGGCCCGGAGTCAAGCCCCGGGGCCGGTTCAACTGGCACGGGGCGAACGCGAGGTCATTGAACGACCACCACGCGACCGCCGTCGCTCACTCCGCTTGACGTCACGCGAACCAGGTAGATACCCGGCCGGAGCAGATGTGAAGAAGATGCCGGGAGAACATGAGTCCCCGGTCTCAGAGCTTCGAACTTGTTCGCAATGATCCGTCGGCCCTGGACGTCCATGACTTCGAGACCGACATCCCCGCCCTCCGGAACGTAGAAGGCGACCCGAAGATCCGCTCCTGCCGGATTCGGGCGCGGTCCCAGAAAGCGGAACCGACCGTCACCGGGGACGACAGCCGTGGCGAGCCCCGCGAACTGCTCTCCTTCGGGAGTGGCGATGCCGAGCTGGTAGTCGTATTGCGCGCCGACCTCGACGTCGGAGTCCTCATGGCGGAAATGGCCGTCAGCGCCCACTGTGACCAACGCCCCGCGCACCCAATTGGTGTTTCCGCGGCGACGGTAGAC
>DAIUEO010000149.1:6093-8244 GCA_036845125.1 Candidatus Eiseniibacteriota bacterium | reverse complement strand
AGTGGGACGGCGAGTGGCACATCACCTACGAGGTGTTCCGCGACATGGGCGCCGCCTTCGCGGTGGTGATAGTCCTCATTTACGTACTGACGGTCGGCTGGTTCAAGTCGTTCACCACGCCGTTCGTCATCATGCTGCCGATCCCGCTCAGCCTGGTGGGCATTCTCCCGGCGCACGCGCTGCTCGGCGCGTTCTTCACCGCGACCTCGATGATCGGCTTCATCGCCGGCGCCGGGATCACGGTCCGGAACTCCATCATTCTGGTGGATTTCATCGAGCTCAGGCGCCGGCAGGGGCTGTCGCTGCGCGATGCCGTGATCGACGCCGGCGCGGTGCGGTTCCGTCCCATGGTGCTGACCGCGGCGGCCGTCGCAGTGGGTGCCTCGGTGATCCTGTTCGATCCGATCTTCCAGGGTCTCGCGGTGGCGCTCATCGGCGGCGAGGTGGCGGCGACGGTGCTGTCGCGGGTGGCGGTGCCGGTCCTCTACTACCTGGTGCGCCGCAAGGACTCCCCGGTGGTGAGCGACGCCATCGCGGGACAGGCTCTGATGAGCGGGCCGCCGAAAGCGGGGTCGATGGATGCGCCGCCCGCGCACCTCGAGCCCGCGGAGGTGGGCGCATGAAGCTGAAGCGATGGTCTCTGCTGCCGGTCGAATGGCGGCGCTGATAAACAGGAGGGAGTCATGACGGTCGAACAGGGTTTGAGGATGATCGCCGGGGCGTTCGTGGTGATCTCGGTGGCGCTCGGAGTCTGGGTGAGCCCGTGGTTCCTGGCGTTCACGGCGTTCGTGGGGCTCAATCTCTTCCAGTCCGCGTTCTCGAACTGGTGCCCAATGATGTGGGTGCTGCGGCGCGCTGGGATGCGGGACGCTGCGGGCGGGGACCGACGGGCCGCGGGCGGCGCCCACTGACCTCGGTGCCGGGGGGCGCCGGTCTTCCTCGGGGCGGACCGTGAATTCCCGCCCCGGTGCTGCCGATAACGGGGCGGTCCCGGGTGCCTGCCGGACACCGCGAACCCCCAACCCCGAGGGACAGCTCTGTGGCCAGGAAGAAAGGTCGCTCCCTGATTCCGACACCGGGATCGATCATAAAGTTCGCGCTCAAGAACCACCTGCTGACCGCTTTCCTGGTGCTCTGCGTGTTCGGCGTCGTGGTCGGGGTCCGAACCCGCCCGGTCACGAGCGCCATTCCGTGGGACGAGGTCTTCAGCGAGATGACCGTCGCTTCCTACCGGGAATCGCCCTCGGACACGGTCGCACGCTTCGTGATCGATCTCGCCGCCGGCGGCCGCGTCTTCCGGCGTTACGACGTGGACTCGCGGACGTTTCTGCCCCCGCCGCGAAGCCGCGACTACAACCGCACGATCACCGGCACCCTCTATCGCCCGCTCCGCGTGCGCGGCCACCTGACGCAGGGGCTGTGGCTCGACGTCCCGCGTGAGGGACGATCGCTGCTCCCCGAACAGTTCCAGGAGCTCTACCGGGCGACCCTCGATTACGTGAAGCCGGTCGCGGTGGTGGCGGGCGTGGCGGGCACCCTGTCGGGCTACTCGGTGGGCTACCGGCTCGGGAGCTGGAACAGCTCGCTCCGGAGCCGCGCCGTCCAGGAGCGCGTGCTCGCCGCTCCGGACGTGGGTCGCATGATCACGCGCGAGGCGTGGCGGCGCGTGCTGCTCGAGCCCGCGGTGATGGGCGCCGAGGACGATGCGGCGCGCTTCACCGCCGTGCACGGCACCCAGCGCGTCTACGCGAACTTCTTCCGCGTCGCGCTCAACGACAGCGACGGCTTCATTCCGCGCGAAGCCAGCCGCCTTGCGCGTCTCGGACGCCTCGATGAATCGCGGGCGATGAGCGGTTTCCTCGAGTCGGTGCATCGCGCGGGCACCGACAGCGTGCACCTTTCGAGCGCGGACTTTGGCGCCATCGAGCGCTGGGCGAGTCTCCTGGCCCGCCGCGGGCACTGGGCCCGCGAGGCGATCCCGCCTTCGGGCGAGGAGCGCGCGCTCTACCTCGGCATGCTGTCGTGGTACGGCGTCGCGCCGCCCGGCTCCGCCAATGAGCGGGTCTGGATCGGTCCCCGACTGCTGGTGCGGGAGGGCGAAACCGATGGCTTCATCGCCGACGACATTCCCTCCACCCGGGTCGGCGGTCC
>DAIUEO010000149.1:0-6083 GCA_036845125.1 Candidatus Eiseniibacteriota bacterium | reverse complement strand
GGCACGCCGCCCTGGAAGAGGAGCGGAGCGGAATGCTGGCCGCGGCCGGCGTCTGGTTCTCCGATCACCCGGAGTTCGTGGCCCTGGTCCGGCTCGGAAGCCTCGAAACGGACGAGCGGGCGACCGCCACCCGCCGGCTGCCGATGCGCCCGGCCGCGGCCGACACCGTCCCGGTCGCCGCCCACGACACCACCCGCGTGGACAGCGTGATCCGCGTGCCCGTGGACAGTCTCACCGCGGCCCCCGCCCGCGCCGACTCGGCGCCTGAGGGTCTGGCTGCGGCCGCCGACACCCTCGATATCCCCTAGTCGAGCGGTCCCAGGGGGTCGGTCCTGCCCAGCGCGGGGTTCCCCCACCCCCGGCGATGCCCCTATATGAAGAAGGGGGGATTTACCTGTTGACCTAGCCTTGACCGGCGTGTAACCGTTTACACGAAGGCTGGGATGGGCACGGAAGCCGCGAGGCCCGGTCCAGGTTTTCCACGTCGAGTACGCGGGCAATTGCGCCGCCATGTCCCACGTCATGGCGGGAACGATCAGCGATTCGGGGGCTCGGGCTCCGGTCCCGCGTGCACTTCGAGCTGTGCTGGCTGATTCCGCAGCCAACTTCGTTCACCGGATCCGCCGTGTCATTTCAACTTGCCTTAGGAGGGACCGAAGCAATGAAGCGGATCATGCACTTCCATACGGTGTCCGGCTTCGTCTTCGCGGCGGCCCTCGTGGCCGCCTCTGCGGCCACGGCCGTGGCCGCATCGAATCCGACGCCGACGCCGACCAGCGCCGTCGTGACGGAACGCGTCTTCAACGATTGTCCAACGTCGACGCTCACCACCGTCAATAACTATCCGTCGTTGATCTCGTTCGACGACCAGAACGTGGATTGCTTCGGTTTCGCCAACCTCCACGTCTGGCGTTTCTCGGCTGACGGCACGAATGAAATCGCCTTCGACAACAACGCCTCCTACCGGTTCTCCGCCACCTTCAAGATCGAAGGCACGGGCAACGGGGAAGGCGGGCTCCAGATCGCGCCATGGTGGTCCCACAACGCGGACGGGCTCTTCAACGTGCGCTCCACCGACGGGGAGATCGCCGTCTTTGGCGGCCGCCTGCCGTTCTACTCGTTCACCAACGCCCCGCACAACCTGCACTACGTGAAGGGCCAGGAAATCGGGCTCGAGATGGTCTACGAGCCGCGCGCCCTGAACGTGGGCCGGCCGGGGACCGTGGAATACCGCGTCACCTACGGCGGCAACACCTACACCAGCGGTGCGCTCGCCTACGACATGGGGAATCCGCTCGATCCGCCGCACGGCCTGTGGGGCGCGCTCGACGACGCCCGCGTCGGCGGGCACTTCAAGGCGTTCCTGGGGCAGGGAAACCCGGTGGGCGTGAAGGCCTCGTTCACGGACATCAAGTTCGCGACCACGCCGAACCCCAACGCCGCCTTCCTCAAGACGCGGGTGTTCAACGACTGCCCGACCTCGACGCTGGCGACGGTCAACAACTACCCGGCGCTGATCTCCTTCGACGACCAGAACCTGGACTGCTTCGGCTTCGCCAACCTCCACGTCTGGCGCTTCTCGGAGAACGGTGGGACCGACGCGGCGATCTTCAACAACAACTCTCAGTTCCGTTTCTCGGCGGACTTCAAGATCGAGGGCTCCGGCAACGGTGAAGGCGGACTCCAGATCGCCCCGTGGTGGTCCCACGACGCGGACGGTCTCTTCAACGTGCGCTCGACCGACGGCGAGATCGCGGTGTTCGGCGGCCGGCTGCCGTTCTTCTCGTTCACCAATGCGCCCAACAACCTGCACTACGTCAAGGGCGAGACGATCAACCTCGAGATGATCTACTCGCCGAACGGCCGCACGGCGGCCAGCCCCGCCACGGTGGAGTACCGGGTGAAGTACCAGGGCAATTCGTACTCGAGCGGCCCGCTGGCGTTCGACGAGGCGAACCCGGCTGAAGATCCGCCCTTCGGCCTCTACGGCATGCTCAACGACGGCCAGGCCGGCGGCCACTTCAAGGCGTTCCTCGGCCAGGGCAACCCGGTCAGCGCGAAGGCCACGTTCAGCAACATCGCGTTCTCGACCTGCGACTACCCGGTGGCGGTGAACTTCCTGGTGCTGCCCTCGGTGTTCAGCGCAAACTCGAAGTTCCCTTATGTGTTCGCGATCGTGTTCCCGCCGTCGCACCCGGCAGACTTCGCCGACATCCAGCTCAACGGCCTGGATCCGCTGTGGAGCGGGAACTTCTTCGGGATCGAAGTGCTCAAGTTCGATCGTTCGGACCTCGCGGCCACTGTGACGCCGGGCGTGTGGTCGAAGGCCACGCTGACGGGCACCGTGAACGGGGAGTGCTTCGAGGGCACTTCGAAGATCAAGGTGATCGCTCCGTGCGTCACCGAGCCTGCAGCCAACGCGATCGTCAGCGGCGGCGGCACGCAGAACGTCGCGTGGACGACCCCGGCCGATGTCAGTGCCCCGGTTGTTGACGTGTACTCGTCGGTGGACAACGGGCAGACGTGGCAGCGCGAGGCGGCCGGAATTCCGAACACCGGTCACTACACCTGGGACGTCCCCAACGTCTCCACCTCGAACGCCCGTATCTCGATCCAGAAGGCGTATGCGATTCCCGGCGCCGATCCGATGAGCGCGGCGGATGTCGCGGAGAGCAACGACTTCACGATCAGCCGGACGGTGGGTGTCACGCCGCAGGGCTCTGAGCTGGCGCTGTACGGCGCGACCCCGAATCCGGGCCGCGGCCTCAACGTGAGCTTCAGCCTGCCGAACAGCGATCCGGCCACGATCGCGGTCTATGACGTGAGCGGCCGGCAGGTGCGGTTCCAGGACATCGGTCAGCTCGGACCGGGACGTCACTCGGTGTCGCTCGCCTCGGCGGGACGGCTGCCGGTGGGGATCTACATGGTCCGGATGATCCGCGGTTCGACGACGCTCAGCAGCAGGGCGGTCGTCATCGAGTAAGCGCAGCGCCCCGGGCCCCGGTTTCCGCCGGGGCCCGGGATTCTTTGCAGGAGAACGGCAACGTGGCCACGATCACCGACGTCGCGCGCGAGGCGGGAGTCTCGGTCGCGACGGTGTCCCGGGTGTTCAACGACAGCGAGCTCGTGAGACCCGAGACGCGGCGCCGCGTGCGCGACGTGGCCGACCGGCTGAACTACTGGCCGAACGCGGTGGCCCGCAGCCTCACCACCAACCGCACCAACACGCTGGGCGTGCTCCTGCCCGAGCTGCACGGCGAGTTCTTCTCCGCGGTCATTCGCGGAATCGACCGCGCGGCGCGTCAGGAGGGGCTGCACCTCCTGGTTTCGAGCTCCCATGCCGACACCGGCGAGCTGCTCTCCGCGCTGCGCACGATGCGCGGGCGCATCGATGGCCTGATCGTCATGGCGCCCGACGTGGACGCTCCGGCCGCGCTCCGTACCTCGGCTGGCACGACGCCGATGGTGCTGCTCGATCCCGAGCGCGAGGTCGAGGGCTGCGACTCGCTCTCGATCGCGAACTACGAAGGTGCCTTCGCGCTCACCCGCCACCTGCTCGAGGCGGGGCACCGGCGGATCGCGATGATCACCGGCCCCGAAGGCAACGCCGACGCGCGCGAGCGCTTCGAAGGCTACCGCGCCGCTCTCGCCCAGGGCGGCGGCGTAGTGGCCCGCGAGCTCCAGGTGCGGGGCGATTTCACCGAGCCCTCGGGCCATGCGGCGGCGCGGGCCCTGCTCGGACTGGAGCGCAAGCCGACCGCAATCTTCGCCGCCAACGACTACATGGCGGTGGGGGTGATGCGGGCGCTGAACGAAGCAGGCGTCGGGGTGCCGGACGAAATGGCGGTGGCCGGTTTCGACGACATCGAGATGACGCGCTATCTGAGCCCGCCGCTCACCACGGTGCGGGTGGACACCTTCCATCTCGGTGAGCGGGCGGTGCACCTGCTGCTGGGCGCGATCCGCGCCGCGGGCGCCGGCGAGCCGCACCGTCATCATCACGAAACCCTGCGCACCTCGCTCGTGGTGCGCGCCTCCTCCGGCCCGGCACTGACGGCGGGAGCGAGGCTGATCCGGGAAAACGATGCGGCCGCTGCGAAGGATTCGGGAAAGGAACCCTCAACTGGGAAGTTCAGGAGGTCTCGGTCATGAAAAGGGAACTTGCGGCGATCCTCATCGCTGCCGCGCTGGCCGGAGCCTCGATGGCCTCGGCTGATCCGGTGCGGCAGAACGTCATCTGGGCGCGCTCCACCAACGGCGCGGCCATCACCATGGACGGCATCCTGAGCGAGCCGGCCTGGGCGGCCGCCGAGTCGAAGATCGTGCGCTTCGGCCGCGGCATCGACAACGGAATACCCGGAAGTGGATACGTGTTCGAAGGCGGCACCATTCCGAAGGACAGCACGTTCGCCACGTTCAGGTTTCTCGTGGTGGGCAACACGCTGTGGATGTCGGCCGTCGTGAGGGACAGCTCCGTGGGCGGCTCCGCCACCTTCAACCGCTTCGACGGAATCCTCATGTCCCTCAAGGACCACACCAGCCTCGGCCATCCGGCGCCGCCGGCCGAATACCTGTACTCGTGGTGGGTCGAGGATCCCGCAGTCACCGATCCCATGGCGCCGGGCCGTTCGCCGGTCTTCGGTGGGCGCTGGGCCAATCCGCCCTGGGGCAGCCCGCGGTCGGCCGAGCAGGAGGCCGCGTGGAACGCGGTCACGGTGGTCAACGGGTTGAGCAACAGCGACACGACGATCGACGTCGGCTACACGATCGAGATGCGCTTCGATCTCGGCGTCATGGGCTATCAGGCGAACGGACCCAACGGTGACGTGCTCGAGTGGAACGTCTCGGTCTACGACTGCGACTGGTTCTGGCCGCTGGTGGGCGGACGCTTCGCCTCGAACCGCACGTGGTGGCAGAGCCCGTGGGGCAACCAGATGTGGTACGACGAGGTCCGCATCTACACCCATCCGGCGGTGACGACCACCTCGGGGCCGGTGCCGGTGGTGAAGGCGGAGGCGTACGTTCCCAACGGCGCGAGCGTGGCGACGCCGGTGATCGACGGCTTCCTCACGGAGCCCGTGTGGAGCGTGGCGCCGAGCATCCCCATCAAATATGGCGACGACGCGGCGCGGGAGTCCTACGGCCCGGTGCTCAAGTGGCGGGCCGGCCAGTACCAGCCGCCGGTGAACGAGGGGCTCGCCGCGGTCGAGGACCCGGGTGACGCCACCGTGAAATGGTTCTACAAGGGCAACACGCTCTACCTCGGATTCGACGTCAACGACATCTCGGTCACGAGCATCCCGGTGGTCGACCGCTGGGACGGCTTCCTCGTCTCCATCAACGACCGCCAGGTGCGGTTCAAGGACAACAATCTCCAGTCGCGGCGTCTCGCGTTCCGGGTCGGGCCCACCGGCAACGTGGTGCGCGAGGACTGGACGGACAGCCTGATCAGCGTGCTGGGAGGCGGGGCGCTCTCGCTCAAGCTCAAACCGGGCACGACGGTCGACACCACCGGACTCGATTTCGACAACGGCTACACGGCGGAGTTCGCCATCGATCTCACCAAGCTCGGCTATCCACCCGGGCTCGGGGACGGCGCGCTGTTCATCGGCATCAACTACTTCGACGGCGACTGCTTCACGCCGTTCAATGCCAGCTACGGCACCCGCACGTGGTGGGGCCGCGAGTACGAGCACCAGTGCTGCCCGGTCTCGGCGTATCTCAATCCCAACCGCTCGGTGACCGCGGTCGACGACCCGGTGGCGGGCACGGGCGGGTTCCAGCTGCTCGGAAATTTCCCGAACCCGTTCGATAAACGCACGACGCTCCGCTTCTCGATGCCCCAGCAGAGCCGGGTCACCCTCGAGGTGTTCGACCTCCAGGGCCGGCTCGTGCAATCTCGGGAGCTGGGGGTGATGGCGGCCGGCAGCCAGAGCGCCGCGGTGAACGCGCGCGACCTGCACACCGGGATCTACGTGTACCGACTGCGCATGGCGCATCCCACGAGCGGGGCGCCGACCGCGGAGCTGAGCGGGAAGATGATGTTGATGCAGTAGCCTCGGTCCCGTTGGCAGCGCCGCGAC
>DAIUEO010000148.1:3673-8263 GCA_036845125.1 Candidatus Eiseniibacteriota bacterium | reverse complement strand
CCGCGAACCAGTTCGTGGCCGGGTTCATCGGGAGCCCGCCGATCAACCTGTTCGCGGCCCAGGTGCGGCGGAACGGAACCGGTGTCGCGCTCGAGTCGAGCGGCGTGGCGATCGCGCCGCCGGCCTCGCTCGCCGGCGCGCTCGCGCGGCTCGACGGCGGCACGGTCACGGTGGGGGTAAGGCCCGAGGACCTGGTTCTGGAGGCGGCGGGTGGCGGTGCGATCCCGGCCCAGGTCGAGGTGCGCGAGCCGCTCGGCAACGAGGTGCTGCTCCACTGGAGCACGCCGGTCGGCTCGCTGCTCTCGCGCATCCCCGGCCAGGTGGCGCCGGCGGTGGGCGAGAACCGCACGCTCCACTTCGCGTCGGAGAAGCTGCACCTGTTCGACCCCAAAACCGAACAAGCCCTGGACGGCTCGCTGTCCTAGGCAAGTCGCGTGAACGCCGCGGCCGTCCTCGTCGCACTGCTGGCGACGGCGCCTTCTCCGGATTCCCTTCAGACCTCCCTGCTCGGCATTCTTGCGTCACCGCACGAAGTAGAAGTTATTTATGTCCACGACAAGGGCCGCGCCGTGAAAGTGCTCGCGGCCGAGTCGGCCTGGTCCCTGGCAGCGGTCCTGGGCGTCGACCCTCAGCACTGGGACGATCCGGCGTTTCGCGACGAATGGTGTGCGCGAACTCCGGGACCGGACACCTGGATTCATCTCGAGTTCAGAGCCGGGGAGAAACTGGCCGTGGTCGAGATCGATCTCGTGCGTGCCTGCGCGACGCTTGCCTCGTATGAAAACGACATCGCCGGTCGCCAGGACGTTCGCGATCGTTGGGAGTCCCTGATCGGCCATTTCAGAAAGATCTTCCCGGGAGAGCGGAGCTTGAAGTCGCTGAAACCGTGTCCGCGGACCGAGAACGCCTATACCGCGGAGCCCGCGGACGAATCAACGTTCACGGGGCGCGTCGACGAGATACCCAAAGCGCTGGAGAAGGTGGCTCCCGTCTATCCCGACATCGCGCGTGAAGCGGGTGTCGACGGCAGGGTGACGGTGCTGGCGCTGGTGGGGAAGGACGGGAGGGTCCTCGACGCCCAGATCGTGAAATCGATCCCCATGCTGGATCAGGCGGCGCTGGACTGCGTACGGAAATGGAAGTTCCGCCCCGCTCAGGCGGAGGGACAGCCGGCGGCGGCCTGGGTCGAGGTTCCGGTTCTCTTCAGCCTTGATTAGCGGTCCGACCCAGGAAATATCTTGACAGCGTTGTGCACGCATCTCGGCACTGAGTTGTTGCGCGCCACGTGACGAGCGTTCACATCGCGCACGATCGTCTTGCTCGCAAGATCATGCGCGTGTTCTCTGAAATCGAAGCCTTCTCCGAGATATGCGATGCAGCGGGATCTCCACTCACGCAGAAACGCCATGATACAAATGAGTGCGCGGCCAAGTCGGCCGCGCATGCACAGCGCGCCCCCGAGAAAGGTTCATCCCATGCGCGCGTATCTGCTGGAGCACCTGAAGGACGCCGAGCTGCGTCGCTGTCTGTTCACCTGGGGATCCCAGGAGCGGAGCAGCACTGCCATGTTCATCGCTCACATCGCCGAGTTCGACCGCCGGAAGCTCTATGTGCCGGAGGGCTATCCGTCGATGTTCGAGTACTGCGTCAGCAAGCTGAAGCTCTCGGAGGGCGGAACGTATCGTCGTATTCGCGCGGCCCGGGCCGCGCGGAAATATCCAGCGATCTTCGAGGCTCTTGCCGACGGCCGGCTGCATCTGACGGCCGTCGTGCTGGTGGCGCCACACCTGACCCGAGCGAATCACGCCGAGCTGATCCAGGCGGCGGCCCACAAGAACAAAGCCGAGATCGAGCTGATGCTGGCCGAGCGATTCCCACGTCCGGATGTTGCGCCGCGGATCACGGCGCTGCGGAGTGGCGGTACCGGCAGCGGCCCGGAGATCGGTGGCAGGGAGATCAGTGGGCCCTCGTTGGCGACGAAGGCACCAGAGCAAGAGCCGTTGAGAAATGCGCTGACGCTAGCGTCAGTTGAAAACCCAATGAATGCGCACGTTTTAGAACCGGCCGTTCGGCCGGCGCGCGTGGAGCCGTTGTCTCCCAAGCGCTTCGCGCTTCAGATTACGATCGATCAGGAATTCCGGGATCTGCTCGAAGAGGCGAAGTCTCTGCTGAGCCATTCGCAGCCGTCGGGGGACGTCGCAGAGGTTCTCAAGGTTGGCCTGAAGCGCCTGGTGGAGGAGCTGCGCAAGCGGAAGTGCGCCGAGACCCAGGCGCCTCGGCCTCCGCGCCGGCTCGGCTCCGGCTCGAGGGCGATTCCCGCGCATGTCCGACGCGAGGTCTGGAAGCGCGATCAGGGGCGCTGCACGTTCGTCAGCGATTCAGGGCATCGTTGTGAGTCGCGAAAGCTCCTGGAATTTGATCATGTCGAGCCTTTTGCCCGTGGAGGTCAGGCCACGGTTGGGGGCATGCGCCTGAGATGTAGGGCGCACAACCAGTACTCGGCCGAGCAGGTCTTCGGTGCCGGGTTCATGGACATGAAACGAGAGTCCGTGAGGCGAGGAATGCCTCAAGCTTCGGGTGAGGCGACTCCGTCGGTGGCATAGCGACGCGATCGATCGCCATCGCTGCCCGCGGGACTACGCCGGCTCCGGGGCTCCGGTGACTTCGGGGGGCTTCGATTCCGCGACCTGGCGTTTCGCCACGCGCTGGCCGGCGAAGCGGGCGAGCAGGATGTAGACGACCGGCACCACGATCAACGTGAGGAAGGTCGAGAACATCATGCCGCCGACCACCGCCGCGCCCAGCGGTTTCCGGGATTCGGCGCCGGCGCCCAAGCCGAGCGCGATCGGCAGCACGCCGCACACGGTGGAGAGCGTGGTCATGAGGATCGGCCGCAGCCGGATGCGCGCCGCGTTCACCGCCGCGTCCACCAGGCCCTCGCCGCGGGCCCGGCGTTGGTTCGCGTACTCCACGATCAAAATGGCGTTCTTGGTCACCAGTCCGATCAGCATGATCAGCCCGATCTGGGAATAGATATTCAGCGACATGCGGAACATCATCAGCGTGACCAGCGCCCCGAACACGGCGAGCGGCACCGAGAACAGGATCGTGAGCGGGTGGATGAAGCTCTCGAACTGGGCGGCGAGCACGAGGTACATGAAGAGCAGGGCCACCGCGAACAGGAAGTAGAGGCCGCCGCTCGATTCGGCGAACTCGCGCGACTGGCCCGCGAGGTCGGTGCGGACGCCCTCCGGCAGCACGCGGTTCGCAATCGCGTTCAGGTCGTCGATCGCCTTGCCGAGGGTGACGCCGGGCGCGAGGTTGGCGCCGAGCGTCGCGTTGCGGACGCGGTTGAAGTGGTTGAGCTCGCGCGGCGACACCTTCTCCTGGACCGTGACCACGCTCGCCATCTGCGCGAGCCCGCTCTTGCCCCGCACGTAGAGGCCGTCGATCACCGAGGGGTCGGAACGGTCGCGGGCCGGAACCTGGAGGATCACGTCGTACTGCCGGTTGCCGAGCTTGAAGGTCGAGGCGGTGCGGCCGCCGAGCAGCGTCTGGAGCGTGCTGCCGATCTCGGCCACCGAGACCCCGAGCGACGCCGCGCGGTCGCGGTCGATCTCGATCTCGAGCTGCGGCTTGTTGAGCTTGAGGTCCGAGTCGAGGTTCACCAGGTAGCCGAGCTGGGAGGCCTCGCGAATCATCACCTCCATGGCGCTCTGGAGCTGGTCGTAGGTCTCGGCCTGGAGCACGTACTGGACGGGACGCGCGAAGCCGCCGCCGAGGCTCGGCGGGTTGATCGGGATCGCGAGCACGCCCGGGATGCTGAGCATCCGCGGGAACAGCGTGCGGACGATCTCCTGCTGGCTGCGCTTGCGGTCCTGGTAGGGCTTGAGGCGGACGAACATGAACCCGTCGGTGACGCGTCCCGGCGCACCGAAGCCGAGACCCACCGCGGTGAACATGCCCTCGATCTCCGGCACGCTGGCGTAGATCTGCTCGGCGAACTTCACGTAGCGGTCGGTGTACTCGAGCGTCGAGCCCTCGGGCGCCATCACGACGGTGAAGATCAGGCCGCGGTCCTCGGTCGGCACCAGCTCCTTCGGCAGGAAGAAGAAGAGCACCCCGATGAGCGCGACGATGGCGGCGGTGGCGCCCAGCACAATTCCGCGATGGCCCACCGCCCAGCGCACCGAGCGCTCGTAGGTCGCGTTCATTCCCACGAAGAAGGCCTCGAGGAACTTCGGCCCGCCGGCGATCACGATCGTGTCGGCCTGCACTCCTTCCGACACATCGGTGTCCTGGTCGGGCACGTTGCCGTGGCGCTTGAGCAGCCGCGAGCACAGCATCGGCGTGAGCGTGAGTGCCACGAATCCCGAGATCAGCACCGACACCGCGACCGCGACGCCGAACTCGCTGAAGAGCCGGCCGACGCGCCCGGTGAGGAAGGCCACCGGGATGAACACCGCGACCAGCGCCAGGGTGGTGGCGACCACCGCGAAGCCGATTTCGCGGGCGCCGTCCACCGCCGCGCGGATCCGGCCCTTGCCCATCTCCAGGTGGCGGTAGATGTTCTCGAGCATGACGATCGCG
>DAIUEO010000148.1:0-3663 GCA_036845125.1 Candidatus Eiseniibacteriota bacterium | reverse complement strand
CGCGAGCAGGGTGAGGATGTTGAGGCTGTAGCCGAGGAAGTAGGTGACGACGAACGTGCCCACGATCGAAACCGGGATCGCCACCACCGGGATCAGCGTGGCGCGCAGGTTCCCGAGGAAGAGGAAGATCACGAGGATCACGAGCAGGAACGCAACGCCGAGCGAGACCAGTACCTCGTGGATCGAATCCTCGATGAACACCGAGGAGTCGTAGGCAATCGTCAGATCGATGCCGGACGGCGTCTGCTTGCGCAGCTCGGGGAGCGCCTCGCGCACGCGGCGCGCGACGTCCACGGTGCTCGCCTTCTGCTGCTTCACGATGCCGATGCCGACCGCCGACTTGCCGAGGTAGCGTGCCACCGAGCGGTCGTCCTCGGGGCCGACTTCGACGTTGGCGACGTCGCGGAGCCGCACGGCGCGGTCCGGCTGCTGCGCCACCACGATCGACCCGAAGCCCTCCGGGGTGGCGAGGTCGCCGCGGGTGCGCACCGCGAACTCGCGCCTGACGCCCTCCACGCGGCCGGAGGGGATCTCGGCGTTCTCGGTCTGGAGCGCCCGCTCGACGTCGGCCACCGTGAGGCCGTAGGCGGCGAGCCGCTGGGGATCGATCCACACCCGCATCGCGTAGCGGCGGCCGGCGCCGACGAACACCGCGCCCACGCCCTCGAGACGCTGGATGCGCTCGGAGAGAATGTTCTCCGCCACGTCGGTCAGGAGCAGCGGATCGGCGTTCTGGCCGCTGACCGCGATCCAGATGATGGGCTGGGCGTTGACGTCCTGCTTGGCGACGATCGGCTCCTCGGCGTCGCGCGGCAGCGAGCCGCGCACCCGCGAGACGCGGTCGCGCACGTCGTTAGCGGATTCGTCGACGTCGCGGCGGAGATTGAACTCGACCGTGATGCGCGACACCTGCTCCTGCGATGAGGAGGTGATGAGCTTGACGCCCTCGATGGTCGAGAGCTGCTCTTCGAGGACGTCGGTGATCTCGGTCTCGACCACCTGGGCGCTCGCACCGCGGTAGATGGTGGTGACACTCACCACCGGCGAGTCGATGTCGGGATACTCGCGGACCGGCAGGAAGGTGAGCGACAGCACCCCGAAGAGCAGGATCGCGAGGCTCATCACGGTCGCGAGGACCGGACGCTCGATCGAGATCTCGCTGAGCTTCACTTGCCGCCACCGCCCTTCACACTGTCGGGCTTGGTCTCCGCGGCCTGCGCCGCGCCCTTCGTCCCACCCGGGCCGGCCGGCGCGCCGCCGGACATCTGCGCCATCGCCTCGAGGCTCGCGACCGGCATCACCTTGGCCCCCTCGAAGAGCTTCTGATGCCCGGCCTTCACCACGCGGGTGCCGGGCTCGAGACCCTCGAGCACCTCGACCATCGACGAGTCGCGCGCTCCGGTGCGCACCGCGGTCTTGGTCACGGTGCTGTCGGGCTTCACCACGTAAACGAAGGTCTGGGTGCCGTCGGCGAACAGCGACTCGTCGGGAACCATCAGCGCGCGGGTGCGCTCATGGAGCGTCACCGCGACGTTGGCCGACATGCCCGGCCGCAGCCGGCGCTGAGTGTTCGGGATGCGCGCCACGAGCTGCACGTTCCGGGTCGCCGGATCCACGATCGGATCCACGACGGTGACCCGTCCGTGGAAGGTCTCGCCGGGGAAGGCCGGCGTGGTGATGTTGACCTCGATGCCGGACTTGAGGGCGCCGAAGAAGCGCTCGGGGGCGGAGAACTGGACGCGGATCTCGTCGACCCCGGCCAGGTCGGTGATGGGGTCGCCGGCTTTCACGTAGCCGCCGTCCGACACGCGCTTGCGGCCGATGAGGCCGCTCCAGGGCGCGATGATGCGGGTCTTCGCCAGCCGCGCCTTCGCCAGCTCCTCGTTGGCCTCGGCCACCTCGAGGCCCGCGCGCTTGTCCTCGAGCTCCTGCGTCGAGATCACGTTCTGCTCGTGGAGCTTGTTCGCGCGGTCGAAATCGGTGACGGCCAGCTGGCGCTGTGCCTCCGAGCGCTTGGCCTCGGCGCGGTACTCGGCGTCCTCGATCTGGACCAGCGTGGCGCCCTTCTGGACCGGCTGCCCTTCGACGAAGTTGATGCTCCGGACCTTGCCCCCGATCTCGCTCACCACCTCGATGTTCTGGTCGGCCTCGAGCGTGCCGAGCGCGTGGAAGCGGTCGCGCACCGTCTGCGGGTTCACGTCGGTGACTTCGACCGGCGTGGGAGGCATCGCGAAGGCGCCGCGGCCGGGGCCGCCGGCCTTGCAGGCAAGGATCGGGACGAGGAACAGCATGGCAAGGCCGAGGCGTTGCTGGAGGGGGGGCATGTCGGCGGAGGATAACCCCTCATCTGTCGCGATCCGAAGGCGCCCCGTGTGGGAACGCGATTCCCAAGCGCATCAATTTCCGGACGCCGGATTTTCAGGGGACGAGTGCGGTGCTAACGGCGTCGTGCGTGCAGCCGGGCGGTGAGCGGTCCTGCGGGCGGCGACGGTTCCTCGTACGCGAGGATCTCGAGGCCCGCGAATGCGCGCGGAAGCTCGCCGGATTCCACCAGGAACCGCGGGCGGCGCGGGCGGCCGAACCGCTCCTGCCCGACCCGATAGGTCTCGTAGACGAGATGACCGCCCGGTGCGAGCGCTCGCTCGATGGCCGCGAACAGCGGTCGATGGAGGAAGCGGAAGCAGGTGACGAGCGCGAACACGCCCTCGGGAATTCCGGGGTCGTCCGCTTCGAGATCGCGCTCGCGGGTTTCGAGCGCGACGCCGCTGCGCCGCGCCAGCGTCGCGCAGCGGGCGAGGGCATCGGGGTCGTGATCCCAGGCTTCGACCGCGAAGCCGTGAAGCGCGAGGAACACCGCTTCGCGCCCGGCGCCACACGCGAGATCGAGCGCGGGTCCCCGCGGAATCGGGCCGGCCACCGATTCGAGAAACGGCGCCGGCCGCCACAGCCTTGTCCCCGGTCCGCGTTCCGCGTCACGCTCGAGCAGACGTGCGACCGGCGCATCGAGCCATGCGAGATCGGAGAAACGGGACTCGAGCGCACGCGCGGCGCGCTCGGCGGCACGCGCCTCCGCCGCCACCACCAGCACCCGGCTGCTCTCCGGCGGCAGCTCGTGTCGCCGTGCCTCGAGATCGTCCGCGGGAATGTTGCCGCTCGCCGCGACGTGCGCGGACTCGAAATCCGCCTCGGGCCGCACGTCGAGCACCGTCACCGCAGCGAGCAGCGCGCGCACCTCGGCGATCGGGACCGCTCGCGCCCCACCCTCAGGAGACAATCGGCAGCTCGCAGCAGTCGCCCGCCGGGATCGCCCGACCGTGTGGACATCGCCGCGGGTGCCCGAGGAACGAGCAGATCCGGTCGGTGACCTCGGGATCGATGATGTGCTCCATGCGGCAGGCGGCGAGCTCCATCTCGGGCTCGGGGAGCTTCATCGTGGTGGAGAACAGCACCTCGGCGAGCCGCCGCCGCCGTACGAGATCGCGGGCGCGCGAGCGGCCGCGCGGGGTGAACTCGAGTGTGGGACCGGGCCCGAGCAGCAGGCCGGACTCCGACATGCCGAGCAGCGTGCGGCGCTGGTCCACGACGTCCGGGATGCGCACCCGTTCGGCCTCCGGAACGCGGCCTTCCTCGGCGAGCGCCCACATCTGTACCAGCACCTCGTCG
>DAIUEO010000147.1:0-8351 GCA_036845125.1 Candidatus Eiseniibacteriota bacterium | reverse complement strand
GAGCGCGAGCGCACGGGCGACGAGCAGCTGGCCGGCGGCGAGCGCCGCGAGGCGGCGAAGAACTTCCTCGCGGCCTCGGCGCTCTACAACTTCGCCCAGTACGTGATGTTCCTCGACATCGCGCGCAAGCGCTCGCTCCACGAGGCGTGCGTCGCCGCCTACGCCAAGGGCGCGCCCTACTACGACCCACCGGCGCTCCACTTCGACATCCAGTACCGCCGGCGCGCGGTGCAGGGCTACCTGCGGCTGCCGCGGAGTCCCCGGCCGGCGCCGGTGGTGGTGATCTTCAACGGCACGAACGCGGTGAAGGAGGAGCTCCACTGGTGGAGCGACGCGCTGCTCGAGGAGGGCGTGGCGACCATCGCCTTCGACGGGCCCGGCCTCGGCAACACCTTCCACCGCCTGACCACCGTCGCCGAGCCGCGACCGCTCGGGGTGGCGATCCTGAACCACGTCGAGACCCGCCCCGAGCTCGATCCCGATCGCATCGCCATCCTCGGCCTGAGCCTCGGCGGCTACGTCGGGATCCGCATCGCCGCGCACGACTCGCGGGTGCGCGCGGTCGCCGCGGTGAGCCCGCCCTACTCGGCCGACATCTACTGGCGGGTGACGCTGGCGGCACTGCGCAACGAGCTGGCCGGGCTCTATGGCATCAAGGCCGCGGAGATGGAGCCCTTCATCGACCGCATCACGCTCGCGGACGACCTGCCGCGGCTCGCGGCGCCGCTGCTCGTCGCGGGTGGCGGGCAGGACATCATCACGCCCGGCTCCGAGGCGTGGCGCATCTTCGAGGACGCCCGCTGCGAGCGCGAGCTCTTCTACTACCCGCAGGGCGCCCACGACTGCTTCAACGTCATCTCGCACCTGAGGCCGCGGATCATCACGTGGCTCACGCGGCATCTCGGCGTGGGACGCCGCGCCGCGGGTGCGATGCTGCACGAGGACGACGGGGCATGGCGCGCGGGGGAGGCGGTGGACCCGGACTTCGCGGACGACCTCGCGGGCGAGGCGGAACCGCGGAAATGGCACGTGCAGGAATCGGACGGCGTGCCGGTGCGCTGGGAGCTGCCGTGGAAGCGGAAACAGCGCGACGTGGTCGAGCTGATCCACAAAACCGCGGGCCCCGGCGCGGACGGCGCCGTGACACAGGGTCGCTAGCTGCGGTGTCTCTGGGCGTCCTTTACAGACGGACAGGTGTGCGTTCCCACCTGTTTCCCATCGCCGGTGTGGTTCTCGCATTCGGGCTGATGTGCGGCCTCTCGGCTTGTCGAGGTTCCCGGGCACTCCCTCTGGCACGAGCCTCCACTCTGCCGCCGGCATCAACGAGCTCGGGGGCAACGGATACTGCCTCCGTGCAAGAGATGACCGCCGAGGACTACGAAGCCCTCGCCAGCGCGGTGTCCGACTGCGACGGCAACGGGTTGCCCGACAGCGTAGACATTGCTGAGGGAACCGCCAACGACGCGAACCACAACGGATGGATCGACGAGTGCGACGCCGACACCACGCTCGAGGTCGTGCGTCGACCCGAGGAATGGCGGAACTGGCGGTTGGCCGCCGATACCTCGTTCTTCTCGACCCGCCATCAGGCAAATCAGACCATCGAGGTACGGTACACGGTTCCGCGCGCGGGCGCCGACGTACGGCTGACTGTGGAGCAGCCGAGCGGCGCGACACTACGGCGACTCGTCCAGACCAGGCAGGCGAGCGGCGCGTACCTGGTTTCGTGGGACAAACGAGACGGCCATGACACGCTGATGCCACCCGGGCGGTTTGCGGTCCGGCTGACCGTGGGGAGTCGGAGCTACCTTCGACCGGTCCGCTGGGGCGCGTTCCAGTAGCGCCTGCCCTGCTTTCGGCCGTTCGTACGGAAAACCACAATGGCGGGGAGTCTCGCGGAGCCGTTCCCTTCAGCCGACTCCCGGCACGCTGTAAACAACGGGCCTAGACTCCACATCTAGACGGCCGCCTCGAGCGGACCCGGCCGCTTGTGCCGGTACATGCGCGAGTCCGCTTCGCGCAGCAGCACCGTGGCCGGCGTCTCGCCATCCCACACCACGACGCCCGCGCTCAACCGCGAGTGCTGCGGCGAGCGCTCGAGGAACGCGGCCGTCACCCGGGCCACCACCGCGTCGCCGGCCGCGCGGTCCCCGGTGAGCACCATCAGGAACTCGTCGCCGCCCGCGCGATAGGCGGCGTCCGACCCCAGCCGCGTGGTCGAGCGCAGCACGCTGCCGAGTACGCGCAGCGTCTCGTCGCCGGTGCCGTGTCCGAAGCGGTCGTTCAGCGCCTTCAGGTGATCGACATCGAGGTAGAGCAGCGCCAGCGGCTCACCCGTGCGCTGGGCGCGCTTGAGCGCTACGGCCAAGTCGCGCTCGAAGGCGCGGCGATTGCCGAGTCCGGTGAGCGGATCGGTGAGCGAGATCTGCTCCACCTCCGCCAGGTGCCGCGCGGCCATCTGCCGCTCACGGCGCACCACCCGGAACACCCAGATCGCGAGCGCGACCGACACCGCGTAGCCCACCACCTCGCTCGGCGCGAGACCGTTCCGCGCGCCGAGCCAGCTCTCCATGGCGCGCACGACCATCGGCAGCACGACCGTCAGGAACAGCAGGATGGCGGTGAGGATCGTGAGGCGCCGGCCCGCGGCCGGCGGGGATGTGGGATCGGGCGTGGTCACGTGCGCTGCGACACTCGCACACTGACACGCGCATTGCGACCTGATAACTTCGCGCCCGGACCCTGCTACACAAGGAGAACGCCATGACCGCCACCGGCACCGCCACCGTCCGATCGCTGGACGAGCTGGACATCGAGAGCATCTGCCGCATCGACGAGAAGATCTCGGGCGCCTATCGCCCCGAGGTCTGGGAGCACCGCGTCATGTACTACATCCGCCGCGATCCGGGCGCCTCGCAGGTGGCGATCGTGGACGGCAAGGTGGTCGGGTTCATGCTGGCCGATCTGCGCGCCGGCGAGTTCGGGCTCGAGGAGCCGAGCGGCTGGATCGAGCGCTTCGGCATCGACCCGGAGCATCGCGGCCGCGATCTCGGGAAGCAGATGTTCGAGGCGATCGCCGCTTATTTCCGGAAGGAAGGGGCCGCCACGGTGCGGACCCTGGTGGATACCGGCGAGCAGGGAGTGGCGGGGTTCCTCAATGCGCTCGGTTTCCAGCCCTCCCGCCTGCAGGCCCTGGAACGACCGCTCGGATAGCCGAAAAGCCTCCGAAACTGTTAGCCTTCACGGGCATCTCACACATCCCGCACCGGCATCAGTGACTAGGGAGGCGCCGCCGCCACCTCCCCCGGAACACCCACGGAGCGTCTTGATGATGAAGGTCGAGCAGACCACCCTGCCCAAGAAATTCCACGACGCCGTCGAGCACTGGCGGCGCCACTGGATGCCCGACTACGACGTCCTCATCGAGGACTGGGACAAGTACTTCCCCAAGGACGAGACGTTCTGCCTGTGCGCCAAGATGGAGATCGGCACCTCCGATCTCGTGACCATCGGCGAGCACCAAGGCGAGAAGAAGCGGGTCCGGCCGGACGAGCTGACCGAGGAGGAAGCCCGCCACCTGCTGGCCATCATCCGGGCCCAGGCCTCGACCGAGTTCGGCTCGATCCAGCAGCACTCGGCCACCCTCTACCGCGCGCAGGACGACGAGGACCGCTACTGGGTCATGAGGGTGATGGCCGAGGAGCTGCGGCACGGCTACCAGATGTTCCACCTGCTGCTGTCGCAGGACTGGACGCACGTTTCGGGCGGCGTGAAGGGCGAGCAAATGGTCGAGGAGATCCTCTCCATGCAGACCGGCTCGCACGTGCTCGACGCCTTCAACGTCGAGTACGACTCGTTCATCGACAACATCGTGTTCGCCGGGATCATCGACCGCGTCGGCAAGTACCAGCTCACCATGCAGAAGGTGTGCGCCTACAAGCCGATGGCCGACTCGATGCCCGCCATGCTGCGCGAGGAGGCGTTCCACCTCGCGGCCGGCGTGATCCCGCTCCGCAAGTGGGCGCAGCGCGCCGCGCAGGGCGATCAGCTGGTCACCATGCAGGTCATCCAGAAGTCGCTCAACAAGTGGGTGCCGCGCGGCCTCGAGATGTTCGGCGACGAGCGCGGCGGCGACAAGAACCTGAAGTTCGGCTTCAAGGACATGAAGAACCGGGAAGCGCAGGACCTCTACTACGAGGAGGTCACGCGCATGATCCACGACATCAACTCGCGCTACGTCCGGGCCCGCTTCCCCGAATACAGCCCCGAGCGAGTGGACGAGGTGATCGAGGAGGTCCAGCGCTCGCGCGGCCGGCACCGCGGCATGGAACACGAGGACCTGCTGCGCATGCCCGACCGGCGCTTCTTCCGCCGCAAGGGCGAACCGGCGTGGCAGATGATCGGCGTCGAGGGCGAGAAGTTCACCGAGGTCGACGAGTACCTGCGCTATCTGCCGAAGCACCTGCCCGAGGCGTACCTCACCCAGCGCGACATGCGCTCCTACGCCGACACGCTCCGCAAGGTGGTCGCGGGCGAGTACACCGTCGAGGAGGCGATCAAGAGGATGCCGCGCCTCAAGCGGGTGGGCGGCACCTGCCCGTGCTCGCGCTCGGTGCGCTGGGTGCTCGACGACTCCGAGACCCCGTCGACATCACCGGCAAATAATTAGCCGTTTCGGCGCGCGACCCGCTCTTGACGGCGCTCGCGACTCTGCTAGCGTGCGCCACCGCTGGCAGGCGTCGCCGGAACCCGGCCCGACCGAACCTTCACGCAACGTTCGGTTGGGAGCGCGCCATGTCGGTGCAGTGCATGGAAGGACCGCCCGGTGGCAACACTTCTTCGCGGGAGCGGTCAGGGAAGTCACTCACATGGAGGTGCACTTTTCATGAAGAAGCTCATCGCGGCTGCTGCATTGCTCATGCTCACCGTGCCGGTGATCGCCGGCGCCGTTGAACTGAAGGGCATGTGGGGTCCCGGCTTCTACGATCCGAACTTTCCGCTCGGCGCCCGGATCTGGATTTCTCCGAAGTGGGGCATCGACGCCGGTCTCGGCTTCGCCAACCAGGGCGGGGACGCACCGGAGGTGACCCAGTTCGGCATCGACCTCGGTGCGCCACTGGTTCTCGTGAACACCGAGAACGGGACCTTCTTCTTCCGTCCCGGCTTCAACTGGGCCGATCTCGACAACGACACGTCGCAGTGGGCGCTCAATTTCGCGCTGGGCGTCGAGTACTGGTTCACGCCCAACTTCACCGTCCAGGTGGGTCATGGCATCTCGTACACGTCGTTCACGCAGGACCTGGGTCCGCCGCTCGGCGATCAGACGCAGACCGTGCTGGCGACCGATGCCTTCGGCCTTACGAGCCTGGGCTTCCACTGGTATTTCCTGCCAAAGAAGTAAGCCTGAGCGGCGCGCGGTGAGGCGGCTCCGGCCGTCCTGCTGCCGCCGGGTCCGGTATCGGTAATGAGAGGGCGGACCTCACGGTCCGCCCTTCTCGTTGGTCTCGAGGAGTCCCATGCAGCGCCCCACGCACGTCGCCTATTTCTGCATGGAGTTCGGCCTCCACGAGTCCTTCCCCATCTACTCGGGAGGGCTCGGGGTGCTGGCCGGCGATTTCATCAAGTCCGCGCACGACCTCGAGCTCCCGGTGGTGGCGGTCGGCCTCAAGTGGGAGCGCGGCTACTGCGTCCAGCACATCGGCTCGGACGGACAGCCGTTCGAGGAGTACCCGGCCTTCGACAGCTCCTTCCTCAAAGAGGCGCGCGTGCGCGTGCGGGTGCGGGTCCGCGGCGAGGAGATCCCCTGCATCATCTGGGTGGCCGACCAGTTCGGAAACGTCCCGCTCTACCTGATCGAGCCGTACCGGGCGAAGGACCGCTGGATCACACACCGCCTGTACGAAGCCGGGACCGACGTGCGGATCGCGCAGGAGATGCTGCTCGGCATCGCCGGTCTGCGCGCGCTCGACTGGCTCGGCGTTCCGATCTCGACCTATCACTTCAACGAAGGCCACGCGGTGTTCGCCGGCATCGAGCGCATCGCGGACCTCATGGAGCGCGGCCTGGGCTTCGACGAGGCGTGGGCACAGGCGCGCGGTTCGATCGTGTTCACCACGCACACCCCGGTGAAGGCCGGGAACGAGGAGCACTCGCTGCGCGATCTCCGCCGCATGGGCGCCTGCCTCCAGCTCTCGGGCGCCGAGATGCGCGCGATCGGCGGCGATCCCTTCAACATGACGGTGGCCGGGCTGCGCCTCGCGCGCGCCGCCAACGCGGTCTCCGCGCTTCACGGCGAGACCGCGCGGGCGATGTGGTCGGGCGTCACCGGCGCGGCGCCGATCGGCCACGTCACGAACGGCGTGCACCCCGGGACCTGGCAGTCCGAGCGGGTCCGCGACGCGGGCACCGACGAGGCACTCTGGAAGGCACGCCGGACGCTCAAGCAGGATCTCGTCGACCGGATCGCGGAGCTGAACGGCGTCCGCCTCGATCCCGACCACATGATCATCGGCTTCGCACGGCGCGCGGCCGGCTACAAGCGCAGCGACCTCATCCTGCGCGATCCGGCGCGGCTTTCACGCTTCTTCGCCGAGCATCCGGTCTCGATCGTTTTCTCGGGCAAGGCCCATCCTCAGGATTTGGGCGGCAAGGCGATCGTGGCGCGCCTCGCGCGCGCCGAGCAGGAATACCCGGGACGGGTGGTGTTTCTTCAGGACTACGATCTCGCGGTGGCGCGGCTGCTCACGCGCGGGGCCGACGTCTGGCTCAACAATCCGGTGCGGCCGCTGGAAGCGAGCGGCACGAGCGGGATGAAGGCCGCGATGAACGGCGTGCTGAATCTGAGCATCCTGGACGGCTGGTGGGCCGAGGGCTGCGAGCACGGCGTGAACGGCTGGGCGATCGGCGACGCCACCGCCGGAGACGACACCCGGGATCTCGAGAACCTCTACGCCACGCTGGAGGCGCAAGTCCTGCCGGCGTGGAAGGACCGCGCGCGCTGGCTCGGGATGATGCGCGCCAGCATTCGCACCGGCATGGAGCGCTTCTCCTCGCACCGCATGGTGCGCGAGTACTTCGAGAAGCTCTACGAGCCCACGGCCGGCTCCTCGGGCGCAGTGGCGACGGCGGAGAGCCGCTCCACGTAGTCGTCCGGCAGCCGGTGCTGCTTCGCCCCGCGCACGATGGCGTCGCGGTAGCGCGTTGAGGGCGCCGTCGGATTCCACGCTTTCCCGACGTAGATCCACGCCCGCAGCCGGCGCGGCAGCGACCCATCGTCGGCCCGCACCAGCTCGACCCAGACGTGCTCGCGCTCGTAGGAATTGTGCTGGTTGCCGGGCTCCCTGAAGTTCTCGTGGGTGTCGAGGGAGGCGAGATCGGCGTCGGTCACCTCGAACAGCACGCCCCACACGCTCTCGCCGTGGGCGGCCTGAACGCTGGCGACCCCGCCGCCCCAGTCCTGCGAGAATTGGGTGAAGGCGATCCGATGGTCGCGCAGCTCCGCCAGCCCCACGACCGAGCTGCCCGGCGCGCGGCTCTTCATCTGCTCCGGGTCGAGATTCGACGCGTACGCGAAGTACAGCATTGCGACCTCCCGGTGGCGTCGCGGCATCGTGGCGGCGCCGGATCGCTGGCATCGTAGCGCCGGCCGAGCGGTTTGTCCCGTCCCGGCAGCGCCGACTATTCTGGGGCGCCCGGTTCCCTCCCATCCCGTTCGGAGCGCGCGATGTCGATCGATTTCCTCGCCTTTGGACCCCATCCTGACGACGCCGAGATCGGCACCGGAGCGGTGCTCCGCAAGATGAAGGCTCTCGGGCACACCACCGGGATCGTGGACATGACGACCGGCGACATGGGCTGGGGGACCCCGGAGGAGCGCCTCAAGGAGTGCGCCGCGGCGGCGCGCATCCTGCAGCTCGATGTCCGCGAGAACCTCGATCTCGGCGACTGCCGGGTCGAGGACACGTTCGAAAACCGCTGCGGGGCCGCGGCGATGATCCGCCGCCACCGGCCGCAGATCGTGTTCGCGCCCTACTACAACCTGCCGATCGGGCGCGGGCTCGGGCACAACGATCACTACAAGACCGGGCAGATCGTGGCGAACGCCTTCAACCTCGCCCACCTGCGCAAGGCGCCCGTCGAAGGCGAGCCGCACCAGGCGCGCGCGATCTACTTCTACTTCATCCCGCCGGGAACGCTGCCCACTTTCATCGTCGACGTGACCGAATACTTCGACGACTGGATGCAGGCGCTCGACTGCCACCAGACTCAGTTCTACAACCCCGACCGGCCGCGGCCCCAGCAGCTGCCCACGGTGCGCGACGCGTTCGAGTCCTACGCGCGCTACTGGGGCT
>DAIUEO010000146.1:0-8394 GCA_036845125.1 Candidatus Eiseniibacteriota bacterium | reverse complement strand
GACGCCGATCTTCGAGATCGGCGAGCCGATCGGGCCCATGCTGTAGGGGATCACGAACATCGGCCGCCCCTTCATCGCACCCTGGAAGAGGTCGCGCAGATGCTTCTTGGTGGCCTCCGGCTCGCGCCAGTTGTTGGTCGGACCGGCGTCCTCCTGCGAGCGCGAGCAGATGAAGGTGAACTCCTCGACCCGCGCGACGTCGCCGGGGTCGGAGCGCACGTAGACGCTGTTCGGCTTGCGCTCGGGATCGAGCCACATCGCGGTCCCGGACTGGACCAGCATCCGGAGCATCACCTGATACTCGGCGGGCGAACCGTCGCACCAGATCACGCGATCCGGCTGGCACAGGGCGGCGGTTTCCTCCACCCAGTTCTGGAGCTTCGTGTGCTTGGTCATCGGGGGGTCTCCGGAGTAGGCCTCGAACCTGCAAAATTTTGCCTCGATCCTAGGCCAGCCCCGAAGGACCCGCAACAATCTTGCCTCCCCGCCGCGGGCCGGGCATGCTGCATCCATGAACTCCACCCCCAGCCGCGCCGCGCGGCTCCACGAGATCGGCCAGAGCATCTGGCTCGACTTCATCCGGCGCGGACACCTGCGTTCAGGTGAGTTCGGCCGCCTGGTGCGCGACGCCGGCGTGCGCGGCGTCACCTCGAACCCGACCATCTTCCAGCAGGCGATCGGCGGCAGCGCCGATTACGACGCCGCGATCGAATCCGGCGTGTCGGCGGGGCTCTCGCCGGAAGCGCTGCTCGACGAGCTGATCCTCGAGGACATCCGCGAAGCCTGCGACCGCCTCGCCCCCCTGAGCGAGGAGAGCGCCGGCCTCGACGGCCGGGTCAGCATCGAGGTGAACCCGCGGCTCGCGCGCGATACCGCGGGCACCGTGGCCGAAGCGCGACGGCTGCACGCGGCGGTCGCGCGTCCGAACGTCATGATCAAGGTCCCGGCGACCGCCGAAGGGCTGCCGGCGATCACCCGGCTCACCGCCGACGGCATCTCGGTGAACGTCACGTTGATCTTCTCCCTCGAGCGCCACGAGCAGGTGATGGAGGCCTACCTCGCGGGACTCGAGACCCGTGCCCAGCGCGGCGAAGCCCTCGACCGCATCTTCTCGGTGGCGTCGTTCTTCGTGTCGCGCGTGGACACCAAGATCGACAAGGCGATCGAAGAGGAGCTGCCACGTCTCATACCCGGAGATCCGGCGCGGAGCGAGCTGGCGGACCTCCGCGGCAAGGCCGCGATCGCGAACGCGCGTCTCGCTTATCGGAACTTCCGGAACGTGTTCGAAGCTCAACGCTTCACCGTGCTCGCCGAGCAGGGCGCAAACGTCCAGCGGCCGCTGTGGGCCTCGACCGGCACCAAGAACCCGGCCTATCCCGATACGCTGTACGTCGACGAGCTCGTCGGACCGGACACCGTGAACACGGTCCCGCCGCAGACGCTCGAGGCATTCAACGACCACGGCGCGGTCGCCGAGACGGTCACCCAGGATGTCGAGGAGGCCGAATACGTGTTCGCACGCCTGCCCGCGCTCGGCATTCCGCTCGAGAGCCGCATCGAAGAGCTCGAAGCCGAGGGCGTCACCGCCTTCGTGAAGTCTTGGGACGCGCTGGTCGCGGCGCTCGAAGGCCGCGTCCGCGAGATCGTCGCGCGGCGCTGAGCTTCCACTCCCCCGCACGGCCATGGACGTCGCCGCCTCGAAAGACTCGCTCGGCTCGCTGAGCACGGCGGTCGAGGCCCGCCGGCGTCAGCTCCGGGGAAGCGGCTTCGGCGAGCGCCTCCAGCGGCGGGACGCCACGCTCTGGGGTGCGGACAACGCGGCGGTGGCCGCGAATCGGCTGGGCTGGATCACGGCGCCCGCGGACCTGCGCGCCGGGGTCCCCGAGATCGCGGCGTTCGCGCGTGAGGTCATGTCCGAAGGCTTCACGCACGCGGTGCTGCTCGGGATGGGTGGGTCGAGCCTCGCCCCGGAGGTGTTCCGCCGCATCCTCGACGTCCGGCCCGGCATGCTCGATCTCCGCATCCTCGACAGCACGTCGCCCGCCGCGGTGCGCGAGATCGCGCGGACCGCGGATCCGCGCCACACGCTGTTCATCGTCTCCTCCAAGTCGGGCGGCACCATTGAAGTCACGTCGTTCGAGCGCCATTTCTTCGACTGGGTCCATGCGAGCCGCGGCGCGGAAGCCGGCCGTTCCTTCGTGGCCATCACCGATCCCGGCACCCCGCTCGAGCACCTGGCCACCGAGCGCGGCTACCGGAGCTGCTTCCTCAATCCGCCCGACATCGGCGGCCGCTACTCGGCGCTCTCGCGGTTCGGGCTCGTGCCCGCGTCCCTGATCGGCGCCGACCTCGAACGCCTGCTCGACGGCGCCATCGCCGAATCTCGGCGCACGGAGTCCGGCGCGGACGAGCCGCCCACCGGCGTCGAGCTGGGCGCGGCGCTCGGCGAGCTCGCGCGGCTCGGCCACGACAAGCTTAACCTCGCGCTCGATCCCGATCTCGAGCCGCTCGGCGCGTGGATCGAGCAGCTCGTCGCGGAGAGCACCGGCAAGGACGGCCGCGGCATCCTGCCGGTCGTGGGCGAGACGCTCGGCGTTCCGACCGGATACGGCGCCGACCGCATGTTTGCGGGGGTGTCGATCGGCGCACCCGCCGCGGCCACCGCGCGCGCGCTCGACGCGCTCGCGGCAGCGGGACATCCGGTGCTGCGCTGGCGGCTGTCCGACGCGCACGCGATCGGCGCCGAGATGTATCGCTGGGAGGTGGCGACGGCAGCCATGGCCCAGGTGCTCGGCGTCAATCCCTTCGACGAGCTCAATGTCACGGAAGCCAAGGTCGCCACCCAGGCCGCGCTCGATCGCGGGCGGCGGGACGGCGGAGGCGGACTCACGCCCGGAGCGGCGGTCGCGGCGCTGTTCGAGCACGTGCGGTCGGGCGACTACTTCGCGCTGCTCGCCTACCTGCACGCGACCCCCGCGCTCGAGCGCCGGCTCGCGCAGATCCGCGAAGCGGTGCGGCGCAGCACGCGGCTCGCGACCACCCTCGGTTACGGACCGCGCTTCCTCCATTCGACCGGGCAGCTCCACAAGGGCGGGCCCGACACCGGCATCTTCCTTCAGCTCACGGCCGACGAAGGCGACGAGCCGATTCCGGGTGCGCAGTTCGGCTTCGCCGAGCTGATCGGCGCCCAGGCGGGCGGCGACTTCGAGGTGCTCTCACGGCGTGGGCGACGGGTGCAGCGCGTCGAGCTGGGGAGCGCGCCGGAGCAGGTGCTCGATCAAATCCTGGAGTCGGTCGAGGCGCTCGAAATCTAGCTGAACCAGCCCGGCGCCTGGGTCAGGTCCACGTTGCCGCCCGAGAGCAGCACGCCCACGCGCTGACCGTGAACATCCACGCGCCGCGAGCGCAGGGCGGCGAGACCCAGCACGCCGGTCGGCTCCACCACCAGCTTCATGCGCTCCCAGACGAAGCGCATGGCCTCGATGAGCGCGGCGTCCGGGACGGCCGTCATGTGCGAAACGTGCCGCCGCACGATCTCGAACGTGAGATCGCCGAGCGACGGCGTGCGCGCGCCGTCGGCGATGGTCGGGCCGCACGGCCGGGTCACCCGCTGGCTGCTCTCGAACGAGCGCCGGCCGTCGTCGCCCGCCTCGGGCTCGACCCCGATCAGGCGGCAGGAGGAGCACGCGAGCTGGGCCGCGATGGCGCTTCCCGAAATCAACCCGCCGCCACCGACCGGCACGAACAATGTGTCCAGCGGCCCCACCTCCTCGAACAACTCGAGCGCCGCCGTGCCCTGGCCGGCGATGATGTCGGGATGATCGAACGGGGGGATCAGCGCGAGGCCGCGCTGCTCCGCGATCCGGGCAGCCAGCGCCTCACGCCCCTCGCCCGCCAGGTCGTGGTGGATGATCTCCGCGCCATACTCGCGCACCGCCTCCAGCTTGGGACGCGGAGCCGTGCTCGGCATGACGATCACCGCGCGGGTTCCGAGGATGCGCGCGACGAGGGCGACCGCCTGGGCGTGATTGCCGGAGGAGAACGCCGCGACGCCGCGCGCGAGCACGTCCGCCGGCAGGCGCGAGATCGTGTTGAACGCGCCCCGGAACTTGAACGCGCCCATGCGCTGCAGGTTCTCGCACTTGAGGTACACCCGCGCGCCGGTCTGGGCGTCGAGGGTCGACGACGTCATGACCGGCGTCCGGTGGGCGATCCCCGCGAGACGCTGTTTCGCGTCCTCGAGACGCTCGATGAGCGTCGCTGTCTGCGGGGCCGCGAGACTCATCCGCCGGCTCCGCCCCCGAGGTCGAGGCCGGGCTCGGTCTGACGGCGGGGATCCAGCGCGGATTCGATCTGGGCCGGCGTGAGCTTCGTCATTTCGCCCGCGAGCTCCCGCACCGGACGGCGCTCCTTGAACGAGCGCTTGGCGATCTCGGCCGCCGCGTCATAACCGATGAGCGGGTTCAGCGCGGTCGCCATGCTCGGCGAGATCTCGACATAGCCGCGGCAGGTCTCCTCGTTGGCCACGGCACCGGACACCGCCTTGTCCGCCAGCGCGCGCGCCCCGTTCGTCAGCAGCACGATGCTCTCGAGCAGGTTCTTCGCCATCACCGGCAGCATGGTGTTGAGATCGAGCTGCCCCCACTGCGAGCCGATCGTCACCGCGAGATGATTTCCCGACACCTGCGCGCCGACCATGATCACCGCCTCGCAGATCACCGGGTTCACCTTCCCCGGCATGATGCTCGAGCCGGGCTGTACGGCAGGCAGCGTGATCTCGGCAAGGCCGCACCGCGGACCGCTGTTCATGAGCCGGATGTCGTTCGCGATTTTCATGAGGCTGGCGGCGGTGCTGTTCATGGCGGCCGACGCCCACAGCGCGCCGTCCTGGGCGCCCTGCGCCTCGAAATGGTTCTCGGCCTCGCGGAACGGAAGGCCGGTCTCGCCCGCGAGCACCCGCGCCACGCGCGCTCCGAACTCGGGATGCGTGTTGAGCCCGGTACCGACCGCGGTGCCGCCGAGGGCGAGCTCGCACAGGTCGGGCAGCGTGGCTTCGATGCGGCGGATCGAGTGCTCGACCTGGGACGCGTATCCCGAGAACTCCTGGCCGAGGCGGATGGGCGTGGCGTCCATGAGATGCGTGCGCCCGCTCTTGATGATGCCGTCCCACTCCTTCGCCTTCGCCTCGAGCGCCGATTTCAGGTGTTTCAGCGCCGGCAGGAGGTGCTCGCGGATCGCGAGGGCCGCCGAGACATGGACCACGGTCGGGATCACGTCGTTGCTGCTCTGGCCGAAGTTGACGTGATCGTTGGGATGGATCTTCTGCTTCGCGATCTCCGAGGCACGGTGCGCGATCACCTCGTTGGCATTCATGTTGGTGCTGGTGCCGCTCCCGGTCTGGAACACGTCGATCGGAAACTCGGCATCCCAGCGCCCGCCCGCCACCTCGCCCGCCGCCTCGTCGATCGCGCGCGCCAGCGCGGGATCGAGGAGCCCGAGCTCGGCGTTCACCCGTGCCGCGATCTGCTTGAGACGCCCGAGCGCGTGCACGAAGGCCGGGGGCAGCGGCCGGCCGGAGATCGGGAAGTTCTCGACGGCACGCTGGGTCTGCGGCCCGTAGCGGGCCCGGGCGGGCACCTTCATCTCTCCCATGCTGTCCTTCTCGATTCGATGTTCACTCTCCGACATCGACGCTCCTCGGGATTCATGCATCGGACGCCTCGTGAAGGCCGCCGTGCGTGACGTGCACGGTCCCCGCGGTGACGGGGCCGTCGCCGGTTTCCGGCAGGATTTCGTAACGACTCGTGATCTCGATGGCTTCGCTCATCGACGCGTGAACCGTGCAGTACTTGGTGTCCGTCAACCGGACGGCTTCGATGACCGCCGTCGCGGGAATCTTCACCCCGCGCAGCACGTGAAGCACGTCGATCCGGGTGAAGGCGCGTGGGTGCTCCTCGCGACGCTCGCCGGTGACCTTCACCTCGTACGAGGTCACCGTCAGACGCTTCTTCCGGAGGACTGCGATCACGTCCATGGCGTGACAGGCGCCGAGGGAGGCGATCAGCATCTCGACCGGGCTCGGCGCCACCAGGCCCGGACCGCTGTCGATGATCGATCGGGTTCCACTTCCGGCTTCGTACGAAAAACGCAGGCCCTGTTCCACGGTCTCGAGCTTCAGCGTGACGCGATTCGCCATACCCCTCCCGGCGGTCCGGCCGGAGTCTATTCCCATGCCGCGGCTCTCTGCTAGCGTCCCTGCCGTGCCTGCGCTCTCGGTTCTGCTCCCGGTGAGGAACGCCGGCCCGTTCCTGCGCCGTTCGCTGGCCTCGCTCGCGGTCCAGACGTTCCGGGACTACGAGATCATCGCGGTCGACGACGGCTCGACCGACGGCTCGGGCGAGCGCCTGGAGCGGGCCTCGCGCGGCGAACCACGGCTCACCGTCCTGCGGGCACCGGCCCAGGGACTGCCGGCGACGCTGAATCTCGCACTCGAGAACGCGCGCTCCCCGGTGATCGCCCGTCACGACGCCGACGACATCTCGCACCACGAGCGATTCGCGATCCAGCTCCGCCACCTCGCCGAGCATCCCGACGTGACGGCGGTGGGCTGCCGGGTCCGCCTGTTTCCGAGCGCGGCGGTGACGCGCGGGATGCGCCGATGGGAGGACTGGCACAACACGCTCCTCACCCACGAGGAGATCACCCGCGACCTGCTCATGGAGAGCCCGCTGGCACACGGCTCCGCGATGATGCGCCGCGAACCGGTGGAGCGCATCGGCGGGTGGACTCATCGCCACTGGGCCGAGGATCTCGATCTCTGGATCCGCCTGTACGAATCCGGGGCGCGTTTCGCCAAGCGACCCGAAACGCTGTATGCGTGGCGTCAGCATCCCGGGAGCTCGACGCGCACGGATCGCCGTTACCATCGCGCGGCGTTCGAGGCCTTGAAGCTCGACACGCTCGAGCGCGGGCTTCTCGCCGGGCGTACCACCGTGACCCTGGTCGGCGTGGGCGGCAGCCTCGAGCGCTGGCGGCGCGTTCTCGAGCGCACGGGGCGCGAGGTTCGAGCCATCGAGGCGCCCCGCCCCGGGCCGGACACGCTCGCAACAATGGCGCCTCCCGTCGTGCTGGTATTCATGGCGCCGCGGCGGCGCGCGCTCTGGCGTGAAGCCCTGGCCCGTCACGGGTGGAACGAGCTTCGGGAATTCGCACTGCTTGCATGACCGCGGTTTCTACAGTATCAATCGATGCGATTCAGATGGCCGCTTGTTATGTTTTCTTCATGCTCCACTGCGGTGGACGTACAGGAGTTTTCATGGCCAGACGCAAGTCTTATACACCCGAGCAGCGCAAGACGATCCTTACGACCGCGCTTCGTGATCGGCTGACGGCGGCGGACGTGCGCAAGAAATTCGGCGTGACTCCGGTGACCTACTACTCGTGGCGGAAGAAAATGGGCGCCGCTCGCCGCCGGGGCACTGTTGCGGTGGCCGCGGTGGCGGCGGGAGTGGGCGGGTTCGAGGTCCAGCTCCGCGAGCAGGTGCGTCAGAGCATCCGCACCCTGCTCCCCGAGATCGTGCGTAGCGAGGTGAACTCCTACCTGGGCGAAGTGTTCGCGCGCAGAGGCGGACGCCGCCGTATCTGAGTCCACGGCCTCGCGGGTTTTCGGCATGTGGCGGGGGGCGCCTCGAGGCGCCCCCCGTATCTGTGAAAGAGGGGTGATTCCTTGGGGCCTGGGGCCTTCGTGGTGCGCTTCCTGATCGCGGTGCTGGCGCTGGGCGTCTTCACGCTCGCCACGCTGACCGGTCTCGGATGGATGGCGCTCGAGACGCCCCGACGACGGGCGGTGACGGACTTCGCGGCGGCGACCGATTCCGCCTCTCTCGCCCGGGGCCGCGTCCTCGCGACCGCGGGCTGCAGCTGTCACGGCAATTCCGAAGGTACGCTGTCCGGCAGTCCGCAGCCCCTGTTCGACGACCTTCCGCGCGCCAGCTCGCCGTTCGAGTAGCGCCCGAGGCTTCCGCCGGGAGTGAGGTTGGGCGCCCACAGCGTGCCGAGCGGAATGGTATTCGTGAATTGCTCGCCGAAGGTTTGCAGGCCCGTCGCGTCCACGGTGAAGGCAAACTCGCCATTGCCCACCGTAAGCGGATTCTCCACATCGAACTCGCGCAGTGTCACGTTGTGACGGGTGACCAGTGCGTGGCGGTCAATGCGCGAACCTGCGGACGAGGTAAACGCAACGCAAGCCACAGCAGCGGCAAGTGACCAGAGAAGATCAATTCGGGGATTCATGCAATTGAGTGTTCAGCCAACGAGCACCGCGCGACAGGGAGCACCGGAGAATCCGCGGCAAAAAATCGGACAAGGTCGATGAAGGAATCATTCGTGAGCGCC
>DAIUEO010000145.1:4680-8459 GCA_036845125.1 Candidatus Eiseniibacteriota bacterium | reverse complement strand
GGGAGTAGGAGCCGAAGTGGATCCACTGCCAGCCGGTCGGGTCCAAGTGGAAGCGGCACCACGGTCTGGGACAGAACGGGGGGATGAAGGAAGAGCCGGTGCGCTCGCTCACGCACCGGCTCTTGGCAGGAACCCCGCCAGCTACATTCTTCGCTCCACAACCAACGTTTTGCGCGCTCCGGGTTCCATGAGTATTTTCGTCGCCACTCTTCCCGCTTGGCTCTCCAGCCAGGAGTGTCGGCGGAAGCCACCCTGTTCAATTCGGAGGAACGATGGGAACCCAGCGCGCATGGTTGCCGGTGGCACTCGCCGCGGCGGCCGCAATCTTCGGCGCCACCGTCTCGCAGGCGCAGCAGCCTTCGTATCTCGTCGGCGGTTACACGATGGCCGGGTTCCCGATGGGTGACTGGGGCGAGATCGCCGGATTCGGACTCGGGGTCGACGGCACCAACGTCGTCTATCGCAAGCCCGATCGTCCGTTCGCGGTGCGCTCGAGCTTCGGATTCCTCTACAACTTCGCGCGCACCCAGTCGATTCCGCAGGGCAACCTCGGACCCAACTCGGCTCTCGAGCTCGAGACCAAGAACGGCAGCCTGTTCTTCGGGATCGGCCCCGAGTTCGCGAAGGCCTCGGGCGACATGAGTCCGTTCCTGTTCGGTACCGCCGGCTTCAACACCTACTGGACGGAGAGCGACCTCAAGGGCACCGCCGGCGGCGCGCCCTACAACTCCAAGTTCGGAGACTCCCGCATCGCGTTCGCCTGGAGCGCCGGTGTCGGCATCCGCAAGAAGGCGGCCGAAGGTCCGATGGTCGAGCTGAGCGCCGAGTACCGCTCCGGCGGCGGCCACATGTACGTGGTGCCCGGAGAGATCACGAACACCGGCACGACCGTGAACGTGGAGCGCAAGGACCGCACCACGGAGCAGATCATCGTGCGCCTGGGAACCGTCTTCGCGTACTAGGTTCCGGCGATCCCGCGCACCGCGCGGAGTGCGGTCTCCACTTCCTGGGGATTGTTGACGAGGCTCGGGGCGAGCCGCGGGTAGGAGTCGCGGTACGGGCTCGCGCTCGCCACGATCTTCTGTTCGAGCAGCCGCTTCACGACGGCGTCGACCGCCACGCCCTGCACCTCGAAGCACACGATTCCCGCGGACAGTGCGGGATCCTTCGGGGTGTGCACGGTGATGCCGGGAATCCCGGCGAGCCCGGTCTTGCACTGGTCGTTGAGCTCGCGGATGCGCTGAGCGACGCGGGCCCGGCCGATCTGCTGGTGGAAGCGGAACGCGGCGCCCATTGCCCACTGGTGGTCGTAGCCCACGAAGCCACCCGGGGTGAAGCGGGCGGCATTCATCGGGCTTGCGGGCCGGGCGTCGGCCATCCACTTCTCGAACGATTCCCATTCCGAGAAGGTGGGAACGATCGGGCGGACCTTCGCCCAGTTGCGCGCCTCAGCGCGCACGATCCCGGTGCCGCGCGGGCCGAACATCCACTTGTGGGTGCCCGCGCAGAAGAAGTCCGCGCCCAGGTCCGCGACCGCTTCCTCCGAGCAGCCGAAACCGTGGACGCCGTCCACCACCAGCAGCACGCGCCGCTCCTCGTCGCGGTTGCGGTTGAGTTCCGCGAGCGCATCGGCGATGGCGCGGATCGGCAGGCGCACCCCGGTGCTCGAATGCACCCAGGTGACGCCGACGGCGCGGGTCTCGGGCTTCACGGCGCGACGGACCCGCTCCACGATCTCCGCAACGGAGGCTTCGGCGGGACGGTCGTAGAGCGGGACGCGCCGCCACGAGACGCCGGCGCGCTCGGTGGCCATGCGGATCGACTCGTGGTGGGAGTAGTGGTCGTGAGTCGTGGTGAGGATCTCGTCCCCGGGGCTCAGGGACAGGCCGTGGTAGACCAGCGCGAGACCGGTGGTCGTGTTGGGCGTGAGCGCGATTTCGTCCGCGCTGCAACCCATGTAGGGCGCCATATCCTCGCGCACCCGCCGCTGCAGGTTCGCGGTCTCGGATTCGAACATGTGGTGATCGACCGTCAGGACCGGGTTCGCATCGAGCGCACGACGGAAGTCCTCGATCGCCGCACGCACCGGCTTGGGATGCGACGCGAAGAAGAAGCTCGTGAAGTGGAGCAGGTCCGGGGCGAGCGCGAACTGGGCCCGCACGTCGGACCACTTGGTGAGGGCGGGCATCGGCGTGGCGTTCTTCTCGAGCGCCGCAAGCAGTCGCCCCGGGGCGAGCATCGACGCCGCGAGCACGCCGCCGGCAGCCATGAATTCCCGACGCGAGACGTTCACGACACCTCCTGCTTTGGTTGAGGCGGTACTCGTGGATGCCGGCTAGTCGGCCGCCGATGTCGACGGCGTGTAGTACTTCATCGCCTCCGGAATGAGCGCCTCGAGGTTCTTGATCCGGGTCTCGTCCGCCGGGTGGGTGCTCAGCCATTCGGGAGGAGCACCGCTCCCCTGCTTGGCGGCGGCCATGCGCTTCCAGAATTCGGCGGCGGTTTTCGGGTCGTAGCCGGCCATCGCCATGAAGATGATCCCGAGGTGGTCGGCTTCGGATTCCTGCACGCGGCTGAACGGCAGCATTGCGCCGTACTGGGCGCCCACCGCGTAGGCCTGCAGCCACAGGTTCTGGGTTTCCGCCGGATGGGTCTTCAGTGCCTCGGAGAGTGCGATGCCGCCGAGCTGGGCCATCATGCCCTGGCTCATCCGCTCGGCGCCGTGCTCGGCGACCGCGTGCGCGATCTCGTGTCCCATCACGACCGCGAGACCGGCGTCGTCGCGCGCGACCGGCAGCAGACCGGAGTAGACCACCACGCGCCCGCCCGGCATGCACCAGGCGTTGACCTGCTGGTCGTCGACGAGATTGAACTGCCACTGGTAACCCTGCATCCGGTTGCCGTAGCCGTTGTCGTTCATGTAGCGCTCGACGGCCTTCTGGATCCGCCCGCCGACCCGCCTCACCTGGGTGGTGCCCGCGGCATCCTTGCTCGGCGGATGCTCCTGCAGGAACTCGTGGTACTGCTGTTCGCTCATCGAGAGCATCTCGGACGAGGAGACCAGGTTGAGCTGCGAGCGCCCGGTGAGCGGCACCTTGGCACACGCGAACACGAATACGAGGAGCAGAGCGAGCGCGGGGAGCGCCGGGAAGCGTCGCATGAGACCTTCCTGGAAGCGGTGCATGGTGAACCTCCGATGTTCGTTCAGGAGGGATTCAGGCAGGAACGTTATCAGGATTGCGGGGCGTCGTGGAAGCCGGCGACAATGACGGTCACGTTGTCGGGAGCGCCGCGTTCGAGCGCCCCGTCGACCAGCGCCCGGCATGCCTTCTCGCTGTCCGGATACTGGCTCAGGATGGCGGCGATCTCCGCTTCCGTCACCACGTTGGTGAGCCCGTCCGAGCACAGCACCAGCCGGTCGCCATGGGCCACGTCGAAGTGGTGGAAATCGCCGGACAGCTCGCCCTCGGTGGCACCGATCGCCTTGGTCAGCACGTGGTGAAGCCGGTGGCGCTCGGCGTCCGCCTCGGACATCACGCCGAGGTCCACGAATTCCTGGGCCATGGTGTGATCGCGCGTCACCCGCAGGAAGCGTCCCTCGTGGCGGAGGTAGGCGCGCGAATCGCCGACGTGGAGCACGAACAGGTCGTGGCCCAGCACGTAGGCCCCGGTGAGCGTCGTTCCCATCCCCGCGAGGCCCGGTTCGCGCGCCGCGCGCTCGCGCACCTGCTCGTTGACGCGCTTGAGATAGAGGTCCGCGATCTGCAGGATCTCGTCCC
>DAIUEO010000145.1:0-4670 GCA_036845125.1 Candidatus Eiseniibacteriota bacterium | reverse complement strand
ACGCGCTTGAGGTATCCGCGCGCACGAATGGAAAGCGATTCGAGCTCGGCCTCGCGGGTCGCGGGATCGTCGAGCTTGAGCGCCCATTGTGGCGAGGCGAGGATGGTCTGCACGGTGGCGATCAGCGCGCTGCCGCTCGCCACCTCGCCGGCCGAGCGGCCGCCGACGCCGTCGGCGACGATCATCACCTCGCCGAAGTCATCGGTGCGCTCCGGGACTCCGGGCAACGGTCCGCTGCTCATCCGCCGCTCCATGTAGCGGCCGACGCGGAACACCAGGAACGCGTCCTCGTTCACCGGACGGACGCGTCCGGTGTCGGTGAGGGCGGCGATCTCGACGGCGAGACGGGGGGAATCCACCGGGCGACCTCCGACTTTTATTCTTCGACGGGCAGGATGCTAGCATGATCCGCATGTCCTCTCCCCCTGTGAGGCTCGGGACGGCGGCCATCCTCGTCGTGGCGGCCCTGGCGGCGGCGCTGATGGCCGCGCGCCCGGTCGCCTCGCTTCCCATGTACGCCGCGCGCACCGGCATGACGTGCCGGGGCTGCCATTTCGATCCCAACGGCGGCGGCCCGCGGAACACGATCGGGTTCACCTACGGGAAGCAGCGTCATGATCTGACGCCCGACCCCGACCCGCGGTGGGCCGAGCTTCCGGCTTCCAACCGGATCGGCGACGCCCTCTATCTCGGGGCGAACACCCGGCTCGCGTACATCTATTCCGCGCACCAGGAAGCCCTCGACGAAACCGACCTCTCCTCCTTCTACCAGATGCAGGGAACGCTGAACGTCGTGCTCCAGCCCATGTCCCAGCTGGCGATCGTCATGGCGCGCGACTTCGGAGAGTTCTCGGGGGACGTGACGCGCGACCTGTTCGCGCTGATTCAGGATTCGGGCGGCAGGTTCGCGATCAAGGCCGGCAAGGTGCGACCGGTGTTCGGCCTGAGGCAGGACGAGCACGAGAGCGCGACGCGCGGCGGGTTCCTGGGCGGTTCGACGGGCCGCGGTGGCGGCCTGCTCCCGTACGATCCGCGTGTCACCGAGTCCGGCGTCGCCGCACACCTGTTCCGCGGCGGGATGGAACTCGCGGCCTCGCTGACCAACGGCGGCGGGGCGTTCCAGAACAAGGCCCAGGCGACGGCGGTCAAGCTGATGTCGACGTTCCCCGACGGCCTCCTCGGGGTCTCGGGTTACGACAACTTCTCGACGTCGAATGGTGCACGCGCCACCCGCTGGGGCGGGTATGCCCTGATGCGGGTGCCGGGAATCCCGACGTTCACGGTCATGGGCGAGATCGGGGCCGGCACCGATGACGACGGCGCGGGTGTGAAGCGCAACCTGCTCGCCACGTTCCTCGAAGCCGACTACCGGCTGAACCGCGGGGTGCTCTTCCGGGGCAAGTACGACTTCTCGGATGTGAACCGCGATGTGCCGGGCAACGCGGCCGAGCGGTTCCTCCTGGAGAGCGACCTCACCCTGGTTCCGTTCTGTGACCTCAAGCTCAGCTACCGGCAGATCATCCCGGAGGCCTCACCCAACGTTCACGAGCTGGTGGGGATGGTGTATGTCGCCTACTGATTTCCGACGGCTCGCGGTGCTCGCCGGGACCGTGGCGCTCGCCGCGTGGGGCTGCACCGAGAAGATCGCGCCGCCCACGGGCCCGGCGCCAACCCGTTTCGTCACGCCGGATTCGATCCAGAGCGTGTTCACCAACACCTGCATCGTCTGCCACGACGGCCCGACGCCGCCGGCCGGCCTCAACCTCTCGGCCGACAGTTCCTACGCGCACCTGATCGGCGTGGTCTCGTTCAACTGCTCGGCCGATCTCGGCACGCCCATCAATCGGGTCCAGCCCGGGGTGGCCGACAGCAGCTGTCTCTACATCGCGATCACGGTCGGTCTGCAATCCCTGGGCGGTGAGACCATGCCGCTCGGCGGCCCTCCCCTTTCCCAGCCCACGATCGACCGCATCCGCAACTGGATCACGAACGGGGCGCCGGCGACCGAAGTGCCGCTCTGACCTACTTGGCGGACACCTTCTTCAGGCTCTCCCGGGCGGCGAATCCGCGCACGTAGGACACCATCAGCCAGATCTGGTCGCGGGTGAGCACCTTCTCCCATGGCGGCATCACCGGGGAGAGCCCGTTCGCCGCCCCACCTTTAGAAATCACTTTGAATACCCCGTCGTCGTCCTTGGATTTGAACGACTTGGGGTCGGCGAACTTCCTCGGCTTGGGGTTCAGGGCGGCCGCTCCGGGACCGTCGCCGTGGCCGGTCTTGCCGTGGCAGAGCTCGCAGTTCTTCGTGAAGAGCTGCGCGGCCACCGCGAGCCCGGCGCTGTCGGCAACCGGGCGCGGCGCGCTCTCCTTCTTGTCCGCCTTGTCGGCGGCAACCGTCCCCGAGCTCCATGCCCACAGCGCGAGCCCGGCAGTCGCGGCCGCGACCATCATGATCCGCAAGCCTCTCATCGGAATCACCTCGGGCGTGCTTTGGCTCCACGCGGCCTCGCGTCGTACTTGCCGAACAGCCGGGACTGCCGCGTCTCGAGCGACACCTCACGCCCGTCGATGAACACGCGCTCGACCTGCGTCGTGATCTCGAGCAGGTCCCCGTTCGTGACCACCAGGTCGGCCAGCTTCCCGGGCTCGATCGAGCCCACCCGGTCGGCGACGCCGAGGATCTGCGCCGGATAGAGGGTCACGCTCTTCAGCGCCTCGTCGCGCGGCAGCCCGAACGCGGACGCCATCGCCGCGTTGTAGGGAAGGTTGCGCGCGTTGTAAGTGCCGAAGGCCGAGCCGCCGTCCGAGATGCAGTAGCGGATTCCTGCGGCGTGCAGCCGCTCGGGGACCGTGAACGCGTCGTCGTACGACTCGTTACCGGCGCCCGGCAGCTCGAGCATGGAGTCCGTGATCACGGCGATGTCGCGCGCCTTGATCTCGTCGGCGAGCCGCCATGCTTCGTTCGCGTTCACGAGGACCACGCGCTTCAGTCCCTGTTCGTCGGCGAATCGGAGCACCTCGCGGATCGCCGCCACGCCCCGCGCCTGGAACAGCATCGGGATCGATCCGCCGAGCGCCTTCTCCATGGCGTCCCACTTGATGTCGCGATCGTGGCGGGGAACTCCGGGTTTGCCCTCGGCGCGTCGCGCCTGCACGTAGGCGCGCCCGTCCTCGAAGGCGGTGCGGATCGCGGCCAGCACCGTTTCGCGCCGGCGCCGCTGTTCGTCGGTCACCCCCGGGCTCTTCTCCGGCCACTGGACGAAGAGTCCGAGCGGAGCGGCGCGGGTCATGTCCTCGTAGGTCCAGCCATCGAGCTTGATGAGCGCGGCGCTGCCGGCCACCGCGCCGCCGCGCGGCATCACGACGGCGCTCGTGATCCCGTTCACCCGTGTCACCGGCAGCAGGTCGCTCTCGGGATTGATCTGGACCTCGGCCCGCACGTTCGGGTTCTGATCCCCCACCTCGGTGGCATCCACGGTTCCGCGAACGCTGTTGACCTCGACCAGGCCCAGCACCGTGTTGGCGGCGACCATCCCCGGATACACGTGCTTGCCCGAGCACGAAACGATCCGTGCCCCCGCCGGCGGCTGCAGCGCGGCGCCGACCGCGGTGATGCGCCCGCCGTCGACGAGCACGGTGCCATTGGGAATGTCCGGCCCGCTCACCGGGTGGACCGTTCCGCCCACGAGCGCCGTGACCTCGGCGCCGACCGGGGCAGCCATCAACATTGCGAGCGCGAAGCCCGCCCGGATGAAGCGCGGCATGCGGATCATCGCTCGCCCTCCTCTTCGGCGCGGTGCCCGCGATCGAGCTCGCCGCCGCAGGTGTTCCCGCTCACGTCGGACTGCTCGAGGTACGCCGGTCGCGCCATCCGCGCCGCGCCCGGGGTCTCGCGCCGTGCACGGCGCGCCTTCTCGATCAGCGCCATCTTCTCGGCTTCGAGCGCCTTCCGGCCCGCGAGATCGGAGGCACGGTCGAAGTAGCGCCGGCCCTCGATCCAGGTCTGCTCGCAGAGCGAGAACGGCGACAGCGGGCTGCCGTTCCAGATCGTGAAGTCGGCATCCTTCCCCGGCTCGAGCGATCCCACCTTCTGGTCCACGCGCAGCTGCTTCGCCGGGTTCAGGGTCACGAACTTGATCGCCTCCTCCGGTGGAACACCGCCGTACTTCACGGCCTTCGCCGCCTCCGTGTTGAGGCGGCGCGCCAGCTCGTCGCTGTCCGAGTTGTAGGACACCGTCACGCCGCGGTCCCACATCAGGTAGCCGTTGTAGGGAATCCCGTCGATCACCTCGTACTTGTACGCCCACCAGTCGCTGAACGTGCTCGCGTTCGCGCCGTGGGCCGCCATCTCGTCGGCCACCTTGTATCCCTCGAGCACGTGCTGGAAGCAGGCGACCTGGATGCCGAACTCGTCGGCCACCCGCATGAGCATGAGGATCTCGTCCTGGCGGTACGAGTGGCTGTGGATCAGGCGCTTGCCCTGGAGGATCTCGAGCACCGCCTCCTTCTGCAGATCGCGGCGTGGCGGATAACCGGGCGAGCCCTTCTTCCACTGGGCACGCTCGAGGCCGTAGTCGCGGGCCGCCGCGAACGCCTCGCGGATCGACTGCTCGACGCCGCCGCGGCTCTGCGGATAGTCCTGGATCCCACCCATGAAGCCGTAGCCCGGC
>DAIUEO010000144.1:0-8697 GCA_036845125.1 Candidatus Eiseniibacteriota bacterium | reverse complement strand
CAGACGAATCGGTGCCTGCGGTATCCTCCATCGACCTGGCTTCGCATTCGTATCAGCGTCCCTCGCCCGCGCGCCAATAAATGGCTGCATCGCCCAGTTGGCCGAGAGTGACACCACTGCCGTGAAACGCGCTGACGCAGCCATCTGGAACGCTCTTGGCGCCGAGACAATTCAGCATCTTAATGAACTCTTCCGCCGTGAAATCTCTGAACGGCGGTCGTTGGAGCGATACAAGCACCGGACGCACTGGAGTCGTCAACGCGCTTTCGAACTTGTGATACTCAGGGCCAGGCCCGCCCACCGACAGCACGAGGCACGTGCGGCGCGCCGCCGCCACCCGATGCGGGCGAGGGTCCAGCCGCGGCCGACATGGCGTCCGTGCCGCCGCCGCTCGCGGGCCGTGCGCCCATCGGCAGCGGAACCAGGATGCGGCGCAGCGCCTCGGGGTCCTGACGCAGCGCCCGCGGGTAGCGCACGCTGATCGTGTAGCGCCCGCGTCCCTCGACCGTGCTCGACACCGGTTCGCCGCCGACCGCGGCCTCGATCACGTCCTGCACGTCGCCGATCGACAAGCCGAGCCGCGCCAGCGCGTGGCGGTCCGGAACGATGTCGAGGTAGGAGGCGCCAGTGTTGCGGTCGGAGTACACGCTGCGCGTGTTCGGCACCTGCGACAGCACGCGCTCGAGGTCGACGCCGATCCGCTCCAGCGTGTCGAGATTCGAGCCCAGGATCTTGATGCCGATCGGCGTGCGGATGCCGGTCGACAGCATGTCGATGCGGGTCTTGATCGGCATCGTCCACGCGTTGGTCCAGCCCGGCACGTGGAGCTTCGCGTCGAGCTCGCGGGTCAGCTCGTCCCACTGGATCCGCCGGCGGTCGGGCCAGAAGAGGCGCAGCATCGGCTTCGTCCAGCGGGGCGCGAACCCGGAATACCAGCGCGCGACGTCGATCTCCCGCCACTGTTCGCGGGGCCTGAGCTTCACGACCGTCTCGAACATCGAGAGCGGCGCGGGATCGGTCGCGGTCTCGGCGCGTCCCGCCTTGCCGAACACCGTCTCGACCTCGGGCACCGAGCGGATCAGGCGATCCTGGATCTGGAGCGCCCGCCGTGCCTCCTCGATCGACACGTTCGGCAACGTGGTCGGCATATAGAGGAAGTCGCCCTCGTTCAGCGCCGGCATGAACTCGTGGCCGAGCCGGAGCGCCATCGGCGCCGCCGACAGGATCGCGGCGATCCCGATGGCCACCGTGGTCTTCGGGTTGTTGAGCGCGACCCACGCGAACGGGCGGTACACCGCGATCAGCGCGCGCGAGACCGGATGATCGGCCTCGTGCCGCACCCGCCCGCGGATGAGCAGCGTCATGAGGGCCGGCGCGAGCGTGATCGAGACCAGGGCCGCGAACGCCATGGCCAGCGTCTTGGTCCAGGCGAGCGGGTGGAACATGCGCCCGGCCTGGCCGTTGAGCCCGAAGATCGGCAGGAACGAGATCGTGATGATGAGGAGCGAGAAGAAGATCGGCGGGCCGACTTCCTTGGCCGCGGCGATCAGCACGTCCTCCCGTTTCGCTCCCGGAGGCGCGGTCTCGAGATGCTTGTGCCCGTTCTCGACCAGCACGATGGCGGCGTCCACCATGGCGCCGATCGCGATCGCGATGCCGCCGAGGCTCATGATGTTGGAGTCGATGCCGAGCAGGTGCATCGGGATGAATGCGAGCCCGACCGCGACCGGCAGGCACAGCACGGCCACCAGCGTGCTCGGCAGGTGGAGCAGGAACACGAAGATGACCAGACTCACCACCACCGCCTCCTCGGCCAGCGTGTGGGTGAGGGTGTCGATCGAGCGGTGGATCAGGCCGGAGCGGTCGTACACCGTCTTCACGTAGACGCCCTCGGGCAGCGTGGGGGCCAGCTCGCGGAGCCGCTCCTTCACGCGCTCGATCACGCGGAGCGCGTTCTCGCGGTCGCGCATGACCACGATGCCGCCCACCGCCTCGCCCTCGCCGTCGAGCTCGCCGGCGCCGCGCCGGATGTCGGGACCGAAGCCCACCCTCGCCACGTCGGCGATCCGGATCGGCGTTCCGGTCCGGCGGTTCACGCCGAGTCCGATGCTCCGCAGATCCTCGAGGTCGCGCACGTAGCCGCGGCCGCGCACGAAGTACTCGCGGCCCGACATCTCGATCACGCGCCCGCCGACGTCGGAGTTGCCGCGCCGGATGGCGGCGGTGACCTCGGCCAGCGAGAGCCCGTAGGCGTGGAGGCGCGCCGGGTCGACCTCGACCTGGTACTGCCGCGCAAAGCCGCCGACGCTCGCCACCTCGGCGACGCCGGGCACGCTGTTGAGCGCGTAACGGAGCTGGTAGTCCTGGATCGAGCGCAGCTCGGCGAGATCGTGGCGGCCGCTCTTGTCGACGAGCGCGTACTGGTAGACCCAGCCCACCGCCGTGGCGTCCGGCCCGAGCGTGGGATCGACGCCCTCGGGGAGCCGCGAGCGCATCGTGCTCAGGTACTCGAGCACCCGGCTCCGCGCCCAGTAGAGATCGGTGCCCTCCTCGAAGATCACGTAGATGAAGCTCATGCCGAACATCGACTGCCCGCGCACCGACTGCACCTTCGGCGCTCCCAGCAATGCCGACACGATCGGATAGGTGACCTGGTCCTCGATCAGATCGGGGCTCCGTCCCATCCACTCGGTGAAGACGATCACCTGCGGGTCGCCGAGGTTGGGGATGGCGTCGAGCGGGATGCGCCGGATCGCGACCAGGGACGCCAGCACCGCGAAGCTCGTGAACACGAACACGAGCCCGCGATGGCGCGCGCAGTATTCGATGATGCGGCCGATCACCGGTGGCCACCGCCGAGCCCGGCGCGCAGGCGGCTCTCGGAGTCGATCAGGAACGGCGCGCTCGCCACCACCGTGTCGCCGACGGCGAGCCCCTCCAGCACCTCGATGCGCTCGCCGTCGCTCTCGCCGGCCCGGATCTCGCGCGGGGTGAAGCGGCCCCCGGCCCGCGCGACGAAGACGTAGTCGCGCTCGCCGGTGCGGATCACCGACTCCGCCGGCACCACCAGCGCTTCGCGTCCGCGCGGCGTCACCATCACCCGGCCGAACATGCCGGGGCGGATCAGGCCGTCGGTGTTCGAGAGCGCGAGTCGCACCTGGAGCGTGCGCGTCTCGGGGGATACCGTCGGATAGATAAAATCGACCTTGCCGCGGAACGTGCGCCCCGGCAGTCCATCGCTCGTGAAGATGGCAGGATCGGCGACCCGCACCCGCGCGACGTCCATCTCGTAGAGATCCGCCAGCACCCAGATCCGCGAGAGGTCCGCGAGCTTGAGCAGCGGCATCTCCGGGTCGACGCGCTGTCCGGCGACGACGTTCCGCTCGAGCACCGTTCCGGTGAACGGCGCCCGCAGGGTGAGCCGCGTCGCCGCGGTGCGTTCCCGCTCGAGCCGCGCGATCTCGTCGTCGGGGACGCCGAGCAGGCGCAGTCTGCGACGTCCGGCTTCGGCGTCGAACCGCTCGTGGCGGCCGCTGTCGGCGGCGTCGGATTCGATCAGGAATTCGCCTTCGCTCTGGAACAGCTCGGGGCTGTAGAGGGTGACGAGCGGATCGCCGGCGCGCACCACGTCGCCCACCCTCCCGGTGTGGAGTTTTTCGACCCAACCGTCCACGCGCAGCCGCACTTCCGTGAGGCTCGACTCGTCGGGCGACACGAATCCCTCGAGCTCGAGCGGCGCCGCGAACCGGGCGCGCTCGGCGCGGGCGGTGCGGACCCCGATGAGCTGGACCCGCTCGGGCGAGAGCTCGATCTCGGTGAGGCCGGGCATCGCGCCCGCGGTCGAATCCGCTCCGTGCGTGGTGATCAGCACGAGGTCCATGCCGCAGATCGGACACTCGCCGGGGCGGGACGAGGTGTAGGAGGGATGCATCGGGCAGTGGTAGACGGCGGCCGACGCGGTGGACGGCTCGCGGCGGCTCACGACATAACTGGTCACGCTCGCCACCGCCAGAACGCCGAGCAGCGCGAACAGCGTCCAGCGGAACGCGCTCATGAACCCGGCGCCGGGGGGCGGCGCGGAATGCGCGGATTCGGGTTCGTGCGTCATGGCTCACTCCTTTCCTCGGGCAGCGCGATGCCGAGCAGGTCGCCGCGTCCGGTGCGCGCGATCAGGCGCGCCACCGCACGCGCACGGTCCATCCGCGCGCGGGTGAGCGCGACGTTCGCTTCGTAGAGACGGTGGCTGGCGTCGAGGATCTCACGCAGGTCGAGCGATCCCGCACCGTAGGCGTTCCAGGCGGCCTCGAGCGCGCGACGCCGCGCCACGACCACCGTGTCGGCGATCAGCCCGACCATGCGGCCCGCGGCGCGTGCTTCGGCGTGCGCCATCAGGACCTCCTCGGCCAGCATCTGCTCGGTGCGCTGACGGCCGGCGACCGCGGCGCGCGCCATCGCGTCCTGCTCGCGCGCCTTTGCGCCTTCGTTGCCGCCCGCGAACAGCGGGAGCATGAAACCGACCGTGGCGCTGAACATGTCGTCCTGCTCCGTGACGAGCCCGTGCGCCGGGTTCTCGAGGGTCTCGCGAAAGCCGTAGGACGCGTTGAGCTCGAGCTCCGGCCAGATCCGGCGCCGCTCGGCGCGCGCCATGTACTCGGCCGACCGGCGGCGCGCCTGGGGCTCCTCGAGCGCCGGATGGTCGAGCGTCGCGAGCCGGAATGGCTCAGGGTCGGGCCCGATCACCGGCTCCTCCACTGTGGCGACGGCGTAGCGCCCCGCGGGCGCCACGCCGCGCAGGACGTCGAGCTCGGCACAGGCCCGCGTCCACTCGGATTCGTACCCCGCCTGCTCGGCCATGAGGTGCGCGCGTTCGGCCTCGGCCATCAGCGCCTCGTCGAGCCGTCCGCGCCCGCTCTCGTAGCGGGTGCGGGCGGCGGCGACCATGCGGTCCATGGTGCCGACGTGATGCTCGGTTTCGTGCGCCAGCTCCGAGATCCAGCGGACCTCGGCATAGCGCTCGTAGGCGCGCGCGAGCACCTCGAGGCGCTCGGCGCCGAGCGATGCGCGCTCGGCGTTCACCGCCTCTTCGGCGGCGTGATGGCTCAATCCGTTGGCGCCGAAGAGGGGGACGCGCTGCGTGATCCCCACCATCTTCATGGTCATGGGGTCCTTGTTGAAGCCGCCGGAGGTCGGCACGTTCACCACCCCGACCTCGATCATCGGTGAGGTCCAGGCGCCGGACGGCGCGACCCGCTCGGCCGCGGCGTCGGACATCGCCCGCCGCTCGAGCAGCTCCGCATTGGCCGAAGTCACCTGCTTGAGCACTGCTTCCAGCTCGAGCGGCGCTGCGATGCCGTTCACCGGAACGGCGAGCAGCAGCGCGAGCACGGTCATTCTCATTTGCTCCACTCCGATCTGCCGCCCCTCGCGGGGACCAGGCGGCACGCGGGGCAGGGGCCCGCGGGTTCAGCGGTGGAATTCCGCCGCCACCGGGCACGCAAGAGCCCGGCGCTGCGACGACTTCAGCGCTGAAAAACGATCAGGAGAGAGGAGGTGCGCGGCCGCGCTGGGGCCCGGGTGGGGAGCCCGGCGGCGACTCGCCGACGTACGACGCGAATGAAGCGCGCGCCGTGCCGCTCGCATCGAGCGACGGTGCGGAGGGAAGAACGAACGCGAGATCCTCCGGGGCTGGTGCTGCAGCCGCGGATTCGGTGGCAACCGTGAGCTGGATGCAGCACGGCGCGCCGTGACCATCCTGCGCAGGAGCCTTGGAATCGCTGGAGCCGTGGCACGGCGAAGCGCCTGGTCCGCCATGGCAGGGCATGACGCGCGCTCCGGTGCCGCTTCCCAGCAGCAGGCTGGCGATGCAGTACTGGCTGCCGAACAGGAACGTCGCCAGCGCGAGCGCGCACGGGATCGTTCGGAACAGCGGGCTGCGGCGCGACGGATTCATGAGAGGAGTATCGGCACCCGGGCGACGGCGGATGTCGGAGAAACGTCAAGCACGGGAGTCCTCACGGCGGGGGAAGCACGTGGATGCCGGTCTTCCGGTAGACGGCAAGGTCGAATTTCGGGCTGGTCTGGGCGGTGTGGCAGGTCCGGCACAGCTTCTCGGTCTCCGGCGACCCGCGCCGGATCGTCGCCTTGTGCTGCCCTTCGGCCGCGGTCAGGTGGCGGCTGCCCGGCCCATGGCACGACTCGCAGCCGACTGCAGCGAGGTTCGCGCGCGACACGCTGTCGGCTCCCGGGTAACCGCCGGCGAGCCCGAGCCCCGTGACGTGGCACTTCACGCAGTCGTCGGTTTCGTGCGCGGGCTTCCCGAGTTTCACGCCGAGCTTCTTCGCCATGCCGCGGATCGCGGCGCTGTCCGCCTTCGCGAGATTCGTGAGCGACGCGGCATGCACCGTCGTCTGCCAGGACTTGAACTGCTTCGAGTGGCAGATCCGGCACTTGTGGTTGCCGATGTACTGCGCCGCGGTGGAGTCGGAAGCCGTCGAATCCGGCGCCGGCGCGCCGCTGCCGGGCGCGAACGCGAGCAGGGACCACAGGAGCAGGGCGGCGATAGCCGCCGGAAGAGCCGTGCGAACCATGGGGCACAGACCTTGGGACCGACCCCGCCGGAGCGTCAAGCTGGCCCGGAGCGGTTCCCCGACACGTCCGTCATGGGGTAGCCTGCCGGCACCCCCAGCGCGCAACCCGGGAGAGAGAACGATGAACGGTGTGCCGCTTCACCCTGCTCTGGTCCATGTCCCGCTCGGGCTCGCCGTCGGCGCGCCCGTGGTTGCCATTGCGGTGCTGGTCGCCGTATGGCGCGGCTGGCTACCGGCCCGCGCCTGGCTGGTGGTGACGATCGTCCAGCTGATGATTGCCGGAGGCACGTTCGTCGCGGTCTCCACGGGCCAGGACGAGGAGGAGAAGGTCGAGAAGATCGTCCCGGAAGAGGCGATCGAGGAGCACGAGGAGTCCGGCAAGTGGTTCCAGTGGACAGCCCTCATCGCTGCCGTCTTCTCGGTGATGGTGGTGGTCGCGGAGAAGCACCCGATCGGGCGGCCCGCGATGATTCTGGCAACGGTCCTTACCCTGCTGGTGGCGGCGGTGGCGGTGCGTACCGGGCAGCTCGGTGGAAAGCTGGTGTACGAGCACGGCGCTGCCGAGGCCCATACCGGCGACCGACCCCCGGCCGCCGATCACGACTGACGAAGGGAGATTGCTGGTGCGAGTTTCGAACAACCTCATGAAAGTGTGCTCCGCGCTTGCTTTGCTCGCGCTGCTCGCCTCCTGCTCGCGGCACGCCGTCGTTTCCACCGCGGAGCCCGGCAACCTCGCGGCGCCGGAGGGAATGACGGCGTTCCCGGTCGCCGGATACACCACCACCGACGGCGTCTTCCACCAGTTCGACGGCACCGTGCGGGTGGCCGGCGACTCGCTCGAGTTCTACGCCCCGGGGCGTGAGGCGCGGGGACTCGAGCTGGCGAAGCCGGAGAAATCGTTCAAGCTTGCGCTCGTTGCGGTGACCTCGGTGAAGGCCCGGGGGCGCTGAGGCAGGGCAACAGGATGGAGGTCCGAATGCATCTCCGGAAGTGGTGGAATGCCAGGCTGCTGGTGGCCGTGATGCTGTCGGTCCTGCTGGTTTCGTGCGCCACCTACCGCACCGTGCGGTCCACGGCGCCGGTGGATTCCACCGCGGCGCCCCCCGCCGAGGGGATGAAGATCGCGGGGTACACCACGACCGATGGCGTGTATCACCGCTTCGAGGGGACCGTGCGGGCCGAGGGCGACTCGATGGCGTTCTACTCGCCGGCGAAAGCCGAGAAGGGCCTCGAGCTGGAGAAACCCGAGCAGTCGTTCCGCCTCGCCCGCGCCGAAGTGTTCTCGGTGAAGAACATCGCCGGGACCGACATCGTTCTGACGACGCTGCTGGTGGTGGTGCTCGCCGCCGGGGTCATGCTCATGTTGGTGGCCGGCGCGATGTCCAGCGAAGAATCGATGATGTAAGGGGGCGGGCCGCCCGGCCCGCTCAGGCGTCGCGCGGGTCGATCGCCTCGGGGTCGAGCCCCAGGTCGCGGATCGCCGCGGCCACGGTGCCCTGCGGAACCCGTCCCTGCTCGGCCAGCGCTGCGAGAGTGGCGGCCACGATGTGCTCGGCGTCCACCTCGAAGTGGCGCCGCAGCGCCGCACGCGTGTCACTGCGCCCGAAGCCGTCGGTGCCGAGCGGCACGTAGGGTTTGGGCACCCAGCGTCCGATCATGTCCGGCACCGCCTTCATGTAGTCGGTGGCGGCGACGATCGGGCCCGCGACGTTTGCGAGGGTCTTGGCGACGTAGGAAACGCGGGCCGGCTCGCCGGGATGGAGCCGGTTCCAGCGCTCGCACGACAGCGCGTCGTTCCGGAGCTGGCCATAGCTCGTCACGCTCCACACATCGGCGGCGACGTCGTACTTCTCGGCCAGCAGCTCCTGCGCGCGGAGCGCATCTTTAAGGGTCACCCCGCTGCCGAAGATCTGGGCGCGGTGTTTCGCCTGCTGGACCGCCGACCGATAGAGGTACATGCCGCGCAGGATGCCTTCCTCGGAGCCGGCGGGCATCGGCGGCATCGAGTAGTCCTGGTTGTAGAGCGTGAGGTAGTAGTAGATGTCCTCGCCGCGCGTGTACATGCGCTCGAGCCCGTCACGGATGATGACCGCGACCTCGTAGGCGAATG
>DAIUEO010000143.1:0-8729 GCA_036845125.1 Candidatus Eiseniibacteriota bacterium | reverse complement strand
CCGCGTCACGCCCCCCGAGGGACGGCGCCGCGCGCAACCGCCTATTTTCCGGCCGCGACTCCGGGATTGAAGAAGTAATGAGCCTGGCGCTTGGGATCGCGCAGCAGCGGGTACCAGCGCTCGACATCGGGAATGTTCACCGCTTCGAAGCGCTTCCGGTACTCCGACCAGAACGGCTCGCCACCGCTCAGCTCGCGGGTCGCGCCGTTCCCGGCGAGCAGCATCAGGAATGGGGCACTCGCTCGCGCGTTCGCCCGCTGACGCGCGGACAGGGCTCCGCCCAGGAGCCAGTACACGGACTGGCGCAGCTCCTGGAACTTCTCGCCGGAGATCTCGGAGCTGGCGAAGGCGGCGAGCGCGAATCCGTACTCGTTGTGCACGCGGAGGGAATCGGCGTCCACCTGGTCGACCGGCGGGTAGAACACCACCATCTCCGGATCGTCGACCACCGAGTAGCGGAAGCGGGAGGGGAACTCGGGCATGCGCCCCCATCGAGAGGTCAGGAAGGAGCCCGCGCACAGCATGTTCACGAGGAACGACGCGTGGGTGGAATCGGTCACCGGTGGCGCGAAGATGCCGAGTGCCGCCACCAGGTCGAGCGCGGCCGGATGATTCGACCAGCGGACCCCGCTGTGGAGCGGCCTGGCCGCCGGCTCGGCGAGCTTCTTACCGGCCGGGATGCCCGCGAACTCGGATTGCACCAGGCGGACGACGTCCACCCCCGAGAGATCGCCGGCGATGCTGAGCGCCGCGTTGGCGGGCACGTAGCGTTCCTTCAGGAAGGCGCGCACGTCGGCGAGGGTCGACTTCGCCACCGCGCTCGCCTGGGCGTAGCGATCGACGCGGTCGGCGGAATCCCCCGCGGCGAGCGCGCGCACCTGGTGGTAAAGCGCCCAGTCCATGCGCTTGAAGTACTTCTGCTGGAGCTCCGGGCCTGCGAGGCCGCGCGCTTCGGTCAGCGTGACCTCGCTGAGCTGGACCCCCTTGAGACGGAGCGCCACCTCGTGGAGCGTGCCGGGGAACTGGGCCTTCGGCACCGCCTCCGAGATCCGCGTGAACCGGCGGTCGGTCTCGACGTTCCAGCCCTGCGGACGCAGCCGCTCCATGGCGCGCTCGGTGCGCTCGGGGACCGGGGCCGCCGCTCCCAGCTCGAACGCGTAAGCGGCGACGGTCGCGAGCCCCTCGCGCTTGAGCGGATCACTCTCGTTGCCGAAGGGGAATGCCAGCGCGATCGCGACCGAGGCCGCGCCCGGAACGTGGCGGGTCGTCACTTTGAGCCCGTTCTCGAGCTGCCAGCTCTGGGCCAGGGTGCTGTCGGGGAGCTGAACCGGCTCGGCGGCGAGCGATGCGGTGCACGCGGAAAGGGTGAGGGTGGCCACGGCACACAGGACGAACGGCGATGCGGAGCGCAATCGGGCCTCGGTTCGGAAGGGAACGGACGTGTGTGGGACGGGGGATTGTAGCGGGTGAGGGTCTCAGGCGCACGATCGCAGACCCAAGATTTGACCGCCTTCGGACCCGCTCCTAGACTCGCTCGCCATGTCGGTCACGGAGGGCGGACTTTAGGATGAAGCTCACTGCGCGTCTGCTCGAACGCCTGCCCAAGACCGATCTTCACTGCCACCTCGACGGCAGCCTCCGCCCGCAGACGCTGCTCGAGCTGGCGGACCAGCAGGGGGTCCGGCTCCCGACCCGCCATCCCGCGCGACTCTCGCGGCTGCTGCGCGCCGGGCGTCGCACGCGGAACCTCGCCGACTACCTCAAGATCTTCGAGTACACGCTGAGCGTGATGCAGGAGCGCGAGGCCCTCGTGCGCGTGGCGCGCGAACTGGTCGAGGACGCCGCCGCCGAGAACATCCGCCACCTCGAGGTGCGGTTCTCGCCGATCCTCCACCGCAAGAAGCGGCTCGGCTACGACGAGATCCTGGATGCGGTGATCGCGGGTCTCAGGGAAGCCGGCGCACGGCTCGGAGTGTCGACCGGCGTGATCATCTGCGGCATCCGCTCGATGAACCCGCGGACCTCCATGGCGCTCGCCGAGCTGGCGGTCGCCTACCGGAGCCGCGGCGTGCTGGCATTCGACCTTGCGGGCCAGGAGAAGGACTACCCGGCCAAGGCCCACCGCGCCGCCTTCCAGCTCGTGATCAAGAACAACGTGAACGTCACCGTGCACGGCGGCGAGGCGTTCGGCCCGGCCAGCATCGCGCAGGCGCTCCACTATTGCGGAGCACACCGCATCGGCCACGGCACGCGACTGATCGAAGACCCCGACCTCCTCGCGTACGTGAACGACCACCGCATTCCGCTCGAGGTGTGCCTGTCGTCCAACGTCCAGACCCGCGCGGTGCCGTCGATGGCGAAGCACCCCTTCGGCCAGTACTTCCGGACCGGCCTGCGCGTCACGCTCAACACCGACAACCGGCTCATGTCCGACACCACGGTGACCCGCGAGCTCCAGATCGCCGCGCGGACGTTCCGGCTCAGCCCCTACGAGGTGAAGCGCATCCTGATCAACGGCTTCAAGAGCGCCTTCCTGCCCTACGCCCGGAAGGCCCGCCTCCTGCGCGAGGTGAACCTCGAGGTGGACCGCGTCTACATGGAGGAGTTCCCCGAGGAGTACGACCGCCGGGCCACCTACTGAGCCCGGGCGCCGGGGAATTAGGCGTTGACCCCCCGCCCACCCCGCTGTCTACTTATCTGCGCTCCCAATGGATTAGGCCGCTGGCGATCCCCGAAGAGGGCTTCCCGGCGGGTAGCACCGCAGGGAATTCAGCGCTTCCCGCCGTCCAGTATCCCGGAGTCGAACTCTCTCCGCTCCACCACCAGGTGAGCCCTGCCATGCGCCTTGCCGCTCGGATGACATTGGGATTGCTGCTGGCCTTCAGCGCCGCGCCCGCCACCTCGGATGCGGTGGTCATCGGTCCCAACTTCGCGCTCACCGATTCGCTGACGTATAGCAGCAACGAACCCCGTGTCGTCACCCAGGGTCCGCTGATGCTGGCGACATGGCGCGGTGACGGGTTAATGGCTGCGGCTTCGAAGGACGGAGGAGTGACGTGGCAAACCACGAGTCCGATACCATGGCAATCCGGGAGCGGCGCATGGGGCTCCTGTGCCGGTGATGCGGGAGCTTTCTATGTCGCGGCTGCGACCTGGACCTGTACCCCCGACCCCTACGACAACTGCTCCTTCACCTTCTACATCCAGGTCCTCGAAGGACGCTACAACGGAGCCGCATTCGGCTGGCAATCGCTGGCATTGATACCCACAGCGGCACCGTCGAACGAGATTGCGATCGAATTCGACCAGGGGAGTCGCAATCTCTACGTGGTCTTCCCCCATGCGGACAGCATGGCCCGGAACACAGACCTCACGTTCATCCGCTCGACGGATCAGGGCGCAACCTGGGAAGCGCCGCAGCAGTTGACCGGCGCTGGAGCCAGCGGCGGGCGGATCGTCGTGGGTCCGGATGGCGAGATTCTCGTCGTCTGGGAGAGCTATCTGCTCGGAACGCTGCAGGCCCGGCGCTCGACCAATCTCGGTTTGAGCTTCGGGTCCGAGTACACGATCGGACCCATCCGGGACAACGTCGGAACGGATCCGCAGGCGTGGCAGGGCAACTATGCGAGGACGCGTCCAGGAGACGCGATCGCCATCTTCAACGGGGGGCTCACAGCACATCCGCCGGCTCCAGTGGCCATGGCAGTGGATCGGACCACCGGACCGCGCCGCGGCACGGTCTATCTCGCGACCTGTGAATTCGCAGACGGGATCGCGGGCCCTGGGACGGGAATCCACCCCGAGGTCGAGCCCAACGACCATTTCGTCTCCGCCACGGAAGTACAGATCGGGGAGGACATCACCGGCGATATCGGTGGGTACGGTCCAACCGTGGACCGCTTCACGTTTACCGGCGAAGCGGGAAGAACGGTACGGATCAGCGGATCGTTCGTTTCTTCCGAACCCTCACCATCTTTCGTGTACCTGACCTGTGGTGACGACAGCACGGCAATGACAGAGGTCGGGTATCGGTTCTTCGACTTCGACGGATCTGGATCTGTGGCAGTTATCACGCTGCCGTCCACCGGGCGGTATTGGCTCGCCGTGACCCACCACAACTCCTACTACTACCCATCGGTCCCGTACACGCTCCAGCTCCGGGATTACGTGGCGGATCCGGCCTCCGTGTCGCGCGACCACCGCGACATTCTCATCAGCTCGTCCAGCGATGGCGGCGTGACCTGGGGGCCCAAGGTCCGGGTGAGCGACGGTCCGGTCGGGAGCGAGGAGTCCTTTCCCGAGGTTGCCGTGGATGCCGCGGGGCGCGTGCACGTGGCGTGGTACGACCGGCGGGATGCTCCCGGCTGCGGCAGCGAGGTCCATGCCTACTGGGGCTTCTCGGAAGATGGAGCGCACTCCTTCCAGCCGGCACAGCGGGTGAGCGAAGTGGCGAGCACGTTCGACCCGCACTGGTCCTGGCGTGTCGGGGACCACCTGGGGCTGGCCGCGGAGGGGGACCGGGCACATCTGTTCTGGACCCGCAGCTCATATTCATTCCCGGGTGATGAATACACGGGATATCCGGGCACGAGGACCATCCAGGGGGCGGTGATCAACCTGGCGACGACGAGTCCGCCGCTGATCACATTGCTGGTACCGGACGCGGGCGCACCCGGAAGCCCCGTTGCGATCCATGGGCAGAACTTCACCGCGGTGACCGCGGTTCTCTTCCATGACCAGTCGGTTCCCTTCCAGGTGGTGAACGACGGACTGATCACGACGGAGGCTCCCGCGAACGCACGGACGGGGACGGTGGCCGTCGTGGATCCGCCACGCGAGTCGAGGACGGTGGTGCCCTTCTACGTCGCGCCCCGCATCTCGAGCGTTCTGCCGTCGCGCGCGCTGCACGGGGAGGAGATCCGCATCGTCGGCGTCAACTTCACGGCGGCGACGCTTCTACGTTTCAACGGCACGCCGTCTCCGTTCACCGTCGTGTCCGACACGCTGATCGAGACCACCGTGCCCGCGGGCGCGACCGACGGTCCGATCGAGGTAACCGGTCCCGGCGGCTCCGGCCAGTCGAGCCTGTTCGCTCTGGGTTCCCGTCGTACCGGCATCAATCTGTCGTGGGACGACTGTGGCACCCACGGCGTGGATCTGAAGACCTACCTGGGCGGAAGTGGTGTTCCGTTCACGGTCGTGGGTTCCTTCCAGCCGCCGGACCACGTGGACCGGCTGATCGCACTCGAGGCGGACATCCGGATCCTCACGGACGCCAACGTCATCCCCAACTATTGGAGAGCCCCGGGTGCCATCAGCGCCGACTACGACTTCAGCCAGGGGTTCCCATCGTGCGCGAGCGTGCCGCTGTTTGCGGCCCCTCAGATCTCTATGTCGTTCGTCACCCCTGCTCACGCGAGGATCGTGCTGCGGCCCGAAGCACTGCCAGGTCAGGAGATCGCCCTCGACGCCGCGAGCGAATACTACGCGTTCAAGATCGTGGTTCCCCGACTATCGAGCGGGAGCTGTGTGGCAAGCTGCGAGACTCCGGTCAAGCTCGAGCTGCGTTCGATCCAGCTCATCCAGGAACCTTCCCAGGGCTTCGATCCGGTTCTGACGCAGACACTGGATCGGAACGTGGCCTACTGGCAGAGCAAGCCGCCGCCGCCACCGCCGCCCGGGCTGACGTTCAGTCCGGCCGCCGGAGCGCCCGGGACAGCTGTGACATTGAGAGGCGCCGGGTTCATCGCCGCGACCACGGTCGCGTTCCTCGGTACACCGGCCGTCTTCACCGTCGTGTCCGACAGCGTGATCACGACCACGGTGCCGGACGGCGCGCGCACCGGACCCGTGATCGTCACGACACCCACCGCAACCCAGGAGTCGGAAGACGATTTCACCGTCGCGCCGGTGCTCGCGAGCTTCTCGCCGCCCCAGGCGCCGGTAGGCGCGCTGGTCGGGATCGCCGGCTACAACTTCGTGGGCACGACCGCCGTCACGTTCGGCGGGGTCGCGGCGACCACGTTCGCGATCCGTACCGATGACCTGATCGTGGCCACCGTGCCGTCCGGAGCCACGAGCGGACCCATCGGGGTCACGAACCCCGGTGGATCCGATTCGAGCGATGAGTCGTTCCTGGTGGGACCGCTTCCGCCGGGCGATGAGGGCATCAATCTCTCGTGGATCGATTGCGGGCCAGCCGGTGCGTCGAACCAGTCGTTCGCGTGCAACGTCAACACCGGCCCGCCGCTCAGCATGGTGGCATCGTTCCGGCCGCCGAACGGTGTGTTCCAGTTCCTCGGACTCAACGCCGTGATGACGGTGGGAAGCCCCGGCGGGAACCTGCCGGACTGGTGGCGACACGGCACCGGGGAGTGTCGCGGTACCACGGGAATGAGTGCCGGCTTCGATTTCACGTCGGGGCCTTACACCTGTGCGGACTTCTTCCAGGGTCAGGCGGCCGGCGGTGTCCTGTACGTTCCCGACCCTGGGGATCCCAGCCGGGCGCGCATCACGATCCAGGCCGCGGTGGCCGAGTTCCAGAAGGCGCCGCTGCTGCCGGGAACGGAGTACTACGGGTTCGCTCTCCGTATCGCGCGCAGCAAGTCGACGGGGGCCGGAGCGTGCGCCGGGTGCGCCACGCCGATGTGCATCGAGCTCAATTCCGTCCAGCTCTACCAGCCGGACGCGGTGGTGTTCAATCCGAGGATCGAGCTGCCGGCCGACAACACCGTGGTGTCGTTCCAGGGAGCGACGTCGTGCCTGGCGGTGACCCCGGTGCTGGCCGCCCTGGTGGTCACTGAAGCGCGCTTCGATCAGGTGCGCATCGCGTGGGAATTGTCCCGCAGCGACGGTGTCACGCTCTATCGAAAGGTCGCGAGTGGCGACTGGCAGGTCGTGACGCGGTTGATGCCGGGGGGCGATCACCGCGCCGAGTACGTCGACCGCGACGTGCGTCCCGGCGTGGTCCACGGATACCGGCTCGGAATCAACATTCGCGGCGAGGAAGTGTTCGCCGGGGAAACGACGGTCACGGTTCCGCTGCCGGACCGGCTGGAGCTGCATGGGCTGAGCTGGAGCGGGCGGACGCTCACCGCCTCGCTGACCCTTCGCGAAGGGAAGGGCGGTTCGCTCGAGGTTTTCGACCTCAACGGCCGGCGCGCATTGTCGCAGCGACTCGAAGGGCTGGGCGCCGGGCGCCACGAGGTGCAGGTCGGGGCGAGTCTCCAGCCCGGCGTCTATTTCGGCCGCCTGATCGAAGGCCGGCTGAACGCCACGCGGCGCTTCGTGGTGGTGCGGTAACCCGCGTTCCGGTTCGAAGTGGGGCGCTTTACCCCCCTCGACACGGTGCCTATACTCCTCGCGCCGCGAAGCCATCGATCCCTGTGGAGAACCGTTCGTGCCAAAGGAACCGGGTCTCGAGCCGCGCCGGGTGCGGGATTCCTGCACCGACATGGCCCAGCTCGTACTCCCGCATCACGCCAATGTTCACGGCAGCGTCCTGGGCGGAACGGTCATGCACTGGATCGACCTCGCAGCGGCGGTCGTGTCGGGCCGGCACAGCCGGCGCCCGGTGGTGACGGCGGCTTTCGACGAGATGTCGTTCCTGGCGCCGATCCTGGTGGGACAGCTCGCCCTGCTCCGGGCCACGATCACGTTCGTCGAGCGAAGCAGCATGGAGATCCGGGTGGACGTCGAGTCGGAGGACATCCCGTCCGGGGAGCGGCGCCACACGGCGACCGCGTTCGTCACATTTGTCGCGCTCGATCCGGTGACCCGGCGTCCCACTGCGGTGCCGGGGCTCGTACTCGAGACGGATGAAGAGCGCGAAGAGCACGCACGGGCAAAGGAGCGGCGCCGGGCACGACTCGAGCGTCGCGATGCTCTGGCCACGGGTGGCCGGCGCACTCAGTAGACCCCTTCACGGAGGATTCGAGCATGCCGGTTTCGATCGTCGTCCCCCAGCTCGGTGAGAGCGTTGCCGAAGGCACCGTCTCCAAGTGGCTGAAGGCGGTGGGTGAGCGGGTCCGCAAGGAGGAGCCGCTCGTCGAGATCCAGACCGACAAGATCAACGTCGAGATCCCGTCGCCGGCCGAAGGCGTGCTCGAGAAGATCCTCGTCGCGGAAGGCACCACGGTGCTGGTCGGCACCGAGATCGGTGTGCTCTCGGGTGCGGGCGCCGGTGCGGCGGCCCCGGAGGCTCCCCGGGCGGCCGCGGCCCCCGCGATCGCGGCCTCCGCACCGCCGTCGTCGCCCCCGCGAGCGGCCCAGCCGATGCCGGTGGCGGCTTCGGTGATGCCGACCAATGGCGGCGGTGGTGGTGGCAGTACGGTCATCGACGACCGCAGCCTGTCGCCCGCGGTGCGGAAGATCATGCGCGACGAGAACGTCGGCGTCGAAGAGATCCGCCGCATCCCGGGCTCGGGCGTGGGCGGTCGCGTCACCCGTGACGATCTGCTCGACTACCTGAGGAGCCGCACCGCGACCCCGCTGGCGCCGGCGCCGGGTGGCGCTCCGGCCCGTGCGCCCTCGCCCGCCGAGCTGCCGGCGTTCCTGCGCGGGGCGACCGGGGCGGCGATCGGCGGTCCGCGCGAAGAGGTGGTGCCGTTCTCCAAGGTGCGGAAGGTGATCGCCGAGAACATGGTGCGTGCCAAGCACACTGCGGCGCACACGCACTGCTTCGACGAGGCCGACATGTCGGCGATCGTGGCGCTCCGCAAGGAGTGGGC
>DAIUEO010000142.1:8565-8809 GCA_036845125.1 Candidatus Eiseniibacteriota bacterium | reverse complement strand
TCCAGGTGCGCGGGTCGTGGCTCGCGTTCGCGCTCGTCTGCCTGATCGGCGCGGTTTCGTTCTCGGCGCTCGGCCTGCTCGTGGCGAGCCGCGCGCGCACCATCGAGGCCGTGTCGGGGCTGATGAACGTGGCGATGCTGCCGATGTGGCTGCTCTCCGGCACGTTCTTCTCCGCGGACCGCTTCCCCGCCGCGATGCAGTGGTTCGTGCAGGCGCTGCCGCTGACCGCGGTGAACAACGCGCT
>DAIUEO010000142.1:0-8555 GCA_036845125.1 Candidatus Eiseniibacteriota bacterium | reverse complement strand
CTCGAAGCCCGCGACGTGCCGGCCCTGTTCACCCCGACCACCGCCAGCGAGCTGGTCGCCAACATGGCCACCGCCAACGCCAGCCCCGAGGCGGACACAATCGCCCTCTCCGCGGGGGTCACGTACACCCTGACCGCGGTGAACAACGCGCTTCGCGCCATCGCGAACGAAGGTGCCTCGCTCGCCGGCGTCGCGGTCCCGATCGCGATCATCACCGCCTGGGGCGTGGTGAGCTTTTTCGCCGCGCTCCGGCTGTTCCGCTGGGAGTGAGTATTTTCGGATAGACTGCCGCTGCCACAGAACGCACTGAGCGAAGCTCCTGAAAACGGAGGCGTCGTGAACCACAAATGCCTGAGAGCGTTCCTCCTGTTCTCGGCCCTGACCTGGGCCACGGTCGGATACGCGCAGGTCTTCACCAACAAGGAAGTCGGTGAGAAGAACGCGGCGCTGGTCGACAGCCTCAAGAACACCGAATACCCCTACGTGCTTCCCATCTGGGGCGCCAAGGCCACCAAGCGGGGGTTCAACCTGCCGTATTCCGCGGGGCTGAGCCTCCAGTACTTCGGGCAACGCTCGGACCTCCTGATCGACAACCTGAAAGTGGGCTTCAACCACGGCCCCATGCACGACCTGGACGGCCTGATTCGCTTCGACAAGGCGGTGGCGGCCAGCAACGGCGTTTCCTTCAGGCCCGACCTCTGGCTGTTTCCGTTCCTCGACCTCTACGCGATCTTCGGCCAATCGGCCGCGTCCACCGACGTCGGCTACAGCCTGTGGCTGCCCGACTCGTCCGGAAACGAGCGCCCCGTGGTCTCGCTTTCGAGCAAGGTCGATTTCACTGCCACCACCATGGGCCTCGGTCTCACGCCGACCCTGGGCATCGGGGGCGGCTGGCTCGCCCTCGACATGAACTTCACCTGGACCGACATCCCCCAACTCGACCAGCCGGCCTACGCCTTCGTATTCGACCCGCGCATGGGCAAGGCGTTCCGGCTGAGGAGAGCGGACGAGAACGTGAACATGTGGGTGGGGGGATTCCGAGTGAAGCTCAACACCGGCACCAGCGGGTCGATCCCGCTGGGAGACGCGCTGCCGATCGGACAATGGCAGGCGAGCGTCGACCAGGGGAAGCAGGAGGTCGAGCGCCGGAGCCAGGAGAACGAGGCGTGGTGGAATGGCCTGACGCCTCCGGAGCAGGCCGATCCCATCAACCGCGCCCAGTACGAGGCGACGAAGGCGGCGCTCGCTCGCGCCGCCGCGTTCCTGGACTCGGCGGATCAAGCCGTGGGCAACGCGGCCACGTCCACGGTGGAATACTCCCTCGACAAGCGCCCCGAGGACATGTGGAACTTCACGGTGGGCGGCCAGTACCAGTACAACAAGAACTGGATGGTCCGCCTCGAGGCGGGGTTCCTCACGTCCCGCACGCACATCATCGCCGGCCTCCAATACCGCTTCGGACTCTGAGCCACCGCTGCGCATCGTCGTGCTGACTCGTTTCGCCGCTGTCGCCGCACTGATCGCCCTCGCCGCGCCATTCTCCGTGGCGCTCGGTGATGATCCCGAATTCCAGCCTCCTCCCAACGTGAAAAGCCACATCCTGCTCCTGGCTCCGCCCAGGGAGCCGGGCCGGCGCATGGTCGTGACCGGGAGGCTCTTCGCGCCGGACGGCAAGACGCCACGAGCGCGTCGCCACATCGGTGCCTACCAGACCGACGCGCTGGGCAACTACGGCCGCGACCCTCGCGTGCCAGATTGGGCACGACTCAATGGCTGGCTGCGCACCGACTCCGCGGGCCGCTACGAGATTCGTACGATTCGCCCCGGTGCGTATCCGCAACGCAACACCCCCGCGCACATTCACTTCGTCGTCGAAACCTCCAATGGCGTTTTCGACGGCACCATGGAGCTGCAGTTCGAGGATGATCTCCTGGTGTCCTCCACGAAGCGTGAGGCCTCGCGCCGGGAAGGTCGTTTCGGGACGGTGCGCCCGGTACGGAGCCAGAGGGACACCCTCTACGTGGAGCGCGACCTGCGCATCCGGTGACGCTGAGCGGGATGGGTTTTCTCTTGCACTCGAGTCGCCGGCCTGCGTACCGTCCGTGTCACCCACACGGAGGCCGCCCGTGCTTCTCACCGCACTTCACCGCGCTTCGATCCGATTCTCACCGGTCGCGCTAGTCTGCCCGGCGGTCGTGCTGGCAACTCTCGCCATCGCGGGTGTGGCGTCACCGGTCATCGCCCAGACCTGCTCTTCCTGCACTCCGCTCGATGACGTCTCGGGTCCGCCCCACCGGGGCGTGTGGCCTCTAGGGCTCTACCCGGGCTCCAGCAACACACCCCCTGCTGCCCATGCCGCACTGGCCACTTCCGCAGCGGCGAGCATCGTGCCGCGCAACGCGAGTGGCGCCCCCAGTCCCAACGGCTGGATCGGCATGCTCTCGATCGGCATGTCGAACACGAACCAGGAGTTCGCGACCTTCGAGCGGATCGCCGACTCGTTCCTCGCGCGCAACGCACGCATCATCGTGGTGGACGGCGCGGTGGGTGGTCAGAGCGCCGACGTGATCGTGGACCCGACGGATCCTTACTGGGACGTGGTGGACGATCGCGTGCGGGTGGCCGGGCTCGATCCCGATCAGGTGCAGGTGGTGTGGCTCAAGCAGGCCGAAGGTGCGGTACCGGACACGTCGTTCCCGGCCCATGCCGAGACCCTGCAGGCCCACGTGCGTGGCATCGTGACCCACCTCAAGGACCGGTTCCCGAACCTTCAGATCTGCTTCCTGAGCAGCCGGATCTACGGCGGCTATGGCAGCAACCCCGCGCGTACCGAGCCCCTGAGCTTCGAGGGCGGACTGGCGATGCGGTGGGTGATCGAGGATCAGATTGCGGGCGATCCCGGACTCAATGCCGATCCCGGCCTGGGAACGGTCGAGGCGCCGGTGCTGCTGTGGGGGCCTTACCTGTGGGCCAACGGCGCGACTCCCCGGGCGAGCGATGGCCTGACCTGGATCCCCGGTGACTACGAAGCGGACTTCATTCACCCCGCTGCGAGCGGTGAAGCCAAGGTGGCGGCGCTGCTCGATGGATTCTTCAATACGAATGTCCACGCGGCCCCGTGGTACCTGAACGATCCCGGCGCCGATCTCGACACCGTCGGCACCGTGGCCGACGCTTACGTGGAGGCCGCCAATCCCTCGATCAACTACGGGAGCGCGACCGTGCTCCGGTGGGGTCCCGGCGTTCGCTCCTACGTGAAGTTCGACGTCGGATCGGTCGTGGGCACCGTGGTGCATGCCAAGCTCGCCATGAAGGTGCCGGCGAACGTGGCGGATGGTCCGACCGAAGTCGTCGGCGTCAGCAACACGACGTGGAACGAGGCCACGATCACGGCGGCAACCGCTCCCCCGTTCGATCTGGCGGTGGTGGACACGATTCCCCAGGCGAGCGCTGGTACGGCGGTCGGCGTCGATGTGACGGCCGAAGTCCTCGCGGCGCTGGCGAAGCCCCCCGGCTCCCGTCGCATGACCCTCGGGCTGCGCTTCCTTCCGGGCCACACGACCATCCAGGTGGTGCTGAGCCGTGAGTCTCTCGACGGACCCTGGCTGGTTCTCACCACCGTGCGGTCTGCGGTGGACGTCGAGCCCTCAGCGACCGCCGCCCGGCAACCGATCGCGATCGAGCTCCATCCGAACCCATCACGTGGCGCCGCGGAAATATCGCTGGCGCTCTCACGGAGCGTGACCGCAGCCAGCGTGGAGCTCCTGGATCTGAACGGGCGCCGCCTTCGGACCCTGCACCAGGGACCGCTCTCGGCCGGAGCGCATCGCCTGCTCTGGGATGGCCGTGACGCCCTCGGACGATCCGCGGCTTCAGGCATCTACTGGGTGCGTGTGCACGGCGATGGGTTTCATGCCGGGAGAATGCTCGTCCGCCTGCCGTGAAAGGCGTTGTGCCGGTGGCGCGGTCGCACTAGCATCCGGACGTGCGGCGTTGTTCCCGTACGACACGTCCGAGGGTGGTCATGCCGGCTCCCGGCTTTCGCGCAATGCTCAGCGCGCTCCTTCTCAGCGCGCTCGCCCTCTCTGTGGGATTTGCGGATCCCCTGAACCCGCGCGAGGTCCGGCGGCCCGAACGCCCGCAATCACGCCGGCCCCCCGATCCGATCCCGGGACTCGTCCAGCGCATCGACCGTTATCTCCAGGATCACGAAGTGGACGGCGTCACGCGTGATCCGCGCTGGGTCCTGAACGAGACCGAGGAGATCCGACAGTCGGTGGTCTGCCAGCTCCTCGCCTACTGTGAGCTCGAGCGCATCAACCCCCAGCCGCGCACCCGTGAGGACGTCATCGAGCACGCCGACTTCCTGATCGCGCGGCTGGACCAGATGCGAGCCCACGCCCCGTTCGACGGCATGCTGGGCTATGCACTGCTCGAGGCGTACGAGATCACCGGTCTGACGCGCTTCCTCGACGCGGGCAGAACCATCGTCTTCGAGCTGATCGACATCCCGACCGAGCAGTGCGTTCTGAACGGCGGGCTCATGCTGGCGATGGCCACCGGGGAGTTCGCCAGGATCACCGGCCATGGCGGCTGCGCCGAGAAGACCACCGCCATCCTGGACCTGCTCGTCCCCTACCAGAATGCCGACGGCAGCTTCCCCCACTGGTGCTGGGGTTCGCGCGACATCCACTACACAGGCTGGATGGGCATGGAGCTGATCCATCTGCAGCGACTGACCGGTGACGCGCGCATTGCCGGATGGCTCTCGTCCATGAGCGCGTTTCTCGAGGGACGGATCGGACCGGACGGGCGCGCCATCTACGAGGAGCCCTGCGATGGCGTGGCCGGGTGCACGAACTACTACTACAGCCGGGCCTCGGGCTGCTGGTACGACTACGACACGCGCGGATGGACCGTGGAGCCCGCCTACTGCGCGCTCGTGTTCGACCACCAGAACGCCGCGCAGTATCCGACCGTGATGCGCTTCCTTCTGTCACTCGAGAAGGGCGGAACCATTCCCGACCTCTACGGCTACTGGCCGCCACCGAGTGACCCCGAATACCCGTGGACCAACGCCGACACCTCGGTGGTGAACATGAGCGTGATCTTCTGGGCCATGACGACCGCGCTCGCCGATCGTGCCGCCCGGGCACCCGTTGAATCGCTCCCGCTTCTCGAAGCATCCGCCTTCGTTCCTTCGGAGCGGCGCCTCACGCTGAGCGTGGGTCCCAATCCGAGCCGGGGTGAATGCGTGTTCCACCTCACGCTGGCCGACGAGGGCGACGCATCGCTCGAGGTCCACGACGCGGCCGGGCGACGGGTAAGATCGCTGCCGCTGAGCCCGGGGATTCCGGGGGAACGCACGCTCGTGTGGGATGGCCGTGACGATGCGGGCAACGCCCTGCCGAACGGCGTGTACTTCGCGCGGCTGCGAGCCACCGGAGAGACCGCGGTGGCCAGGGTCGCGCTGACACGTTAGCGCGCCCTGGACTCCCACGTTGTTCAGCCGGGCGCCGCGGCGATAGTCTCCGCCTCGTGAGCGACACCGAATCACTCCCCACGACCACCCGCTGGAAACCGCTCGACGCCCATCAGCGCCGAGTGCTCGGCGTGCTGATCGAGAAGGCCAAGACCACGCCCGCCGGCTACCCGATGACGGTCAATGCGATCGTTACCGGCTGCAATCAGAAGAACAACCGGAACCCGGTCACGGCTTACGATGACTTCGATGTGGAGAAGGCGCTCAGCGAGCTGCAGGAGCTCGGGGTGGTGAAGGAAATCGACTGGCTCGGCCGCGTGCCGAAGTACAAGCACCTCGCCTATGAGTGGCTGGGAGTGAATCCGGGGGAAGCGGCGGTGACGGCCGAGCTGCTGCTGCGCGGGGCGCAGCCGCTCGGCGACCTGCGCGGGCGCGCGGCGCGCATGGAGCCAATTGCGGATCTCGCCGCGCTCAAGCCGATCGTCGATGGCCTCATCGAGCGCAAGCTCATGATCGAGCTCACATCCCCGGGGCGCGGCCAGGTCGTGTGCCACAACCTGTACACCGGCGGCGAGCTCGCAGAGCTGCGCAAGCAACATGGGACGGGCTCCGGGCCCGAGCGGGCAGCGGTCCGCCCCGTGGCTCCACCGTCATCGCGCGAACTGAAGATCATCGACCTCGCCGCGATTCAGTCGCCCAGCGGCGATGCGTCGACCTTCCAGGGCTTCGAGCACGGCGCCAGCGTATCGTGCTTCGTCGTCACGTTCGGACCGGGCAAGGGTGCGCGCCGTCACCGTCACGCCTACGAGGAGACCTTTGTGCTGCTGGCCGGGGAGATCCGCCTCATCACGGATGGCACGAGTCGTACGGTCGGCGGCGGGACCATCGTGGTGATCCCCGCTGGCACCTGGCACGAGTTTCAGGTGACTTCCGAGTCGCGGGTGCAGATGGTCAACATCCACCCGGTGCCGCGCACGGCCACGGAGTGGGCCGACTGACGCAGGCGACCCACAACCCACGGAGACCTTCCCTTGGACCCCAGAGCAACCAAGCCCTTCATGCTGCAGATGCGTGGCCTTCACCGCGATCTCGGGCACTTCACCGCCGGGCTCACCATCATCTTCGCGCTCAGCGGCGTCGCGCAGATCTTCCGCGACACCGATTTCCTCCAGCATGACGAGCAGATCGAGACCCAGCTTCCGACCGGGCTCGAGGCATCGGCGCTCGGACCGCAGCTGCGCATGCGCGACTTCAAGGTGCTGCGCACCGAGGGCGAGGTCCTGTACTTCCAGGGCGGCTCCTACGATCGCGGCACCGGGCACACCGTGCGCACCGTGAAGGAGTTCGACTTCCCGCTCGACCGCTTCTCCAACCTTCACAAGTCGCCGAGCAAGAAGGGCGTCCACTGGTTCACGATGATCTACGGGACGCTGCTGCTGTTCATGGCCGTGTCGTCGTTCTTCATGTTTCGGTTCGACAGCAGCCAGCAGAAGCGGGGCATGATCCTCGCCGCCCTGGGGCTGGTCCTGGCCATCGGTCTGGTTTTCATGAGCTGATTGGCTGGGTTTCCGCGCACGTAATCATTGACTGGGTGGGGCGCGGCTTCTAACCTTGGAGCGCCTGATCGAGTCCGAGCTGGGTTGAACCCCTCTTTCCGGGCTGGCCGCCATGCACCATCGCCTTGGCTCATTCGCGAGGTCCTGATGCCCGTTCCCTTCGTTGGCGAAGTACGCATGTTCGCCGGCGTGGTCGTGCCCAATGGCTGGGCCCTGTGCAACGGGCAGTTCCTTCCGATCGCCCAGAACACCGCGCTCTTCTCGCTGCTCGGCACGACCTATGGCGGCGACGGAATCAGTACCTTCGCCCTGCCGGACCTGCGCGGCCGCGTCCCGGTGCATCCCGGCCAGGGTCCAGGGCTGACCGACCGGGTGCGCGGGGAGACCTTCGGGACCGAGACCCACACGCTGGGAATCGCGGCGATCCCCGCCCACAACCATTCGCTGGGCGCGAGCGCCGCCAACGGGAATCGCGATCAGGCCGCGGGTGGGGTGATGGCACGGTCGCCTGCGGCAATCCCGCAGTACGCGGCCGGCTCCAACACGACCCTCGCCGCCTCCGCCGTCGCGACCTCGGGCGGCGATCAGCCGCACAACAACCTGCAGCCCTACCAGTGCGTCAGCTTCATCATCGCGCTCCAGGGCATCTACCCGTCGCACCCATGAGCGACACTGCCGCCATTCACCGTCGCCACTTCCTGGCACGCGCGCTGGGATTCATCGTGGGCGGGGCGTGGCTCGGGATCAGGGCCCCGCGCGAAGCCGCGGCCGGGAGCCTGCCGTACCTCGCAGAGGTCCGCATGTTCGCGGGCGACTTCGCGCCGGTCGGCTGGCTGCTCTGCAACGGCCAGATCCTCGACATCTCGTCCTACGATGCGCTGTTCAGCCTCATCGGCACGATGTACGGCGGCGATGGCCAGGAGACGTTCGCGCTCCCCGACCTGCGCGGCCGCGCCCCCGTCCACATGGGGACGACGATCGTGCAGGGGGAAATGGCCGGCGTGGAAACGGTGACGCTCGGGCCCACGCAGATCCCGACGCACTCCCACACCCTCGTCGGTAGCTCGTCGGCGGGTGGCACCAATGACCCCACGGGGCGAGTGCCGTCACGGAACCCGTTCGGATGGCCGCACTACAATTCCGGCATGGACACCGCACTTGCGGCCAGCGCGGTGATGTCGTCCGGTTCGTCCACGCCGCACAACAACACGATGCCTTCGCTGTGCATCAACTTCATCATATGCACCGAAGGCATTTACCCCCCCTGCCATGAGCACTTCGCGCGTGGCCGTTCCCGCCGATCGCCGCGCTTTCATCGGGCGCATCGCCACATTCCTCGCGGGCACGATGCTGCTCGGGCGGCCGAGACCCTCCCGCGCCGACGTTCAGGAAGACAATCCGTTCCTCGGTGAACTCATGATCTTCGCCGGCAACTTCGCGCCCCGGGGCTGGGGACTCTGCAACGGGCAGCTGCTCTCGATCAGCCAGAACCAGGCGCTGTTCTCGCTCCTCGGCAC
>DAIUEO010000141.1:1479-8897 GCA_036845125.1 Candidatus Eiseniibacteriota bacterium | reverse complement strand
CCTCCGGCATCACCGAGCTGCGCGGCGTTTCCGCCGACTTGAGCATCAACTCCGCCGCGCCTGTCGAGTGGTGGGCGTTCGGGCGCAACCAGTGCCAGGGCGTCACCTCGCTCGCCCCGTCGTTCGATTTCGCGGGAATGTCGGCCTGCACCGATCCCTGGGGAGCCGCCTACGGGATGTCGTGGACCTACGACTTCAATTTCTACGGTTCCGGGCACCGGCTTCGAGTGTTCGGTAACCCGCTCACCACGGGTATTCCCGTGCAACCGGATCGAGAGTACTACGCCTTCAAGATCCACATCGCGCAGGACAGGACAGGGGTGTGCGCCGGGTGCGGTGTGCCGGCGACGATCTCGCTCCAGAGCCTGAGCATCAATCAATCCGGGACCTCGACCATGCTGTCCCTGCCCCTGAATGACGCGACCGTCTACTGGCAGAATGCTCCCCGGCCCCCTCCCGCCATCGCAAGCTTCACGCCGCCGGGCGGACCGGTTGGAACTCCGGTCACCGTGAACGGAAGCCACTTCACGGGGGCAACCTCGGTGCGTTTCGGTCTGACGCCTGCGACGTTCACGATCGTGTCCGACACCAGGATCACGACCAGCGCGCCGGCGGGATTCCAGTCGTCACCGATCGTCGTGCAGACCCTCAACGGCACGGCGACCAGCGCGACCTTCTACCGCAGTCCCGACATTAGTAACCTGTCGCCGCCGACCGCTTCGGTCGGAACGACGATCGGGATCCTCGGCACCGGCCTCGCCGGCACCAGCAGCGTCCGGTTCAACGGCACGCCCGCTTTGTTCTTCCAGAACATCTCGGACGCAATGATCACCGCGGTGGTCCCGGCGGGCGCCACCACCGGTCCGGTCGAAGTCACGAATCCGGGCGGAGTCGATGTGGGTCCCGTCTTCACCGTTGGGCCACTGCCCACCGGCACGCTCGATCTCGCATGGGACGACTGCGGGGCCTTCGGAGCCGCGCTCAAGACCTTCGCCTGCACACCGGACCCGGGGCCGGCGTTCCCGCTCGTGATCTCGTTCCGGCCGCCGGCGGGCATCGTGTCGCTGACGAAAATGACCGCCCACATCCGCATCGACTCCTCGCAGCTTCCCGACTGGTGGAAGCACGGCACCGGCCAGTGCCGGGGCACGGGCGACCTCGCGGTCGCGCTCAGCGGCCCGACGACCTGCCCCGCTCCCTGGGGGGCGGGCACCGGTTTTCTCGCCTATGCGATCGGTTTCTACGGTCCGGAAACCGCGATTCTCCAAGTCGATGCCACGCCCGCGCCACTCACAACGCTCGCGCTGGATCCGGGAATCGATCACCTGGGAGCCCGAGTCCTGATCGCGCGCACGATGGCGTCCGGACCGGGAAGCTGCGCCAACTGCGCGCGTCCCGTGCGGCTCAACCTGGAGGAGATCCTGCTCACCCAGTCGGACGGCATCCCCTTCAATCCCGTGCTGACCACCGCGGCCACGCGCTCGACGGTCTACTGGCAGGGGATTCCGGGACCGGCGCCGGTAGTCACGGCCACGGTCCCGCCAGCCGGCGCGATCGGAGCGCCGGTGTCGATTCGCGGCGCACACCTTGCCGGTGCCACCGGTGTCCGCTTCAACGGCACCTTCGCGACCTTCACAGTGGTCGCCGACACCGCGATCAGCACCACCGTTCCGGCCGGGACGCGCACCGGTCCGGTCAGCGTGGAGACGCTGCAGGGTGTGGCCGTCAGCCCGTTCCCGTTCATCGTCGCGCCCGACCTCGTGAATGTCCTGCCCAACCAGGCCCCGATCGGTACCCAGGTGGGGCTGATCGGTGTGAACTTCACCGGTACGACCCACGTGCTCTTCAACGGAACACCGGCCACGTTCACGGTCGACAACGACAGCCTGGTCCGCGCAGCAGTTCCGGTCGGGGCCACGAGCGGGCCCGTCACGATTACCAATCCGGGCGGGAGTGATGTCTCGGACACCCCCTTTACGATCGGCCCGATCACCGCCGGGATCGATCTGTCGTGGAAGGACTGTGGCCTGGCGGGGGTCGAGATCCAGACCTTTGCCTGCAATACGAACAGCGGGACGCCGTTCTCGCTGGTCGGCTCCTTCCGTCCGCCGACCGGAATCACGGAGATGGTCGGGTTCGACGCCGAAGTCCGGATCAGCTCCACCGCGGCGACCCTGCCCGACTGGTGGCGTCACGGCTTTTCCCAGTGCCGGGGCATCAGCGCCCTCACCACGTCGTTCGACTTCGTGAATGGAGCCTGTCAGGACCTCTTCCCGGGGGCCACGGGCGGGACCCAGTCCTACGCGATCGGCTACTACGCTCCCAATACCGCCCGGCTGGTCCTCCACGGCCAGGTGCCGCCGAGCCAGTCGCGCTCCCTGGACGGCGAGCAGGAGTACTACGCCTTCCGCACGAGCATCGCCCGCACCAATACGGTCACCGCGGCGTGCGCCGGGTGCACGGTCCCGATCCGGCTCGAGCTGCTTTCGATCAAGCTCATTCAGAACCCGGGGGTCGCCTACGATCCCGTCCTGATCACCCCGCTCCATCGGAACGTGGCCTACTGGCAGGCGATCCCGGGGCCGCAGCCAATGATTCTGGCACTCGATCCCGTGGCCGGCGCCCCGGGTTCCACGGTGACGATACGGGGAAGGAACCTCGGGACCACCTCCGCGGTCCATTTCCACAACCTGCCGGCATCCTTCAGCACGATCGACGACACCACCCTCAGCGCGATCGTTCCCGGCAACGCCCGGAGCGGTTACGTGGCCGTCACCAACGCCAACGGATCCACTCAGAGCCCCGCGGTGTTCCGCGTGACCCCGAGGATCGCGAGCTTCTCGCCTCATTTCGCGCCGATCGGGTATCTGGTCCGGATCGTGGGCGTCAACTTCGGCGGCGCCAGTGACGTGCGATTTGGAGCGGTACCCGCTTCTTTCGAGACGGTCCTGGACACGCTGATCCTCGCCACGGTCCCGGCCGGCATATCCAGCGAGAGAATCGTCGTCACGAATCCGGGAGGGTCGGACACCAGCGCCGAACTCTTCAACGTCGCCCCGTTTGCCTCGGAAGGCGTCAACCTGTCGTGGGACGACTGCGGGGAATACGGCGTGAGCGGCAAGACCTTCGCGTGCAACACCAACGCCGGTTCACCCTTCACGCTCGTGGCTTCGTTCGGCCCCCCGTCGGGGATCGAGGCCTACCTGGGACTGTCGGCCATGCTCACCATCGGAAACCCCAGTGGAAGCCTGCCGGACTGGTGGAAGCACGGGACCGCCGCGTGCCGGGGCGGCACGGCGCTCTCGTCGAGCTTCGACTTCCTCGGCGGGCCGTTTTCCTGTCAGGACGTGTTTCTTGGTCAGGCGGCGGGCGGACTCTTCTATCAGATCGGTCCGTTGCCATCCAACGCCCGACTGCTGGTTCAGGCCGCCATCCCCCTGGGTACCGAAGGCCCTCTCGGCCCCGGGGTCGAGTACTACGGATTCAAGATCAACATCTTCCGCTCGCGCACGACGGGCACCGGCTCGTGTGCCGGATGCGACGTGCCCATGTGCATCCAGCTGAACGAAATCCAGCTCTTCCAGCCAGACGAGATGAACTTCAATCCGAAGCTCATGGATCCGATGAGGAGCAACATCGCCACCTGGCAGGGCGCCTCGTCGTGCGTCATCTCGACGCCGGTCCAGGTATCCATCGTCACCGCGGAAGCCGACGCCGGCGAGGTGCGGCTCGCCTGGGAGCTGCCGCGCGGCGATGGTGCGACGCTCTACCGCCGCGAGGACGAGGGCGAGTGGCGTCGTGTGACACGACTCACGCCGGACGGCCAGCAGCGGCTCGAGTACGTGGATCGTGACGTCCGCGGTGGAGTCACGTATCGGTATCGCCTCGGTCTCCTGATCGGCGACGAGGAGATCTTCGCCGGCGAAACCTCCGTCACCGTGCCGGTCGCCGCGACCGCGCTCGGAGTGCGCGGCATCTCCTGGAGCGGGCGCTCGCTCAGCGCCACGCTGGTGCTCCCCGGCACCGGTGGCGCGCGCTTCGACGTGTTCGATCTGGGCGGGCGGCGCTCGTTCTCGAGCCCGCTCGATCACCTCGGGGTCGGGGAGCACCGCGTGGAATTCGCGGCCGGGCTCCGGCCCGGGGTGTACTTCGCCCGCGTGACGCAGGGCGGTGCGAAGGCCAGCGCGCGTTTCGTGGTCCTGCAATAAGGGCCCGCGGGCGCGACGCTCAGTTCTCGAACCGCACCGCCGCCGGAAGCTCGCGCACGATGACGGGCTTCCGGAGATCCACCGCGACCCCGTTCACCTTCGCGTGTTTCCATTTGCCCGCGGACGGGGACGGTGCGCTCACCACGATGCCGCCGGGCGGCACGCGCACGCCGGTGTCGATCCGGACCTCGAGCGTATCCCCCGTCGCGCGCAGCGTGTACGCGAGCGGACCGTAGGGCGTGGGCAGCCCCGCCACCTTCACGCCCGAGTCGGCCACCGCCCACTTCCACGAGACGCCGGCTGCCACCACCAGCGACTGATCGGCCTCGCGGGTGTAGGCCAGCATGTCGAGCACCGAGCGCACGTAGTCCGAGCCCACCCAGGTGTGCGGCATGTCGCCGATGAAGTGCGCCGTTCTCCGGTCGTTCCACACCACCTCGGCCCACTGCGCCCATTCCGGCGGGCTGCGGTGCGCGAGGAAGTACGCGAGCAGCTCGTGGGCGCGGTCGCGCCAGCCGAGCCGGACGAACGCCCCGATGGTGCGGATCTCGTAGGGCGTGAACGCCTCCCACGGCTTCTTGCCATCACGGCGGTCGCGGAAGAACTCCCAGTAGCCCTCGAACGTCTGCTGCAGGGCGCCGGCGGGGAGCAGGCTGTCGGCGGCGACCGGGTCGAGCGCGATGGTGGTGGACGTGGCGTCAAAGTCGCCGAGGTCGGCGCAGCCCGGGATGTACTTGATCTTGTGGCGCGCCATCGCGGCCCGGATCGAGGCGCCGAGGTCGGCGACAAAGGTGTCGCGGCTCGCCGCGAAGCGCGCGGCTTCGTCGGTGCGTCCGAGCAGCGTGGCGATCTCGACCGCGTCCTTGTAGCCGCGCAGCGCGAAGAAGTCGTCCCAGTAGGAGTGCATGGGCTTGGCGGAATAGCCCTCGTGGCTGATCGAGGGCGGCAGGAGCCCGAAGAACTCCTCCTTCCCCGCCGCGCGCCACTCCGCGGTGCGCCTCAGCCCGCGGAGAGAATCCAGGTAGGACACCGCGCGCCGCACCGCCGGCCACATCCGCTCGACCGTCGCCCGGTCACCGGTATACCGGTGGTACTCGGCCACCAGGTAGAGGAACTCTCCCGAGCTGTCGTGTTCCGGAACGGGGTCGGCTCCGCGCGCATCCACGCAGCAGGGAATCTTGCCGTCCGGATACTGGTAGCGCGCGAACCACTCCAGAAATTCGCGCACCACGCCGGGCACTCCCAGGCGCAGGAGCGCGGTCGAAGTGAGCGCACCGTCGCGGATCCACGAGCGCTCGTACGAGCGGGAACCGGGCTGGAGCCCCAGGCTGTCGCGGTTGACGAGGATCCAGCCGAGCTGGGCACGGAGCGTGCGCCCGACGTCGGGGTCGGGCAGCTCGATGAGCGGGATCTTCTGGCGCTCGCGCCATGCGGCCGTCTCCGACTTGAGCACGGTGGCCACCGCGCCGGGGGTGACGGTCGGTACGTTGCCGGGAGCTCCGCGATAGGGAATCAGCAGGTTGATGAACTGCTCCTCGCCGCCCGGGATGGACAGCTCGTAGGCGAACGCCCCGGATCCCAGCTCGAACGGATCGGTCACGGCAGTGCCCGCGGGCAGCCGTCCGGCACTCAGGTGCTCGACGATCTCCCCGGCGTCGAACGTGGTGGCTCCGGAGGCGGAAGGCGTATTCAGGCTGACCACGCCGCGATCGCCGTTCACCTCGGCCACGTTGCCCGTGAACGCCACCGAACGGATGGGCGCGTGGCCGCCGGGCGTGTTGAGCGACTGGACCGGTGGATTGACCTGGAACGGCCGGAGCGCAAGGTAGAGCGTCGGGCTCGTCGTGCGGCGCGCGCGGCTCTTCAGCCGGTACTGCGCGATCATGGCGGGACCGTAGCCTCCGAGCGCCGTGAAGGAATGATCCGAGTCGCCGACCGCGAACGCGGTGATCGAAAGCTCGAGGCTGTCCACCTTCCAGGTGACGGTCGGGATCGGCAGCGAGCCTTCCGCGAGCCGCCGCTCGGTTCGCACGTCGGCCCAGGTGTACAGGCGGCCGTCGAGCTTGAGGAACGGCTCGATCGAGAACTGGGCCTTGTTGGTTTCGAGCGCACCGTCCGCACTCAGGAGTCCCTCGTCGCGACCGCCGTCGAGCCCGACCACCGTCCACTGCACCGGCTCGCCGAGCATCCCCCGGGGCACGCCCCCGCGGGGCGCCGCGCGCGCCACCGACTCGAGGAACCGGGTCGGCGTCTCCGCCCAGCCGACGTCCATCACGACGATCTCGCGGATCGAGATCCCGGCCGGTGCCGGCGTGCGCGTCGCGAGGCGGAGGTGGCGGGTCTCGGTTTCCGGCAGCCGGAGCCAGTCGCGGCCGCCGTTGCCGTCACGCACCTCGCGGAGCGTCCGCCACGAAGTGCCGTCGCTCGATGCTTCGATCGCGTAATCGGTGGCGAAGCGGGTCCCCCAGTCGAGCGCGAGGCCGCCGAGCTCGCGTTCCCGCACGAAGTCGAGCGCGATCCACGGCAGCGAATCCTTGCCGCTCACCCACGCCGTGGTCCGCGTGCCGTCGATGGCGAGCAGCGGATGGCGGTCGGGAGCGCTGGACGACGCGCTCGCCCGCGGCGCCCGGGGGCGCACCGTGTCCGGCGGCAGCGCCTCGAGCGTGAAGTCGTCGAGCCACACGGTGCCCGAGCCGCCGCTGCCGGCGGTGACCGCGAACTCGATCGCCGCGATGTGGCGCAGCTCGCCGCCCCCCTGCGGGCCCCATGCGAAGGTGATGTGGCGCTTGCGGCTCGTCAGTGAATCCCAGCCGGAAGGGAACTTGAAGCCGCGGCGATTGTGCCACCAGACGTTGTCACCGCTCTCGTCGATCAGCTTGAGCTCGAGGTCGTTCGGCAGGCATTCCCCGCGCACGGCGAACCGCAGCCGGTAGTCGGCGGGGAGATCGATCGCGACCTTCCGCCGCGCCACCGCGTATCCGCCGCCGCTGAACCCGAAGTCGAGCCGCAGCGCCTGTCCGTGGACCCCGGCATCGGAGGAGAGGCGGAGCTTCACGCCGTCGGCGGGGTGCGCAGACCACGCCGTGATGTCCTCGAAATCGTCGACGACGAGCCGTTCGCCCGGGGCAAGCGGCGCGAGTGCGGCGCCGGCCGGTCCCGCCAGCACCGCGGCCAGCGCGAGGACTGCAGGGCCGGCTCTCATCAGCCTTT
>DAIUEO010000141.1:0-1469 GCA_036845125.1 Candidatus Eiseniibacteriota bacterium | reverse complement strand
GGTTTCGGAAGGGCCGTTCTCGTACGACCGTGTCGGCGGCACGCTCCTCGGCGGCGCGCTCGGCACCGTCGTCGGCAACCAGATCGGTCACGGCCGCGGCAAGGATGTCGCGCGCGTCGCGGGTGCCCTGATCGGCGGCGCGATCGGTCACAACGTATCGGTCGACCGCCAGCGGCAGCTCGGTGGCAACCAGCCGCGCACGTACGAGCGCTGCATCACCATGAACACGATCATCACCGGCAGCAGGGTGAGCACCGAGCCCGCCATCATCAGCTCGGTGTCGAGCACGTGCTCGCCGACCAGGTTGGCGAGCGCCACCGGGAGCGTGTACTTGCGATCGTCGGACAGGATGATCAGCGGCCACATGAAGTCGTTCCACATGGTGAGGAACGTGAAGACGGCGAGCGTCCCGAGGATCGGGCGGAGCAGCGGCAGCACCACGGTCCAGAAGATACGCAGCTCGCCGGCGCCGTCCACTCGCGCCGCATCGAGCAGGTCGTCGGGGATGCTGCGCGCGTACTGGCGGACGAGGAAGATGGCGAAGATCGGCGCGAGACCGGGAATCATCGCCCCGAGCAGCGTGTTCACGAGGCCCATGCTCTTGAGCAGGAGGAACAGCGGCAGCATGCCCACCTGGGCCGGAATCACGAGGGCGGCGAGCAGCGCCTGGAACACGCGATCGCGACCCGCGAACCGCAGCTTGGCGAAGGCGTACCCGGCCATCGAGTTGAAGAGCAGCGACAGCACGGTGGCGCCCACCGTGATCACCGCGCTGTTCCAGAAGTGGCGCGCGAGGTCGAGCCGGGTGAAGAGCGCGAGGTAGTGCTCGAAGGTGACGGTGCGCGGCAGCAGCCGGGGCGGGAAGGAATTGGCGTCCCCCGACGGCATGAGCGAGGCGGACACCATCCAGAGGAGCGGCGCGAGCGTGACGAGCGCCCCGGCGAGGAGCACGGCGTGGAGCGCGATCGACGGCAGCGCGCGCCTCATCGCGAGGCCCCGCGCTGGGCGCGCATCTGGATCGCCGTCCCGACCAGCATGATGGCGAACAGCACGAAGGCGATCGCCGCGGCCACCCCCATCCGCCACCAGCGGAAACCCTCTTCGTACATCAGGAGCACGATGGTGGTGGTGGCGCGCAGCGGGCCGCCCTGGGTCATCACGTAGGGCTCGGCGAACACCTGGAACTGGCCGAGCATGGTGGTGATGCCGACGAACAGGAACGTGGGCCCGAGGCCGGGCATGGTGATGTGGCGGAAGCGCGCCCACGCCCCGGCGCCGTCGAGCTGGGCCGCTTCGTACAGCTCGTCGGGAATGCTCTGCAGGCCGGCAATGAAGATGAGCATGTTGTAGCCGAAGTTCTTCCACACGCTCATGAGCACGATGGCGGGAATCGCCCACCGGGCGTCGCCGAGCCAGTCCACCGGACCGATGCCGATCCCGCCGAGCGCCCAGTTCAGGAGCCCGTACTG
>DAIUEO010000140.1:0-8943 GCA_036845125.1 Candidatus Eiseniibacteriota bacterium | reverse complement strand
CGAGCGCACGAGCAAGGGCTACTGCGGCGAGGCGAAGTTCCCGTTCATCCTTCAGAACATCCACCGCTACTTCCTGTACGCGGCGCTGGTCATCCTCGTGATCCTGTGGTGGGACGTCATCAAGTCGGCGCGCTTCCACGTGGACGGCGGGTTCCGGTTCGGGATTGGCGGCGGCACGCTGGCCATCCTTGCCAGCACCGGGCTGCTCACGCTGTACACGTTCTCCTGCCATTCGCTGCGTCACATCATCGGCGGGCGGCTCGACTGCTTCTCGTGCGCGGCCGGCGGCGGCCCGCAGCAGAAGGCGTGGGGGATCGTCAGCCTGCTCAATGCTCGCCACATGGCGTGGGCGTGGTGGAGCCTGTTCGCGGTGTGCTTCGCCGACTTCTACGTGCGGATGTGCTCGATGGGCATCATCAAGGACATCGTGTTCTTCCCGTTCGACCTGTTCTCGAACGCGGGGTCGACGGGTCTCTAGAGAAGGAGCGGGCGTGGCACTCAACGACAAGCTCGAGATCCACGAACACGACGTGATCGTGATCGGCGCCGGCGGCGCCGGCCTGCGTGCCGCGATCGAGGCCTCCGCGACGGGCGCCTCGGTCGGCCTCGTGTGCAAGTCCCTGCTCGGCAAGGCCCACACCGTGATGGCCGAGGGTGGCGTCGCCGCCGCGCTCGCGCACGTCGATCCCCAGGACGGCTGGCAGACCCACTTCCGCGACACCATGAAGGGCGGCTCGTTCCTCAACCACTGGCGCATGGCGCAGATCCACGCGCAGGAGGCGCCGGATCGCGTGCGCGAGCTGGAGCAGTGGGGCGCCCTGTTCGACCGCACCACCGACGGCCGCATCCTGCAGCGCGCCTTCGGCGGGCACACCTACAAGCGCCTCGCGCACGTCGGCGACCGCACCGGCCTCGAGATGATCCGCACGCTCCAGGATCGCGGCGTCCACCAGGGCATGCAGGTCTACATGGAGTGCACGATCACGCGGCTCCTGCTGGATGGCGGCCGCATCGCCGGCGCCTTCGGCTACTGGCGCGAGAGCGGACGCTTCGTGCTCTTCCGCTGCAAGTCGGTGGTGCTCGCCACCGGCGGCGTGGGCAAGTCGTTCAAGGTGACGTCCAACTCGTGGGAGTACACGGGCGACGGCCAGGCGCTGGCCTACGATGCGGGTGCCGAGCTGATCGACATGGAGTTCGTCCAGTTCCACCCGACCGGCATGGTGTGGCCGCCGGGCGTGATGGGCATCCTCGTCACCGAGGGTGTGCGCGGTGAAGGCGGCATCCTCAGGAACTCGACGGGCGATCGCTTCATGTGGAAGTACCTGCCCGAGGCGCGGCGCCAGGAGTATGCGGCCGACGAGGACGAGGCGCGGCGTTGGGTGGAGGCCGCGGTCGCGGCGAAGCAGACCGAGGATCGCCGTCCGCCCGAGCTGTCCACCCGCGACAACGTGGCGCGCGCGATCTACACCGAGGTGAAGGAGGGACGCGGGTCGCCGCACGGCGGCGTGTTCCTCGACATCAGCTATATGCCGGCCGAGCGCGTGAAGCGGAAGCTCCCTTCGATGTACCACCAGTTCATGGAGCTGGCTGACGTCGACATCACCGCCCAGTCGATGGAAGTGGGGCCGACCATGCACTACATCATGGGCGGCATCCGGGTGGAGCCGGACACCGCGGGCGCGACCGTGCCCGGGCTCTTCGCCGCCGGCGAAGTCGCCGCCGGCCTGCACGGCGCCAATCGTCTCGGCGGGAACTCGCTCTCCGATCTCATCGTGTTCGGGCGCCGGGCGGGCGAGGCCGCGGCGCGCCACGCGAAGTCCGAGACGCGCGCGTCGCAGATCCCGGATTCTGAGATCGAGAGGGAGATGCGCGATGTGCTCGCGCCCTTCGAACGCACATCCGGCGAGAGCCCCTACGACGTGCATCGCGACCTCCAGGCGTGCATGGATTCGCTGGTCGGCATCTACCGCACGCAGGGTGATCTCGAGAAGGCGATCCAGCAGCTCCAGGACCTCAAGCGCCGCGCCGCCGCCGTGCGCGTCGAGGGCTCACGGCAGTTCAACCCGGGCTGGCACCTCGCCCGCGACCTCCGGAACATGCTGATCTGCTCGGAGGCCATCACGCGCAGCGCGTTGATGCGACGCGAGAGCCGCGGCGCCCATTCGCGCCTCGATCACCCGGCGATGGAACCGGCCTTCGGCAACGTGAACACCTGCGTCCAGCGTGCGGGAGAGGAGATGGCGGTGAGCCAGACTCCGCTGCCGCAGATGCCGGCCGAGCTCAAGGAGCTGTTCGAGCCGGTGAAGGAGGCGGTGCGATGAGTCATTCGAACGGAGCGCAGGTCCCGGGGGAGGCGCGCCGCGAAGTCGTCGTGCGCGTGTTCCGCGGCGACGCGACCGCCGGCCGCGAGGTCGAGTACCAGGTGCCCGTCGAGCCCGGGATGGTGGTGCTGGACGCGATCCACTGGATCCAGGCGCACCACGCTCCCGATCTCGCCGTGCGCTGGAACTGCAAGGCGGCCAAGTGCGGCTCCTGCAGCGCCGAGGTGAACGGCAAGCCCGCGCTCATGTGCAAGAGCCGCATCGACCACATGCCGCAGGGTCAGCCGATTGCGGTGCGCCCGATGAAGACGTTCCCGATCATCAAGGATCTCGTCACCGACGTGTCGTGGAACTTCGAGGTGAACAAGCGCATCCAGCCGTTCACCCCGCGGAAGGGCGCCGAGTGGAAGTGGAAGCAGTCGGACGTCGACCGCGCGCAGGAGTTCCGGAAATGCATCGAGTGCTTCCTGTGCCAGGACGTGTGTCACGTGCTCCGGCAGCACGAGCTGAAGCACCAGTTCGCCGGCCCGCGGTTCTTCGTGCGGGTGGCGGGGCTCGAGATGCACCCGATCGACGGTGGCAACCGGCTCGAGTTCCTGAAGGATCAGGCCGGGATCGGGCTCTGCAACATCACCAAGTGCTGCACCGACGTGTGTCCCGAGAACATCACCATCACCGACAACGCGATCATTCCGCTCAAGGAGCGTGTCGTGGACCGCTACTTCGATCCGGTCGCGATGGTGTGGCGCGCGATCACCGGCGGCGACAAGAAGTAGCACGGTCCGCGACGAGCTGGGTCTGAGCGCGGGCTAGGCGGGCGGCTCCAGGTCCGGCGGCTCCGGGTCCGGCGGCAGTTCGGCCTCGCGGCGCTCCTCCTCGGCCCAGCGCCTCTCGATCTCCCGGGCGCGCGCGCGCTTTCGAACGCCTGCGACGACAAAGAGCAGGGTGATCAGGAGCCACAGCGTGCTCGATGCGGTGAGGATCGGAATCCACCGGTAGTGGAACGTGCTCGCGCGGCGCCACAGGCGCTCGCTCTCTTCGAGCGGCACGCCGGCGCGCTGCCGCCACGCCTGCTCGAAACGGCGGTCCCGGGTTGCGTGCAGCACGTCGCGCAGGAACGCCGGTCCATACGCGCGTGCGGACCACGAGACGAACGAGAACGACGCGGCGTACGCGACCTCGGCTTCCGGCTCGGAGGCGTGGAACATCGAATCGAGCGCCGACAGCTGCGCGAGGTCCGAGGTGAGCAGCGTGGTGGTGACGATGCGGTAGTCGTCGAAGCTCCAGCGCCGGCCCTGCATGGTCGCCACGCCCTCGTTGAACCAGAGGGGGATGCGGTCGCCCACCGCATCGTTCAGCATCTGGTGGGTCGCCTCGTGCGCGAGCACGGACTCCAGCGTGCCGTAGGGGTACTGCGCCGAAAGCGCCACGCGGATGGCGCCGAGGCGGCGCGCCGGGTCCACGTAGCCGGCCGCCCATTCCGGCACCTCGGCGTCGAAGCGGGCGAGCGTCGGATCGCGGATCTCGCCGGCCGGAATCAGGATCATGCGGAAGCGGGACGACGCCCGGATGCCGAGGTCGGCTTCGATACCTTCCAGGATCGGCCCCGCACGACGGGCGAGCGGCTCGAGCGAGCTCGAGCCATAGGCCGGCGCCTCGAGGCTCAGGAATCCGACGCGCGTCGAGACGTAATGCGGCGGGGCCTGCGCGCGTGCCGGCGATCCCGACAGCGCGAGCAGGAAGACCAGGCCCCGGATCAGGCGATCAGAAGGCGAAGCCGATCCCCCAGTTGATCTTGAGCTGGCGGTAATCCGACAGATGGTGGTACTTCACATCGAGGAAGTTGTTGATCTTCTCGGTGATCGGGAAGTCCACTCCGCCGAGGAACGCCGCGCCGCCCTTGATCAGCGAGTCGGACTCGTCGTTGAGCCCGAACGCCGGAGCATCGACTTCGCTCGAGAGGAAGTGAATCCCGAGTCCGGCACCGAGGTAGGGGCGGAACGCCGAGCCGCCGAAGTTGTAGCGGACATCGAGCGCCAGCGTGGCGTCCTTGCGCGTGCCTTCGATGTCGTAGGGGTTGAGGTGTGCCTTGTTCCGCCAATACTCGATGCCCGGAACGAACTCGATCTGGGGGATGAGCAGCGGCGATCCGAGGCGCGCGCGGAGGCCGAGGCCCGAAAACGAGCTCTGATCCTCCTGCATGATGGTGGACATCTGCGCTTCCAGCACCTTCAAGAAGACGGTGGAAGTCCCGCCGGTCGTGGCCGGAGTCGGGGTCGGGGTCTGAGCGTGGGTGGTGGCCGCGGCGGCGGCAATCGCCGATCCGGAGATCGCGGCCAGTGCCGCGGAGAACAGGAACACAGCGGCCCGGACGGAAGAAGCATTGCGGTGCTGCATGGACGGCTCCTCGAGGAATCCTTCCTCTTGAGGTGGGGACATCCCTGTCGTGCATGGGAGCAGGACGACAGGACTATAGCCTCGGGTATCGGCCCTTTTCCACCCGCAATCGACCGGGACTCGAAGGGAGCGCCGCTGGCGCTCGCGCGCGCGGCTGTGCTATTCCCATCGGCGATGACTCGCGCCCCCCAGCGCCGGAGCCGTCGCCGGTCGAGCGTTGCCCTGGAGCAGCTCGGGCTCGCCCTCGATTCGGGGGCACCGCGCTGGTCATTTTCACGGCTGGTGAGCGGTTCGCCCCACTTCGCACGCATCCGCGAGCGCATCGAGCTTGTGCGGGGCTTCTTTCCCGAGATGAACGGCTGGACCATCCGCGTGGGACTCGTGAAGAAACGCGGGGTGCTCGGGTGGGGCTCGCTCGATCCGGAGCGCCCCGGCATCTGGATCCGGCCCCGGCGCCTCGAGCTGTTCACGATCGGCCACGAGATGACTCACCTGCTCCAGGCGCGCGACATGGTCCCGCGCGGCGAGCGGCAGTGCGATCTGTGGACGCTGGCCCGCTCGCCGCTCCTGATCGACAGTCTGCCTTCCTATCTCAAGATGCCGCGGACCCACCAGCGCGAAGTCGGCTCCGATCTCGCCGCGGCGCTGCACCGGCTCGCGCGGGCCGCACTCGAGGCGCGCGCGGCGGGCGAGCGCGCCTACCTCAAGCGCTTCGAGCGCGAAGCAGCGGGCCTGCGCCCCCCCGGTCCCGGCCATTTCCTCATGCGCCTGTTCGGGTCCAAGGAGGTCGCCTCTGCCTGAGCGCGTGCGCGTGGTGGCGGCGGTGATCCGCGACGGGGAGCGCCTGCTGCTCACCCAGCGTCCGCCGGGAGGGGCGCTCGGGCTCCAGTGGGAGCTCCCGGGCGGAAAGATCGAGCCCGGCGAGACACCCGAGGCGGCGCTCGTGCGCGAGATCCGCGAGGAGCTGGGCGTGGAGGCCAGCGCGCAGGAGACGCTCGAGATCGTGCACCACGACTACGCGCACGGCACGAACGTCGAGATCCATTTCATCCGCTGCGAGGTCGGGGCGCGCGAGTTCCGCGCGGGCGCCGGCATTCATGCGATCCGCTGGGCGGCTCCTTCGGAGATCGATCTCGACCAGGTGCTCGAGGCCGATCGGCCGTTCCTCGTCCGGCTCGGTGCCCCGGCGCCGGACCCGAAGGCACGCTGATGCTTCCCGACGCGCTCGAGTTCCTCAAATTCGGGTGGTGGGTGATCCACGTCGTGGCGATCGGGCTGCTCTACGTGTACGCGTATCGCCGCGGAGTGCGCGAAGGCCGCCGTTCGGCCGGCGCCGCGAAGCCATCGGATCGCGCCCCGGCCGACGGGACTCCCCCTCCGAAGGAGAGGGACACCCCCCGGATCTGAAAGCTCCCTGCAGTCCGATGCGCCCGCGGCCGATAACCCCGCGGTCCATCGGCGATTACTTACGGGGAGCTGAAACGTGGTCGGGTTCGATCAAACAGCGCTGTTCGCGACGCTGGCCGCCGGCTTCGGGCCCGTGATGTTCCTGCGCGGGCTGCGCGACCTCCGCATGAAACGGCTCATCGAGAACACACCGACCTCGAAGATCCGTTCCCTCGCGATGGGGTTCGTCGAGGTCCGCGGCAAGACCGAAGGCCGGAGCTCCGTGAGCTCGCCGTTCTCGAATCGGGCGAGCGTGTTCTGGGAGGTGGACGTTTCGGTGTCCTCCGGCCGCCGCGACTCGTGGTCGGTGGTCCACCGCGCCTGCTCCTCACGCCCGTTCTTCGTCCGCGACGAGACCGGGCTCGCGATGATCGATCCGCGCGGCGCGCAATGCCGCACCGGCAACGAGGTGACCGAGGTGGTCGCCGGGTTCTTCCCGCCCGAGCCCTATCGAACGTTCCTGACCGAGCACGCGACGTACCGGCGCTGGTTCTGGACGTTCAGCCGCCTGCGCTTCCGCGAGCGCGCGATCGAGGAAGGCGTGGATGTCTACGTGCTCGGGACGGCGGAGCCGCGCCCCCAGGCGATCAGCATCGCCGAGCCCGAGCTGCTCGAGACGGGCCACGGCCTCGCCACCGGCACCGAGGGCGCGCTCGCGCTCCGCACCGAGCACGTGCGCAGCCTCGACAAGCAGGCATCCGCCGTGATCCGCCGCGGCCGCCACGATTCGACGATGGTCCTGAGTGTCGGCTCGGAAGCGGAGGTGACGATGGATCTCATGCTCAAGACCGCTTTCAAGCTGCTGGTCGGACCCGCCATGACGCTGTTCGCACTCATCTACTGGTTGGTTCGCTGGTCCTAGAGAAACCCGCGCCGCGCGCGCTTCATCCCGGAGGAGTCATGATCGTCGTGGAAGCCCTAGTTCTCACCGTGCTGCTGTTCGTCGTGATCGGAGGGATCGGGTACGTCCTCTCGCTCTACAACGCGTTGGTCGCGGTTCGCACCAACATCGCCCGCGCGTGGTCGAATATCGACGTGCTGCTCAAGCAGCGCCACGACGAGCTGCCCAAGCTGATCAAGGTGTGCGAGGGCTACATGCAGCACGAGCGCGCCGTGTTCGACAAGCTGAGCGAGGCACGCAACCTGCTCGCGAAGGCGCAGACCGTGGCCGAGCGCGCCGGTGCCGAGAACATGCTGACGCGGGCGCTGGGCGGGATCTTCGCGGTGGCCGAGGCGTACCCCGACCTCAAGGCCAATCAGGCGTTCCTGCAGCTCCAGTCGCGCATCACCGACGTCGAGAACCAGATCGCGGATCGCCGCGAGTTCTACAACGACGTCGTAACGACCTGGAACACGCGCATTCAGCAGATCCCGGACATGTACGTGGCGAGCTGGCTGGCCGCGCAGCCCGCCGAGCTGTTCAAGGTGGCAGAAAGAGACCGCGAGGACGTGGAGGTTTCGTTCAAGCTGACGGCGTGATCTCGGAGCTGATGGGGGGCAGGTTGGCGATTCCGCCGTCCTGCCCTTCGTCGTCCCGGCCGGATTCGCGTTCGGCGCCGTTGGTCTGATCGGCCGCAGCTTCCTCGGGCGGGGCCTCCTCGAGGGCGAGCTGCAGCACCTGGTCGATGCGCTCGACCGGCGCGAAGATCATGTGCGTCCGGATGTCCGCCGGGACCTCCTCCAGATCCTTCACGTTGTCGCCGGGGAGAATGACGGTCTGGATCCCGGCACGATGGGCGCCGAGCACCTTCTCCTTGATGCCGCCCACCTTGAGCACGTTCCCGCGGAGCGTCATCTCGCCGGTCATGGCGATGCCCGAACGGACCTTGCGGCCGGTGAGCAGACTCGCGAGCGCGGTGCAGAGCGTGATGCCCGCGGACGGCCCGTCCTTGGGGATCGCCCCCGACGGCAGGTGGATGTGGATGTCGACCTGGTCGAAGAAGGCAGGGTCGATGTCGAGCTCGGTCGCGTGGGATCGAATCCAGGACAAGGCCGCCTGCGCGGACTCCTTCATGACGTCGCCGAGCTGTCCGGTGAGCAGGAGGCCGCGATTCCCCGGCATCGCGGTCGCCTCGACCGTGAGCACCTCGCCGCCGGCCGGCGTCCAGGCGAGCCCGATCGCGGCCCCCGGGGAGTCGATCCGGGTCGCCTTCTCGCGCTCGAACTTCTCGGGTCCGAGCAGCTCCCGGACGCGCGCGGCGTCGATGACACGCGGCGGGTCGCCGCCCTCGGCGATCTGCTTCACCGTCTTCCGCAGCACGCTCGCCAGCTCGCGCTCGAGGGTGCGCAGACCGGCCTCCAGCGTGTACTCGTGCATGACCTTGAGGATCGCGTCGTCCGCGATCGTCAGACCGAGCGACTCGAGGCCGTTCTCGCGGATCGCCTTCGGGAGGAGATGGATCTTCGCGATCTCGAGCTTCTCGTCGTCGGTGTAACCGGTGAGCTCGATCAGCTCCATGCGGTCGCGGAGCGCCGGCGGAACCGGATCCAGGTAGTTGGCCGTGGTGACGAACATCACGCCCGAGAGATCGAACGGCACGTCCAGGTAGTGGTCGATGAACGAGGCGTTCTGCTCGGGATCGAGCACCTCGAGCAGCGCGCTCGAAGGGTCGCCGCGGAAATCGGCGCCGAGCTTGTCGATCTCGTCGAGCATGAAGAGCGGGTTGCGCGAGCCGGCGCGGCGGATGCCCTGGATGATCGCGCCCGGGAGCGCTCCGATGTACGTGCGACGATGCCCGCGGATCTCGGCCTCGTCGCGGACACCGCCGAGCGAATGACG
>DAIUEO010000139.1:0-9010 GCA_036845125.1 Candidatus Eiseniibacteriota bacterium | reverse complement strand
CGACCACGCTCGACGAGTACCGCAAGTACATCGAGAAGGACGGCGCGCTCGAGCGGCGCTTCCAGCCGGTCATGGTCGACCAGCCCAGCATCTCCGACACCATCGCGATCCTGATGGGCCTGCGCGACAAGTACGAGGCCCATCACGGGGTGAAGATCACCGACGAGGCCGTGGTGCAGGCGGTGAAGCTCGCCGACCGCTACATGAACGACCGCTTCTTCCCGGACAAGGCGATCGACATCATCGACGAGGCCTGCGCGCGCGCGCGTCTGTCGGTGAGCACGGTGCCCACCGAGATCCATGACCTCGAGAAGAAGCTCGAGGAGGCGATCAAGGAGAAGGAAGCCGCGATCCGCGCCCAGGAGTACGAGAAGGCGGCCCGGCTCCGCGACAAGGAGAAGGAGCTGCGTGCGCGGCGGAACGAGTTCAAGAAGTCTTGGACCGAGTCGACCCGTGGCGCCCACGTCCAGGTGACCGAGGAGCTCATCGCCACCGTGCTGTCCACGATGACCGGGATCCCAGTGGTGAAGCTGGCGGAGGAGGAGACCGCGAAGCTGCTCCGCATGGAGGACGACATCCGCAAACGGGTCGTCGGCCAGGACGAGGCGGTGGCGGCGGTGTCCCGCGCGGTGCGCCGCAACCGGGTGGGTCTGCGCGATCCCAAGCGGCCGATCGGTTCCTTCATCTTCCTCGGGCCGACCGGCGTGGGGAAGACCGAGCTGGCGCGCGCGCTCGCGACGTTCCTCTTCGACGACGAGGACGCCTTGATCCGCATCGACATGTCCGAGTACATGGAGAAATTCTCGGTCTCGAGACTGGTGGGAGCGCCGCCCGGGTACGTGGGGTATGAAGAGGGCGGACAGCTCACGGAGAAGGTGCGCCGGAAGCCCTATTCAGTGGTGCTCCTGGACGAGATTGAAAAGGCACACCCGGATGTGTTCAATGTGCTGCTACAGGTCCTCGATGACGGTGTCCTGACGGACAGCTCCCGCCGTCGCGTGGACTTCAAGAACACGGTCATTATCATGACCTCGAACCTCGGTGGCCGGCAGATCGTCGCCGGCGGACGTCACCTCGGGTTCAAGCGGGCCGAGGGAGGGGCCCAGCAGTTTGCCGAAATCAAGAGCACGGTTCAGGACGAGCTCAAGCGGGCATTCAACCCCGAATTCCTCAATCGCATCGATGACGTCATCGTCTTCCAGGCTCTCACCAAGGACGACATGCGTAACATCGTCGCGATTCTCCTCTTGCAGGTGGCAGAGCGTTTGCGCGGTCAGGACGTCCAGCTCGACGTCACGCCCGAGGCGATCGAGCTGCTCATCGAGCGCGGATTCGATCCGAGCCTGGGAGCGCGGCCCCTCAAGCGCGCCATCCAGAGGCTCCTCGAAGACCCGTTCGCGGAGTTCATCCTGCGGAAGCAGTGGCCGTCCGGCACCCGGATCCGCGTTGGGCGCGAGAACGACGAGCTGCAGTTCGAGATCGTCAGGGCCGAGCCCGCGGCCGTACCCGCCCCGGCGACCCCTGCGAGCTGAAGCGCGCCGCGCGGCGCTGTTTCTCATCGGCCTCCTCGTCCTCGCCCTGCCGCGTCTCGCGGCCGGGCAGGAGGGGGAGATGCCCGCGGATTCCTCCGTGGCCCCGCCGCGCGTCATCACGTCCGTCCGGGTCGAGGGCAATACGACCGTGGACAGCGCGCGTGTGCTCCGCACCTTCGAGGTGACCCCCGGGTCGCCCTACTCGGAGGAGAACATCCGGCGGGGGTTGCGGAAGCTCTTCGCGCTCGGACTCTTCAGCGACGCTTCGGTCGAGCGGATCGAGAACCCCAATGGCGTGGACCTCGTGATCCACGTGCGCGAGCGCGCCCGCATCGCCTCGATCGCCTTCTCTGGGAACAAGAAGCGTGAGACCCCCGAGCTGGAGCGGCTGCTCATGCTCCGGGTCGGGGAGCCGTACGCGCGCACCGCGGTCCAGTCGCAGGTCGACAGCCTGATCCGCTTCTACAAGTCCGAGGGCTTCCCGCTCGCCACCGTCGACACCCGCGCCGACACCACCGCCGACGGCCAGATCGCGCTCCAGTTCGTCGTCTCGGAAGGCGAGAAGGTGCGCATCAACGACATCCGCTTCGAGGGCGACGCCGCCTTCGGCGAGGGCGCGCTCCGCAAGCACATGAAGACCAAGCGCAAGGGCCTCTTCGGCGGCGGCGACCTCAAGCCCGAGGAGTGGGCGGAGGACCGCGCCAAGCTCGAGGCCTACTACCACTCGAACGGCTACCGCGACATGCGGGTCGTGGACACCGCGCTCGAGCCCGGCCGCACCGAGCGCGAGCGCACGCTGGTCGTCAAGATCGAGGAAGGGCGCAAGTACTGGCACGGCGAGGTGCGCTGGACCGCCAACCAGGCGGTCGACACCGGCACCCTGGCGCTGCTCTGGAAGTACCCCAAGGACCGCGTTTACAGCCGCGGCCAGATCGAGCGCACCCAGGGCGAAGCCTATGCCGTCTATGCCGAGCGCGGGTATCTGTACGTCGGCATCGAGCCGCGCGAGACGGTGCGGGACTCCCTCGTCGACATCGTCTTCGGCGTCACGGAAGGCCAAGCGTCGAATGTCCGCTACGTGAACATCACCGGCAACCACGGCACCCGCGAGCACGTGATCCGGCGCGAGATCACGATCCGCGAGGGCGACCGCTTCAAGCGCTCGGCGCTGGTGCGCACCCAGGGCGACCTCATGCGGCTCGGGTTGTTCGACAACGTGGAGATCGACTTCGGCGCGGCCGACAGCTCGGACGTCGACATCAATCTCAAGGTGAAGGAGAAGCAGGTGGGGACCGCGTCGGCGGGCGCCGGCTACACCAGCGAATCGGGCATCACGGGATTCCTCGAGCTCGGCCACAACAACGTGCTCGGCAACGCGCAGAACCTGTCGCTGCACGTCGAGCGCGGGGCCAAGCGCCACGACTACTTCCTGAGCTTCACCGAGCCCTGGTTCCGCGGCACGCCGACCCTGCTCGGCTTCACGATCTTCGACACCCAGCGCGACAAGGATCTCTACGAGGAGGTCCGGGTCGGCGGCTCGGCGCGCTTTGGCCGGCCGCTGCCGTGGCCCGACTACTCGCGCGGCTCGATCACGTACCGCATCGAGAACGTGACCATCAACCAGTTGCAGGACAGCCTGACGCTCGAGGAGAAGCTCGCCCTCCAGGGGATCCCGCTCGGCAGCAAGCAGCTCACGAGCAGCATCAACCTGAGCTTCAACCGGAACAGCAGCGACAACCCGTTCTATCCGACCAAGGGCACCCGGCTGCTCATCGAGAGCGAGTTCGCGGGCCTCGGCGGCTCGGTGGACTTCAACAAGCACCGGCTCGACGCGCGGGCCTACCTGCCCTCGGCGCTCAAGCGGATCACCACCATGATCCGCGGTCGGTTCGGGATGGTGCTGCCCTACGAGGAGGGGCGGCCGATCCCCGACTACGAACGCTTCCGGCTCGGCGGCGGCTCGACCCTCGACCCGCTCCGCGGCTACGACGACTACATGGTCGTGCCGGAGAAGTTCATCCGCGATTCGACGACCCGCTACGTCGCCAACATCGACACCACCGGCACCGCGGACGACACCACCTTCTTCTACCGGACCATCCGCGTGCGGTACCCGGGCGGAAGGTTCATGTCGATCTACACCATGGAGCAGCAGTTCGCGATCGTGCACCCGCTCCACGCGCTGCTGTTCGTGGACGCCGGCAACACCTGGGACCGGTGGGAGGAGATCCGCCCATTCGACCTCAGGGTGGGCGCCGGATTAGGGTTCCGCATGGAGATTCCGCTTCTGGGGAACATCGGATTCGACTGCGCGTACGGATTCGATCGCGACGACGGGCCGAGATGGCGAGGACATTTCCTGATCGGGAACGTGAACTTCTGATGCGGCCGAATTCCACGCGCTGGCGTGTCCTCCGGATGCTGGCCGTTGCGGCGTTGCTCGCCGGCACATCGGCCGGTGTGCGGGCCGCCGATCTGCGGATCGGCTATATTGACTCGGCGCGCATTTTCCTGGAGTACGAGGCGGCCAAGGAGGCCCAGGCGCGCTTCGAACGCCAGGTCACCGGCTGGCGTGAAGAGGCGGCCGAGAAGCAGAAGGCGGTCGAGACCCTGCGCGCCGAAGTCCGGGATCAATCGCCGATCCTCTCCGCGGCCCGACGGCAGGAGAAGGAGGAGGCGCTGCAGCGGGCGATCAGCGACTACGAGCGCTACATTCAGGAAGTGTGGGGCCCGCAGGGGCGGGCGTCCCAGGAAAACGAGCGCGCCACCGCGGAGGTCGTGACGCAGATCCGCGGGGCGGTCGAGAAGGTCGCGGGAGAAAAGGGCCTCGACATCGTGCTCGACTCCGCGAGCGGGTTCATCATCTACGCGAACAAGACGCTGGACCTGACCAACGAGGTGCTGCAGGAGCTTCAGACGCGCTCCGGTAACAACCCTCGATGAGGGAGGGCTGCCTATGAAGACCGTGACGCTGGGCGAGCTGGCGGACATTCTGGGCGGTGACGTGGTGGGGGACCCGCAGATCGAGCTGCGCGGGGTCGCCGGCATCAAGGAAGCGCAGCCGGGCGATATCACGTTCCTCGCGAACTCCCGCTACGAATCGTATCTGACCGAGACGCGCGCCTCCGCCGTGATCTGCGGGCGCGATCGGGACCGCGCGACGATTCCGCTCCTGCGCGTCGACAGTCCGTACCTGGCGTTCCAGCGCGTCGTGCGGGTGTTCCGCCCGGACACCTATCGTCCCGCCCCCGGTGTGCACCCGAGCGCGGTCGTGGCCCCGGAGGCGACGCTCGGCACCGAGGTCTCGGTCGGCCCGCACTGCGTGGTCGAGCCGGGAGCGCGGATCGGCGACCGCTGCGTGCTCATGGCGGGCTGTTACGTCGGGCACCACGCGATCGTCGGCGAGGACACCGTGCTCTACCCGCACGTCTCCGTGCGCGAGGAGTGCGTGATCGGGAGCCGCGGGATTTTTCATTCGGGCGTGGTGATCGGCAGCGACGGTTTCGGCTTCGCGTTCGATGCCGGTCGCTACCACAAGGTTCCGCAGGTCGGAAACGTCGTGATCGGCGACGACGTCGAGATCGGCGCCAACACCACGGTCGACCGCGCCACCACGGACAGCACCCGGATCGGCGACGGCACCAAGATCGACAATCTCGTCCAGATCGGACACAACGTGATCATCGGGCGGCACTGCATCGTGGTGGCCCAGGTCGGCATCTCGGGCAGCACCGAGCTCGAGGACTACGTGACGATCGGCGGCCAGGCCGGCCTCGTCGGCCACATCCGGGTCGGAAAGGGCGCGATGGTGGGCGCCCAGAGCGGCGTCACCAAGACGATCCCGGGCGAAGGCGTGGTCATGGGGACACCGGCGATCCCGCTCAACGTGTTCAAGCGCATCAATGCATTCGTACAGCGGCTGCCGCAGCTCGCCCAGCGCGCCAAGGATCTCGAGCAGCGGGTCGCGGCCCTCGAGCAGCACTCGGAGCGCGAGGGCGTGCGGTGACGCCGCAGCGCACTCTGGCACGTCCGGCCGAATTCGAGGGAATCGGGCTCCACACCGGGGAGGCCGGGCGGGTGCGGTTCCTGCCGGCCCCGGAAGACTGGGGCATCCGCTTCGTGCGCTCCGATCTGCCCGGCACGCCGCAGGTGCGGGTGAACCCCGAGAACGCCCACTTCGATCCCACGGCCGGGCGGCGCACGATCCTCCAGGAGGGCGGCGTCCAGATCCACACCATGGAGCACGCGCTCGCGGCACTCTCCGGCCTCGGCATCGACAACGTCACCATCGAGACCACGACCATGGAGATCCCCGATCCCGGTGACGGCAGCGCGGCGCCGATCGCCCGCGCCCTGCTGGACGCCGGCATCGAGGCCCAGCAGCGCCCGCGCCGCCACGTGAAGGTGACCAAGCCCGTGCACTGGTCGAAGGACGGCGTCGAGATCCACGCCTCACCGCATCGCGGGCTGATGGTCACGTTCACCATCGACTACGACAACCCGCTGATCGGACGGCAGACGCTGACGTGGGAGCGGGGCGACGAGCGCGCGTTCGTGGAGCAGATCGCGCCCGCCCGCACGTTCGTCCTGGAACGCGACCTCGAGGCGCTGCGCAAGGCCGGCTGGATCCGCGGCGGACAGATCACGAACGCGATCGTGGTGGGCGACGACGCGATCCGCAATCCCGAGCCGCTGCGCTTCCCGGACGAGTTCGTGCGCCACAAGGTGCTCGATCTGATCGGCGACCTGACCCTGCTGGGCGCGCCGCTCGAGGGCCACGTCACGGCCTATCGCACGGGCCACGAGGGGCATGTCGAGTTCGTGCGTCACCTGAAGAAGTCGCTGCCGCTGCCCGGCCGCCGGCGCGGCGCCCCGGCGGAGGAGTGGGACATCACCTCGATCATGGAGATCATGCCGCACCGCTACCCCTTTCTCCTCGTCGATCGCATCCTGCGACTCGACGAAGGACACAGCATCGTCGGGATCAAGAACGTCACGATCAACGAACCGTTCTTTCAGGGCCACTTCCCGGGCCACCCGATCATGCCCGCCGTGCTCATCATCGAGGCGATGGCGCAGGTCGGCGGACTGCTCCTCCTCAACTCGGTCGACGATCCGTCGGACAAGCTGATGTACTTCATGGGCATCGACGGCGCCCGCTTCCGCAAGCCGGTGACGCCCGGAGACCAGCTCAAGCTCAAGCTCGAGCTGGTCAAGCTCAAGGCCGGCACCGCGAAGATGCGCGGCGTCGCCACCGTCGACGATCAGCTGGTGGCGGAGGCCGACCTCATGGCGGCGGTCGTGGATCGCAGGCCCCAGTGAGCGTCGAGATCCATCCGGCGGCATTCGTCGAGCCCGGGGCGCAACTCGGGGTCGATGTCGTGGTCGAGCCGGGGGCGGTGATCGGACCGCACGTCACGATCGGCGACCGCACCCGCATCGGCAGTCACGCGCTCGTCACCGGCTGGACCCGCATCGGCAGCGACTGCCAGCTCCATCACGGCGCGGTCGCCGGGAGCCCGCCGCAGGACCTCAAGTATGCCGGCCAGGTCTCCTACCTGGAGATCGGAAACCACACGGTGATCCGCGAGTTCGCAACGCTCAACCTCGCCACCGAGCCCGGCGCCACCACGCGGGTCGGGAGCCACGTGCTGCTCATGGCGTATTCGCACATCGCGCACAACTGCCAGGTCGGCGACCACTGCATCCTGGCGAACGCGGTGCAGATGGCGGGCTACGTGACGGTCGACGACTGGGCGATCCTCGGCGGTGCCACGCTCGTTCACCAGTTCGCCCGCATCGGACGCCACGCCATGGTCGGCGGCGGATCGCGGCTCTCGCAGGACGCCTCGCCATTCGTCAAGACCGCGGGCAGCCCGCCGCGGAACGCCGGGATCAATCGCATCGGCCTCGAGCGCCGCGGCATCTCCACCGCCGTGATCGACGCGCTCGACCGCTGTTACCGATTGCTGTTCCGCGAGGGGCTCACGGTCGACACGGCGGTCGCCCGCATGCGCGCCGAGTTCCCCGGGATTCCCGAGGTCGAGCACTGGGCCCGCTTCGCCGAGACTTCGGCGCGCGGCCTCACCCGTTGAGGCGAAGATGACCGTCCGGGTCGGCGTCTGGGGAGTGGGAGCGTGGGGGGAGAAGCACGCCCGCGTGTACGCGTCGCTCCCCGGGGTTTCTTTTTCCGGCGTGTACGACGAGCAGCCGGCCCGCGCCGCCGAGGTCGCGCGCCAGTACGGATGCCGGGCCTTCGAGAGCCCGGACGCGCTGCTCGCCGAGTGCGACGCGCTCTCCATCGCGGTGCCGACCGTGCACCACCGGGCCTGCTTCGAGCGCGCCGCCGCCGCCGGACGCCACGCGCTGGTCGAGAAGCCGCTCTCCGCCACCGTGCCGGACGCCGACGCGATGCTCAAGACCGCGCAGCGCGCCGGCATCACCCTCCAGGTCGGGCAGGTCGAGCGCTTCAATCCGACGTTGATTGCGGCCCGCGGGCATCTCGAGGACCCGCGCTTCGTCGAAGCGCACCGGCTCGCGCTGTTCCAGCCGCGCTCGCTCGACATCGACGTGGTCTTCGATCTCATGATCCACGACATCGACATCGTCCTGCAGGCGGTCGGCGCCTACCCCGAGCGGGTCTCGGCGGTCGGCGTGGCGGTTCTCTCGCAGCGCGAAGACATCGCCAACGCACGCCTCGAGTTTCCGAACGGTTGCGTCGCCAATCTCACCGCGAGCCGCGTCTCCCAGGAGCGCCTGCGTCGCGTGCGCTTCTTCACCGCCGAGCGCTACGTGTCGCTCGACCTGTTCGAGAAGTCGGGCGAAGCGCTGTGGGTGGATCGCGCACGCCTCGATCCACGCGCACCACATACGGCGATCCGCCGCGAGAAGCTGGAGGTCGTCCCCGGCGAGCCACTGACGCTCGAGCTCGCGGCGTTCATCGGGTCGCTGCGTGGCGAGGGCGCGGGCGCGGCCTCCGGCGCGGAAGGTCGCGATGCCCTGCGGGTTGCCGAGGAGGTCCAGGGCGCGATGCGCCTCCGCGCCGCGCAATGGGCGGCGCCATCGAATCGCGCCTGCTGATCGTCGTCGGCGAGTCGTCCGGCGACCGCCATGCCGCCCACCTGATCGAAGCGCTGAAAGCGCAGCGCGCCTTTTCCGCGCGCGGCGTCACCGGGCCCCTGCTCGAGCGCGCCGGTGTCCAGCCCATCGCGTCCTTCGACGCGCTGGCGGTAGTCGGCTTCACCGGCGTGCTGACCCGCCTTCCGCGCATCTTCTCGCTCTACCGGCGCCTGCTCGCCGAGGCGCGCGAATTCCGCCCGCACGCCGCGGTGCTCGTGGATTCGCCCGGCTTCAATCTCCGGCTCGGCCCCGAACTCAAGCGGCGTGGCGCGCGCATCGTGGTCGTCAATCCATTCAAAGAGCCGGCGCTCGAGCGCTATTGGATCCCGAGCGTGCCGTGGTCGGCTCTTTTCGGAACA
>DAIUEO010000138.1:0-9030 GCA_036845125.1 Candidatus Eiseniibacteriota bacterium | reverse complement strand
TGCTGGTTCCGGCCGCCGAGCTCGCAGCGTTCAAGCAGCGGGCACTGGTGGCGGGCACGATCCGCCGCAGCGACGGCGTGCTGGTGCGCGTGATCGGGGACACCCCGCCGCTCTCAGGCGCCCGGGCCGCCAGTCCGACGCTCGAGGACGCCTACCTCGACCAGCTCGCCGTCCATCGCGCCGGAGCGCCCGCGTGACGCTCGCCGCCATCGCGCGCGCCGACTTCCTCGAGCGCGTGCGGCGGCCCGGCTACCTCGTGACACTCGGGTTCATGGTGTACGCGGCGAACCTGTTCCTGCCGCCGAACCATGCCGGGTACGCCACGTTCCACCTCGGCGACTATCGCGGGATCTACTCGTCCGCCTGGGTCGGCGTGGTGAGCGCGATGCTGGCCAACGCGTTCATCTCGCTCGCCGGCTTCTATCTCGTGAAGAACGCGGTCGAGCGCGACGTGCGCACCGGCGTCGGGCAGATTCTCGCCGCCACCCGGCTCACCAGCCGGCGCTACCTGTTCGGCAAGTTCCTGAGCAACCTGGCCGTGCTGGCGAGCATGCTGTTCGTGCTCGCGGTCGCGGTGGCGATCGTCCAGTGGGTGCGCGGCGAGGACCGCTTCGTGAACCCGCTCGCGATCGCGAGCCCGCTCCTGCTGGTGAGCTTTCCCATGATCGCGTTCGTCGCGGCGGCGGCAGTGGTGTTCGAGACGGTGCCATTCCTGCGGGGTGGATTCGGCAACGTGGTCTTCTTCTTCGTATGGATCATCACGCTGTCGGCGGGATCCGTCGGCGACGGACGGCGCGGGCTCGATCTCTCGGGCGCCGACCTGATCGTCTCGAGCGCCTTCGCGCGCGCCCGCGAGCTCAACCTGCCGGTCGAACCCGGGGCCTTCGCGATCGGATTCAACATCAAGTCCTCGGGCACGTGGAATTTCCAGACCTTCGATTTCCAGGGCATCGCGTGGACCCTGCCGCGGATCGCCGGCCGCCTCGGGTGGCTCGTGCTCTCGTGCGCCCTGCCGCTCGGCGCCACGCTGTGGTTCGACCGCTTCGACCACGCTCGCCCGCGCGGGCGGCGGCGGGCCGCGGCGTCTCACGAGGGCGCGCCCGTCACCGTGGACGCGGCGCGGCGACCGGCGCTCGCGGTGAGCGCGCTGCCGAAGGCGGCCCGCGGTTCCGGGCTGCTCACGATGATCCGCGCCGAGCTGGCCATCGCGCTGCGCGGAACCAGTCGCTGGTGGTGGCTGGTCGCCCTCGGGCTCGTGATCGCGGGCGCCCTGGTGCCGGCCGGAGTCCCGCGCAGCGTGCTCCATGGATTCGCGTGGATCTGGCCGATCTTCATGTGGTCGGCGCTCGGCGTGCGCGAGCGCATCCACCGCACTTCGGACCTTCTGTTTTCGGCGCCGCGTCCGGTCGGCCGCCTGCTCACCGCGCAATGGCTCGCGGGCTTCACGATCGCCGCCGCAATCACGATCGGCATTCCCGTGCGCGCCGTGCTGGAGGGGCACCCGATCGCGGCGTTCGCATGGCTCGCGGGCGCGGCGTTCATCCCGGCACTCGCGCTCGCGTGCGGCGTGTGGACGCGGAGCGCCAAGATGTTCGAGGCCGTCTACCTGCTGCTGTGGTACGCGGGCCCGATCAACCGCGTGCCCTTCGTGGACTATGGCGGGTTCACGCCGGAGGGGTTGGCGGGCGGCGCACCATTCTGGACCGCGGCGGTCGCGATCGCGCTGCTCGCGCTGGCCGCAATGGGCCGCGCGGCACAGGTGCGCTCGGATCGCTGAACACTAACGAACCTGCCCCGGGGCAGGTTTTTGACAGCGCCGTTGAACAAGTGGAAGTGCGATCGAACGAAACTCGCCGCGCGGCGAGTTCACGCTGAGAATCTGGTGAGTGTTTACCCGCGCCAGCGCGGGTAATTGACAGCCTTGTTGAACCGCGTGAAGAGTGATTGAACGAAACTCGCCCCGGGGCGAGTTCAGACCGGGACGCCGAACTCCCGCAGTGCCTGGTTGAGCGAGGTCTTCATGTCGGTGGATTCCTTGCGTGCGCCGATCAGCAGCGCGCACGTCACGCCGAACTCGCCGGCCGGGAACTTCTTCAGCATCGTCCCCGGGATTACCACCGCGCGCTCCGGCACCGAGCCGCGCGTGATCACCGGCTCCTTGCCGGTGACATCCACGATCGGCGTGGACGCGGTGAGGACCACGCCGGCGCCGATCACCGCGCCGCGTCCGACGCGCACGCCTTCCACCACCACCACGCGGGAGCCGATGAAGGCGTCGTCCTCGACGATCACCGGCCGGCTCTGCGGGGGCTCGAGCACGCCGCCGATCCCGACCCCGCCCGAGAGGTGCACGCGCTTTCCGATTTGCGCGCACGAGCCGACCGTCGCCCAGGTGTCCACCATCGTGCCTTCGCCGACGCGCGCGCCGACGTTGACGTAGCTCGGCATCAGGATCACGCCGGGCTCGAGGAACGAGCCGAAGCGCGCGAAGCCGGGCGGCACCACACGCACGCCGGCCGCGGCGAGGTTCTTCTTGGTCGGGATCTTGTCGTGAAACTCGAACGGCCCGGCGGTGATCGTCGCCGACGTACGGAGGCGAAACCAAAGCCCGATCGCCTGCTGGAGCCAGCCGTGCGTGACCCAGTCGCCGTTGGAAGGCTCGGCCACGCGCAGGTCGCCGGCATCGAGTGCGGCGATCGCGCCTTCGACGGCGCCGCGCACCGCAGGCTCGTCGAGCGGGCGCGTTCCCTCCCACGCGGCCGCGATCGTCTCCTGCCAGCGCGCGACCGGGTAGTCGCTCATCGCATCGATTCGAGCCGCTCGAGCCCGGCGCGGCACTGCTCGAGCGTCGGCACCAGTGCCCAGCGCACGTAGCCCTCGCCGCCCGGGCCGAGCAGCGAGCCCGGCATCGCGGTCACGCCGCGGCGCAGCAGCTCGTCCACGAACCCGCGGTCATCGCGCGCGGGAGCCGCCATCCACAGGAAGAACGTCGCCTCGCTGGCCTCGACGCGCCACCCCTGGCGTGCGAACGCGGCCAGCATCAGGTCGCGCTTGGCCGCGTACACCTGGCGCATCGCCTCGGCGTGCGCGTCGTCGCTCCACGCCGCGATCGCGGCGCGCTGGACGAATTCCGGAGTCGCGACCCCGAGCGTCGGCCGCTGCTGTCTGAGCGCCTCGATCATCCGCGGGTCGCCGGCCATGAAGCCCGAGCGGTAGCCCGTCATCGCCGAGCGCTTGCTGAGCGTATGAAAGGCGATCACGTTCTCGAGGCCGTGCTCGAGCATCGAGCCCGCGACGCGGTCGAACCAGAGATCGGCGTACGCCTCGTCGGCCGCGATCCAGTAGCCGTGCGACCGCGCATGGGCGGCGATCGCGCCGCGCGCACCGGAATCGAGCAGCGAGCCGGTCGGGTTGTGTGGATCGTTGAGCCAGAGCACGGCGGTGCGCTCCCACACCTTCTCCGGCACGCGCTCGGGACGGAAGCGCCAGTGATCCTCGGCGTGGAGCGGCGTCACGTGCACCTGGGCGCCCGCCATCCGCGCCGCGCCCTCGTACACCGGGTAGGCCGGAGACGGAATCACCACGGTGTCGCGCTCGCCGGTACGGATCGCGGCGAAGGCGAGGTGCGCGACCGCCTCCTTGGTTCCGTTGCAGGGCAGGATCTGGGTGGCGGGATCGAGCGAGACGCCGAAGCGCCGCTGGACCCAGCCGGCGCACGCGGCGCGCAGCTCCGGCAGACCCGACACCGTCGGATAGCTCGAGATCTCCGGGATCGACTCGCGCGCAATCGAGCGGATGAAGTCCGGGGTGCGCTCGCGCGGGTCGCCCATCGCGAACGAGATGATCTCCACGCCGGCCGGCGCCAGCTCCTTCGTGCGGCGGTCGAGCGCCACGAACGGGTACTCGCGGCCCCCTTCAAGTGATGGATGAAGGGGCGCCGGGCGGAGCTCTGAACTCGTTGAAGGGCGCGAGCTCACGACCCTGCCTTCAGGAATTCCGCGAGCATCCGATGGGCCGGCTCGAGGTTCCCGATCGGGCAATACTCGCCGGCCTGGTGGCACAGCTCGGGGAGCCCGGGACCGAAGTTGAAGGCCGGCACTCCGGCGGCGGTGAAGCGCGCGACGTCGGTCCAGCCCTGCTTGCCGGCCAGCTCGGGCTTGAAGCGGGCGATGAAGTCCTTCACCAGGGGATCGTCCCCGCACGCCCGACCCGACGGCGCGCGGTCCACGATCCGGAACTCGAACGCCAGCGGCACCAGGGCACGCAGCTTGGCCTCGGCCTCCTCGATGCTCATGTCCGGCGTGAAGCGATAGTTGAGGTTGGCGACCAGCTCGTCCGGCACCACGTTGCGCGCACGTCCGGCGCGGAGCGTGGTCACCTGCAGCGTCTCGGCGTACTCGACGCCGTGGAGCTGCACCTTGCGGACCCGCGTGCGCGTCACGCGCTGGATCCACTCGGAGGCGACCTCGATGGCGTTCACCCCCGTCCACGGGCGGGCCGAGTGGGCACTCTTTCCCCGCACCGTCACCTCGACGTTCATGACGCCATTGCAGCCGAGCTCGATGCGGTTGTCGGTGGGCTCGAGCAGGATCGCGAGCGCCGCTTTGGTGAGCCACGGCATCTCTCCCATCAGGCGCTTGAGCCCGTTCCCCTCGGCCGGGCCCTCCTCGGCGTCGTAGAACACGCACGCCAGATCGAAGCGCAGGCTTTCCGGATCGAGCGACTCGAGCAGCGCCAGCATCACCGCGACGCCGGCTTTCATGTCGGTCGCGCCGAGCCCGAAGAGCTTCCCGTCGCGGCGACTGGCGGTGGCGTTCCCGTTGGGCGGCACCGTGTCGAGGTGCCCCGCCAGCACGATCAGCGGTCGGTCCGCCTGCGGGCCACGCCACACGACGGCGTTCCCCGAGCGCATGATCTCGCCGCCGCCCCGCATCCTGAGGCGGGAGACGACGTGCTCGGCGATGGTCGCTTCGTTGCCGGTGACGCTCGGAATGTTGACCAGCGTCTCCAGCAGATCGGCTAGGGCCTCGGCGGTCATGACGCGCGAGGCTAGCATCGGGGTTCCGGTGCTGTCATGGCGGTGTCGGCGTCGCCGGCTTCGCCTCGGGGAGCAGCGTGATCACCGTGTAACGGCCCGCGGGAAGGAACCGCCGGAACGCCTCGTGCACCGCTTCGCGCGTCAGCTGGTCGATCCGCTCGCGGCGCTTGATCATCCGCCTCGGGTCCCGCCCGAGCTGATGCAGCGTCTGGAGCGAAGCGGTCCAGTACGTGTTCTGCTTTTCGCGGGTCTCGAGCTCGCGCCGTTCGACCTCCTGCACCTTCGAGAGGTCGGACGCCGACGGCCCCTCGTCGCGCAGCTTCCGGACCACCTCGAGGGCGGCGGTGACGAGCTTCGAGACGCTGTCCGGCGCGGAGCCGAAGTTGATCGACAGGGAGTTCGAGCCGTCGAGTGGAATCCGGCTGTTGAACGAAGCGGTCGCGCTGTAGGTGCCGCCGAGCGCCTCGCGCAGGACCTCGCGCAGATGGTCCTGCAGGATGCTGGCGGCGATCCGCCCGCGGAACGACTCCAGCTCGTTCTCGAGCGGGTCGGGGATGCGGCTCTCGTCGAACCAGGTGATCCGCGTCTGGCTCTTGGGCTCGAGCCCCTTCCGGACCTCGGACTTCCGCACGTCCTTCGGGAAGCGCGGCGCCCGCGGCACGAACGCAGCGGTCTTCTTCCCCGTCGACGGAAGCCCGGCCAGGTAGCGCGCGATCAGGGGGGCCACCGAATCGACCTGGAACGCGCCGACGAAGAAGAAGGTGAAATCGGCGGCGTTGCCGAACCCGCGCTGATGAAGCGCGAGGGCGCGCTCGAGCCGGACGGCGCGGATACCGGCCGCGGTTGGAACCCGGTCCATATAGAAGTTGCCGGCGTTGACCGCGACCGCGGTGTCCTCGAAGACCTGCTCGGGCACGTTGGCCCTGAGATCGAGGATGGACGCGAATCGCTCACGCAGGGCGTTGAAGCCCGCGGTGTCGGGAGTCGGCTGGGTGAAGGTTCCGACCACGAGCTGAAGCGCGGTCTCGAGATCGGCCGGCCGGCACGAGCCGTTGAGCATGTACGCATAGGGATTCGGAACGGCATTCACGGTGACGATCTTCCCGGCCAGCAGTTTCTTCAGCTCGGTGCTCTTGAAACCGCCCACGCCGCCGTCGTTCACCGCCAGCGGGCTCACCAGGGCGGCGATGTATTCCGTCGAATCCACGACCGAGCCGCCGCCCGGCGCGTAGGACGTGAAGCCGATCTCGTCGGACTTGAAGTCGGTGGGCTTGAGCCACACTTCGGCGCCGTTCGAGAGCGTGAGCACGGTGGTGCCGATCTCGGGAATCGTGCGGCGCGACTTGATGGCGTCCTTGCGGGGCGCGGCCACAGGCAGTTTCCGCGAGTCGGCCTGGTCCACCCACGCGGTGACGGTCGCCGCGCCGGCGCGCTCGACGATCGCCCGCAGCGAATCCTCGCGCGGGGCGGGCACACCCGCCTTCTCCGGAGCCACGGCGAGAATCGCGCGGTTGTCGTTGTGGAGGACGCGCAGCGTGCGGCCGTTGACCTCCTTCACCGTGATCGCGGGGAGCAGCAGTCGCGTCAGCCGGCAGCTCTCCTCGATCCCCGGCGCGACGTTGCCGTAGAGAAACGACGCCACCAGATCAGCGGCGATCCCATTGCTCTCGGTCTTCGCGCGCTCGGCCCACGCGCGCTCGTTCTCGGCCGACACCTGCTCGACGGCGCGGTGAACCTCGCTCTCGAGGAAGCCGTGCTGCCGCACCCGCGCCACCTCTTCGAGCAGCCCGGCGAGTCCGCGCTCGATGCCGCCGTCGGCGACCTGGGCGCCGAGCACCAGCGCGTCCAGGCTGCGGCCCAGGGGTTGACCCGAAACCTGCGCCGCGAGGAATGGGGCGTTGGCGCGATGCTCGATCTCGCCGAGTCGGGCGCTGAATGCCTCGAGGAAGATGCGATCGGCGAGACGCCGCCGGAAGTCCGCGACCGTCAAGCTCCGCCGGCGCTCGTGCTTGAAGTAGATGGCGACGCTCGACGAGGGCGCCTCAGGGTCGGTGGCGACGGCGATGCGCGTGTCGGGATGCGAGGGCACATCGTACTTCGGTGTCGGAAGCGCCTTAGGTCTGGCCGGCAGGCTGCCGAAGTGGCTACGGACCAGGGCGTCGATGCGATCGGGGGTAAAGTCGCCGACCGCAATCACCATCATGCGCTCGGGCGTGTACCACTGGGTGTAGAAGTCACGCAGTCGCGCCGCGGAGCCCTTCTCGATGATCTCGGGCTTTCCGATCGGGAGGCGTTCCGCGTAGCGCGAGCCCCCGAGCGCGACCGGGATGAATTTGCGGATGATGCGGTCGAAGGCGCCGCGCCCGCGGCGCCATTCCTCGAGCACGACGCCGCGCTCGCCCTGGATCTCCGCCTCGCTGAAGGTGCCGCGCCCCGCGAAGTCCGAGAGTGCGAGCAGGCCGCGATCGAGGAGGCTGTCGCGGTCGGTCGGAATGTCGAGCATGTAGACGGTCTCGTCGAAGCTGGTGTAGGCGTTGGCGTCGGGACCGAAGCGCAGGCCCACCGAGCGCAGATAGGCGACCAGGTCGTCCGCCGACTTGAAGTGCGTCGAACCGTTGAAGTTCATGTGCTCGGCGAAATGGGCGAACCCCTGCTGGTCATCGTCCTCGCCGGTCGAGCCGATGTTCACCGCCAGACGCACCGAGCCGCGGTCGTCCGGCCAGGCGTTCTGCAGGATCATGTAGCGCATTCCGTTCGAGAGCCTTCCCGAGCGGATCGCGGGATTCCAGCGCAGCGAGTCGCCGGGGGCCGGAAGCGAATCGGCGGCCACCAGCGCGTGACCGAGGGAGGGGTGAAGCGTGGCAAGCGCAAGGAGCGCGGCGAGCATGCGCAACCGGCGGGACATGACGATCTCCTGGAGGGGGCGGGCTGAGACACCTCGCGCCGCCGGGCATTCGAGTGGCGCCGGACACCACGAGGGCAATCGATGGCGGCGGAGCCTAGCATCCAGATCGCACGGACGCGATCCCGTTTGCGCCGTGCTAGCCTCGGCGCATGCCTGCCTCGTCCACACTGCTCCGCCTCGAAGGCCGCGACGCGCTCGCGGTCCTCCAACGGATCTCGACCCAGAAGCTCGACGACCTCGCCGCCGGCGAGGCACGGGTCACGCTGTTCTGCGACTACCGCGGGCGGCTGCTCCACCTGGCTTTCGTGGGACGCACCGAGGACGCGGTCTGGCTGGCGCGCGATGATGCGCCGGGGGCGCCGCTGGCGGAGCACATCGCACGGCACGTGTTCCGCGAGGACGTGCGGATCACGGACCTCTCCGAAACGCATCCGGTGACACCCGACGTGATGGGCGGCGGGGATATCGAGGAGAGCGCGAGACAATTCGAAGCTCGCCCCGACCAGGCTTCCACCGGCTGGATCACCGTCACCACCGGAACCCCGACCCGCATCGTCGTCGAAAGCGCCGGCGCGCTCGACCTCACGGGGCGCGCCGCCATTCCCGACGCCGAGCTGAGACGCATCGAAACCGCGGGTCCGCGGCACGGTCACGAGGTCAGCGAGGAGTTCACGCCCTTCGAGGTCGGACTCCACGACGAGGTCCATCTCAGCAAGGGGTGCTTCACGGGTCAGGAGGTTCTGCTGCGGCTCGTCACCTACGGCGGGCAGCGGCGGCGCCTGGCGCGCGTCGCCGGCAACGAGCCCGTTCCCGCCGTCCCTGCCGATCTCCTCCGCGATGGCACCCGTGTCGGCCGCCTCACCAGCTCGATCGCGCGCGGTCAGACCTGGATCGGTCTCGCGGTGGTGTTGAAGGAAATCACCGGACCGGAGGGAGTCTCGGTCGGAGGCGACGCGATCCTGTTCGGGCTCGACCCCGTCGCGGAATTGCGCCCGCGGGGACTGCCGGCCTGACGCCTACTCCTCCCGCGGCTCCTCGTCGGACGGGGCTTCGACCACGATCGCGTCGGTCGTGACCATCAGCGCTC
>DAIUEO010000137.1:0-9247 GCA_036845125.1 Candidatus Eiseniibacteriota bacterium | reverse complement strand
GAGGTCGTGGTCACGGACCGGTACGTCGACTCGACGCTCGCCTACCAGGGCGGAGGCCGCGGGCTGGATGCCGCCCTCCTCGAGCAGCTGAACCGCACCGCCACCGGCGGGCTCGCGCCGGACCTGGTCGTGCTGTTCGACGTCGCGCCCGAGATCGGACTGGAGCGCCGGGAGCGGGCCGGCGGGTCTCCGAATCGCCTGGACCGCGAGTCGCCCGAGTTCCACCGGCGGGTCCGCGAGCGCTACCTCGATCTGGCGCGGCGGGAGCCGGACCGGTTCTTCGTGCTCGACGCTTCACTTCCGCCTGATGATCAGGAGCGCCGGATCTGGGACGCTGTGTTCCCGCGGGTCGGGACGGGGCGTCGCCCAGCCGGGGCGTGATATAGTCGCCGCCGTTTCCCGCCGCAGGTTTCACGGTTTCTCGCGCGTGCCCCCCGAGAATTCCATGGTCCGGACCGCCCCGGAGGCAACTTGATTCGTCGTCGTTTCGCCCTGATGGGCCTGCTCGCGGTTCTCTTCGCGCTCGGCTGGTGGACCGGTCACGCCTCGACCCACGACCGCTACGCCGACCTCGACGTCTTCATGGAGATCCTGAAGCGGGTCGAGGCGAGCTACGTCGAGCAGGTCGACCCGAGCAAGGCGATCAAAGGCGCGGTCGATGGCATGCTCCACGACCTCGACCCGTATTCTCAGTACCTGGACGAGCAGGACTGGAAGGCGCTCCAGGACGTCACCCGGGGCGAGTTCAGCGGCATCGGGATCGTGGTCGGCGTGCGGGACGGGTACCCGGTGGTGATTTCTCCGATCGAGGGGAGCCCGGCCTGGCGCGCGGGACTGCGCTCGGGCGACATCATCGTCCGCATCGACGGCAAGCCATCGTCGGGGCTCAGCATCGAGGGGGCGGCCAAGCTGCTGCGCGGGCCCAAGGGCACCGCGGTCAAGGTGGCGGTGGCGCGCGAGGGTGAAGACGGCGAGCACGAGGTCGAGATCGTCCGCCGGGAGATCGAAACCCGGAGCGTGCCCTATTCGTTCGTCTTCTCCGGCGATCTCGGCTACGTCCGTCTGTCGAACTTCTCGGAGAAGTCGGGCGAGGAGGTGCGGACCGCGGTCCAGAACCTGCGCACGCGCGGCGCGCGGCGCTTCGTGCTCGATCTCCGGCTCAACCCCGGCGGCCTGCTGGACCAGGCGGTCGACGTGTCCGAGCAGTTCCTGCCGCGCGGCTCGGTCGTGGTTTCGACCCGCGGGCGCCTCCGCGCCGAGGAGCAGAAGTTCAAGGCCGACGGGCCCGCCCCCGACCTGTCGTCGCCGCTCGTCGTGCTCGTGGACGAAGGCAGCGCCTCGGCGTCGGAGATCGTCGCGGGCGCGCTCCAGGATCTCGACCGCGCGCTGCTCGTCGGGCGGGTCACCTTCGGCAAGGGCTCGGTCCAGAGCGTGTTCCCGCTGCGCGGCAACACCACCGCGCTCAAGCTCACCACCGCGCTCTACTACACGCCGAGCGGGCGGTCGATCCACCGCATCCGCACCAAGCCGAACGCGCTCGCCGCTGAGGACGACGAGGAGGGCGCGGACGGTGCGTCCGCCGACTCCACCGCGGCGCGTCCGGCGTTCCGTACCGCGGGCGGACGCACGGTGTTCGGCGGCGGCGGCATTACGCCCGATATCGATCTGGCGGCCGATTCGCTTCCGCCGCTCAGCGCCCAGATCGAGCGGCGTACGCTCACCTTCCGTTTCGCGAACAAGTGGATGAACCAGCATCCCAAGGCCACGGTTCCGGGCAAGCTTCCGGACGAAGTCTGGAACGAATTCGTCGATTGGGTGCGCTCGGAGAAGGTCGCGGGCACCCCGGCCGAATTCGCCGCACAGCGCGACATTCTCGAGCGGTCGGTGCGCCGGGAGCTGGCGCGGCGCTCCGTGGGCGACGCCGCGGCGGCGCGGGTGGCCCTCGAGGGCGACCCGGTGTTCCTGAAGGCGGCCGAGGTCCTGCGCCGGGCGGCCCGTCCGAGTGACGTGTTCGCGACCGCCGTGAACGACCGGTCGACCGACCCCCGGCGGTGACGCTGCGTCACGCCTGGCTCTGTGATTTCGACGGCACGATCTCCCGGAGCGACGTCGGCGCCGAGTTCGTGCGCGCGTTCTCGCCGGGACGCGAGGCCGAGCGACGCGCACTGCTCGAAGCCTGGAAGCGCGGAGCCATCGGCGGTCGCGAGCTGGTCGAGGCGGAGTGCGGCCTCATCGAAGCGAGCGAGAAGGAGGCCCTGGAGTTCGCCTCGCGATACCGCACCGATCCTTCCTTCGCGGCTTTCGTGGACGAGGCGGAGCGGCGCGGCGACGTGGTGCGGGTGGTGAGCGACGGGTTCGGCTTCTACATCGGTCCGATGCTCGAGCGCGCCGGCCTCGCGTCGATCGAGGCGGCGTCGAACCGGCTGCGCTTCGAAGGCGGCCGGGTCGTACCGGAGTTTCCGTTCGAGGGCCGCGGCTGCGGGCGCTGCGGGAACTGCAAAGGCGAGCATGCGCAGCGGGCGCGCGCGGAGGGATACGTCGTGGTGATGGTGGGTGACGGCTACTCGGATCGCTGCGGGGCGCGGCTCGCGGACCACGTGCTGGCCCGCGGGTCACTCGCCGAGTGGTGCGTCGCGGAGCGCATCCCGACCCATCCCTTCGACAGTTTCGAGGACGTCAGGCGCTTCGCCCGCGCGCTGACGGCCGAACCCAGGAGCTGATCGTGCGCATCGGTCCGGTCGAAGCCGACTCTCCGTTCCTGCTCGCGCCGCTCGCGGGCGTGAGCGACTCACCGTTCCGGCAGCTCGCACGTGAGCAGGGCGCCTCGATCGTCTACACCGAGATGGTGTCGGCCGACGGCCTGGCCCGCGGCCAGCAGGCGACCCTCGATTACTGCGCGTTCGAGAGCATCGAGCGGCCGATCGGCATCCAGATCTTCGGCTCCGACCCGGCGACCATGGCCGAGGCCACGCGCCTGCTCTGCGATCTGCCGGCCGAGCGACGCCCCGACCTGATCGACATCAACATGGGCTGCCCGGTGCGGAAGGTCGTGAACCGCTGCGCCGGCGCCGCGCTGCTCCAGGACGTGCCGCGCATCCACGAGATCGTGAGCCGCATGGTCGCGGTGGCCGACGTGCCGGTCACCGCGAAGGTCCGGCTCGGCTGGGACGGCAACTCCCGCAACGTCGTCGACGTGTGCCGCTCGCTCGAGGACGCCGGTGCCGCGGCAGTCGCGATTCACGCGCGCACCCGCTCGGAGAAGTTCGACGGCACGGCGCACTGGGAGATGATCGGCGAGGCGAAGCAGGCGGTTTCGATCCCGGTGATCGGGAACGGCGATGTGCGAAGCCCGGAGGACGCGGTGCGGATGCTCGGGATGACGGGCTGCGACGCGGTGATGCTCGGGCGCGCCGCGTTCGGCGATCCCTGGGTGTTCCGCCGGGTGCGCGCCTTCCGCGAGCGCGGCGAGATGCTGGCGCTGCCGACGGCGGCGGAGCGGCTCGAAGCGGGCATCCGCCACCTGGCGATGATGTCGGCGAGCGTCGGCTCGGAGTGCGCCGCGCGCGAGATGCGCAAGCACGTCGCCTGGTACGTGAAGGGTCTCCCGCACAGTGCGAAGGTCCGCGAGCAGGTGAACCGCACCCGTACCGTGGAGGAGATGGCCACACTGCTCGCCGAGTACCTCGGCCAGCTCGAGCGTGGCGAGGTGAGCGACGAGGCCGGTCCGGCGCCCGCGCTGACGGGAGCGTCGGTTGCGGCCGGCTGAGCTCCAGGCGCTCATGCGGGCGGTGCGGCGCGGGGAGATTTCGCCGACCCGGGCCGCGAAGCAGATCGCCGCGGCGCCGATCGAGCACCTCGAGTTCGCGACGCTCGACCACCAGCGCTCGCTGCGCGCGGGATTCCCGGAGGTGATCTACGCCGAGGGCAAGACCCCGGAACAGCTGGGTGCGATCGTGGAGCGCCTCTTCCGGCGCTCCGGCACCGTGATGGCCACCCGCGTCGGCGAAGCCCAGCGCGAGGTCCTGCGCCGCGAGTTCCCGCGCGGCGAGCACTGGGAGCGCGCGCGCATGTTCGTGCTGCGCCGCCGCCGGCCGCGACCGCGCGGCCGGGTGCTCGTGCTGTGCGCCGGCACCGCCGATCTGCCGGTGGCCGAGGAGGCGCTCGTCACGGCGCAGGTCATGGGAAGTCGCGCCGAGCTGGTGGCCGACGTCGGCGTCGCGGGACTCCACCGCCTGCTCGCGCATCGTGAGAAGCTGCGCGGCGCGCGCGCGCTCGTCGTCGTGGCGGGCCTCGAAGGGGCGCTGCCGAGCGTGGTCGGCGGGCTCACGGACCGCCCGGTGATCGCGGTGCCCACGAGCGTCGGGTACGGCGCCCACTTCCGGGGTCTCGCGCCGCTGCTCGCCATGCTCAACTCGTGCGCTGCGGGCGTCACGGTGGTCAACGTGAACAACGGATTCGGCGCCGGATACGCCGCGCATCTCGTCAACAGCACGGGGGGGCACTCTTGAAGATTGCATTCTTCGACTGCTTCTCGGGGATCAGCGGCGACATGACCCTCGCGGCCCTGGTTTCGGCGGGCTGGCCCGCCGCGGAGCTCGTCGCGCTTCCGCGCCGACTCGGCCTCGAGGGCGTGACCATCGAAGTCGGGCGCGCGCGCCGCGGGCCATTCGAAGCGGTGCGGGTGGACGTGCGCGTCGAGGGCCGCCAGCCGCACCGGCACCTCAAGCACCTGAAGGCCATACTCGAGCAGGCGGATCTCTCCGAACCGGTCCGCGCCCGTGCGCTCGCGGTCTTCGAGCGGCTGGCCGCCGCCGAGGCCGAGGTCCACGGCGAGACGATCGAGAAGGTCCACTTCCACGAGGTGGGGGCGGCCGATGCACTGGTCGACGTGGTGGGCGCGATCGAAGGCCTGAGCCGGCTCGGGGTCGGGAAGGTCTACTCCACCGCACTCCGGCTGGGCCGCGGATCGGTGCGCTCGGAGCACGGCATCATCCCGGTTCCCGCGCCCGCCACCGCGCTGCTCCTGCGCGGCGTCCCGGTTGAGTTCCCCGAGGTGGATGCCGAGCTCGTGACCCCGACCGGTGCCGCGTTGCTCGCCACGCTGGTCGAGGAGTGGACGCCGCCCCCGCCGTTCACGCTGCTCGCAGTCGGCACGGGAGCCGGCGCCCGCGAGCTGCCGGATCAGCCGAACGTGCTGCGGGTATTCCTCGGTGAGGCCCGCGACGCCGCGCTCCCGCGGCGGCGGGTGGCGGTCCTCGAGACCGCGCTCGACGACGAGAACCCGCAGATCCTCGCGGCGGTCGCCGCGCGGGTGCTCGAACACGGCGCGCGCGACGTGATGACGATCCCGGCCACCATGAAGAAGGGCCGCCTCGGCACCTGGCTCATCGCGATCGCCGACCCCGAACACTTGGAAGCGCTGGCCCGGCTGATCCTCGAGGAGACCGGCACGCTCGGCGTACGGGTGCGCATGGAGGAGCGAATCGAGCTGGAGCGCCGCATGCTCGAAGTCGAGACTCCCTTCGGCGCCGTGGCGCTCAAGCTGGCGCGACTGCCGGACGGCTCCGAGCGGGCCGTGCCGGAATTCGACTCGGTGCATGCCGCGGCCGAGCGGTGCGGCCGGCCGCTGCGCGAGGTCCAGGAGGCCGCGCTCTCGGCCTGGCGCGCGCTGGCGCGCAATGCTGGCGGCTGACCGGATCACGGTCTCTCCGCCGGGCGCCACGGCGCCGGTGATCGAGGACTTCTCGATCGCGGTCGGGCGCGGGGAACGGGTCGCCGTCACCGGACCGATCGGACGGGGGAAGACGAGCCTCGCGCTCGCAGTCTCGGGCCTGATCCCGGTGGCCGCGGGGAGCGTCTCGATGGACGGACGGCCTCTCGAGCTGCGCTCGCCCGAGCGGCGCCGGATCGCGGTGGTTCTCCAGGAGCCGACTGCCCAGCTCACGCAGCCGACGGTCCGCGAAGAGGTGGAGTTCGTGGCCCGCAACCTCGGGCTCGAGGACGCCGGTCGGAGAGCGGATGAATGGATCCAGCGCCTCGGCCTATCGGCGGAAGCCGCCGCATTGCCGCTTCAACTCTCGGCCGGGCGGCAGCAGCTGGTCCTCCTCGCCTCCGCGCTGGCCGCCGACCCCGCTTTCCTGGTGGTGGACGAAGGAACGGCGCACCTGGATTCATCCACCCGCTCACGGGTCCTGGGTGAGGTGGAGTCGCTGGCCGCACGGGGTCTCGGGGTTCTGTGGGTGACTCAGATCGAGACCGAAGTCCGATGGGCCAACCGGGTGGTGGAGGTGGGGCCGCGCACGCCCGCCGTTGCTGCTGGCGAGGCTGGCCCGCTGCCGGTGACGGCGGCAGCTTCGGTCCGGATCGATCCCTATAAGGTGGGACCCGGGCCCCAGGTCACAGTCCGGCGCGAGCTGGAGGTGTTCGTTCCGGCTTCCGGGGTTCTCGGCATCACCGGACCCAACGGCTCCGGAAAGACCCTGCTGATCGAGGCGTTCGCGGGGCTGAGGACGATCGAGCAGCTCCGGATCATGTCGGGCGCCATTCCGGCTCCCGCCATCCTGGCTTCCCAGTACCCGGAGCTCGGGGTCTTCAACGAGCTCGTCGAGGATGAGGTGGCCTGGGCGGCGGTTCGCCGGGGGAGACGCAGAGCTGAAGTTCTCGATGATGCGGCGAAGATCTTCGAGCGCGCCGGTTGCGCCACCGGGTTCACGAGGCGGAGGACGTGGAGCCTCTCCTCCGGGGAACGCCGGCTCGTCCACATCGTGGCCACCCTGGTTGCCCCATCGAGTTTAGTGATACTAGACGAACCTACATGTGGAATGGACACCGCGGGCGCCACAGCCATAGCGGAGGCGGTTCGGACGAGGGCACAAAACGCTGGAGTGGTGGTGGCAACCCAGGACACCGACTGGCTCGAGCGCCTCGCAGGAGCCGCAATCGAGCTGGGTTGAGTCCGTTTTGAGCCCGAAAAAGCGCGGCAACCTCCAGCCAAAAAACGGATTGACACAAACCTGTAATCAGCCTAGCCTTTCGTCCGCTGGGTAGTCGGTGCCCCCAACAAAACCCCTGGGGTCACCTTGGTTTCCGCGGTTGTCACACTTTCGACAGCTGGCAGCGGTTGTCGTCGCGTGGCGACTCAGACGTTCATTCAGCGCTCATACTCATGTGCCGTGCGTCGTTCGACTCTGCCTAAGAACGAAGCCGCGGCAGCGGAAAGGGGGGATGGTCACTACCGCGCAGCACGCCGGCGCGCGTCGTCTTCCGACGACCAATGTGGCCGGCCGCTATCGTTACTGCCATACCTCGCTCGCAATCCGAAACTTGGAAGACTTCGCATTGCCCATGCATTGCGACGATGGAGGTAATCTCATGAGGAAAGCAATCGTCGCGCTGTTGCTCCTGGTTGGGGCAGCTGCGTTCGCGACGAACGGAGCACTTGCGTCCACGGACGACAACATGGCTCCGAAGCTGCAGAATGCTGGCCTGGCGAAGGAGCTGCGGACTCGCGCCGCGAAGCTCCAGACCTCGGCGACCACCGTGGACACCACGTGGGTCGGCTATACGCCCGGCAAGTTCAATGCATCGAACAACTGGTATTCACTCGGCTCAGGGAGCGACAAGTTCTCGACGCCGACCGGTCCGTACAACCGTCCGCCCGCACAGGGTTCTATTTGGGATTTCGAGCCCACGGCCGGCGTGTACTTGAACGGCGACTCGGCAATGGGCTGGACCCCGTACCGTGAAGACATGACGGGAACGGGTGGCCTCACGCTTCCGGACGTGCAGCGTCCGTGGCGTGCGATCGATTACGGCAACGGCTCCAACTACGCCCCGGGCATCATCAACGGCCGTACGTCGAACATGTTCGGCGTGGTCGGTGTGTGGCACGTGGACGTGGGCAACACTGGCGCGGGCGCTGGCAAGGGTGTGGCGTGGTCTCCTCTCGCCGGCACCTCTTCCGCTTGGATGGGTCTCCGTCGTCACGGTGACCACACCTCGACGGACGCCACGACTCGTGGTGGCACCGGCAACTCGTTCAACGAAGATGCGTTGATGTTCGGCAAGGGCGGCAACACGGTCGGTTCGGTCGCTTCGACGGGCTCGGACAAGAAGTTCCCGGGCTACGGCGGCCGCATGGACCAGATGCTGTACCGCGACATCGACGGCAGCACGGCGACCTCGCTCTCGATCCGGTTCCGTTACCGGACGGATATGTCGACCGGCTTCGGCACCAACCCCATCACCCAGACCGGCTGGTTCCAGCACGATCCGCTGACGATCTCGACCGGTCTCCCGGCTCCGCCGCCTGCTTCGCTCAACGCGGCGAATCCGAACTTCATCCGCAGCGATCCTGGTGCGGGTGCGCCGTCGCCCCCGGCCGATTCGCTCATGCTGTATATCGGCGCTCCGGCGGAAGGCACCGTCCAGCTGTCGGACGGCAACACCTGGCCGATCGGTGATCCGAAGCGGCGCTGGTTCGGCGAAGTCATCCGCTCGAACGAGAACCTCTACGACGAGTTGTTCACCGTCGGCGGGGCCAACGCTGCGACGCAGACGACGGTCACCGCGGATCCCGCTGTCCTGACGGCCGTCAAGGCTGCTTCGGGTGGCAAGGTTCGTATCGTCTTCCGCGTCAAGACCAACTGGCAGTTCGACGACGAAACCTTCGGATTCCAGGGCTTTGCCTCGAGTGGTGGCGCGGCGGTCATCGACGACGTCGAGTACTCCATCAACGGCGGTGCCTTCACGCTGCTCGGCAACTTCGAGGCAGCGAGCGCGATCGACAACACCGTCCCGGTGAACCCGCTGAGCGCGGCCGATCCGAGGAGTGCGACGAACGTTTGGAAGTCGACGGGTAAGGGACCCAAGATCTATTCGCACATTCATCCGTTGAATGGCCGCGCGGGTGGCTACGATCCGCTCGACTACGACGATCTGTGCGGTCAGCCCGGAAACCCGGCACGTATCTGCGACATGCAGGGCGTGGTGTGGTCGATCGGCAACCACGACGACAGCGAATCGTCGGGTGGTGAGTTGACGACCTCCGAGCAGGAGCCGTTCGACGGCATCATCTCGCCCGCGATTCAGATCGGCGGTGGTATCGGCTCGAGGAACGCGATCGGTCTCAACGAGGCCGAAGCGGACCCGTCGGACGATTACTACCTGCTGTACGAGCTCTACGCGGGCCGTTTCGACTTCTTCAACGAAGGCAGCGCGTGGTGGTTCGGGTGCATGGCGTACCCGA
>DAIUEO010000136.1:0-9369 GCA_036845125.1 Candidatus Eiseniibacteriota bacterium | reverse complement strand
GCGCCGTGCTCTTCACGGGTGGCCGCGACTTCAACGCGACCGCCGCCGGCCCGGTGGGCGCCGGGGTTCAGCCGATCATCCGCACCGCGGATCAGGTCGTGATCGATACCACGTTGTGGGTGTCGCAGGTGACCAACACCGAGCTCAAGACCGCGTATCAGCCCGGGCGCAACGTGAACTACCGGCGCACCGGCTACCCGGACGACATCCGCATCATCTTCTCGGACACCATCCAGGACACCGGGGTCGCGTTCCCGCCGTCCCGAATCCGGTTCCCGGCCAAGTTCAAGGTGTGGGCGTATCTCCAGAACGGCGACAGTCTGCAGCTCGACTTCCGCTTCAAGGACGTCGACAACGACGGCACGCTCAGCCTGGTGGATCTCGTTCCCGCGGTCATACCGGATTCGACCGAGACCATCGAGATCGTGACCTTCAATAACCCGCCACCCACCGCAGCCGACATCACCTGGCGCGTCGAGCTGGATACGGTCGGTCAGGGGTTGCGCGGGCCCATCGATCCCCCCGGGGCGGGCGACATCTACGAACTCAGGCTCACGCGGCCGTTCAGCAACGACGACCAGTTCGTCTTCACCACGCGCGCTCAGCGGCTGAATGGCGCGGCGGCCGCCGGGACTCCCGCGCCGTACGTGGTGCCGAACCCGTACGTGGGGGCGGCGAGCTTCGAGCCCGAGCGCTTCGCGATCTCGGGCCGCGGCGAGCGGCGCATCGAGTTCCGGTCGGTGCCGCTCAATGCCGTGATCCGGATCTATACCGTGAATGGCGACCTGGTGCAGACGCTCCGCCAGGACGGCTCCACGGGCGGGTTCGTGCCGTGGGATCTCCGCACCAAGGACAACCTGGAAGTGGCGCCCGGGCTCTACGTCTTCCACATGGAGGCGCCCGGCGCGCCCGAGCACGTCGGAAAGTTCGCGATCATCAAATGAGAACGCTCGGCAAGCTCGCGATGGATTTCAGAACGCTCGGTGCACTCGCGTCCACGGCGCTCGGTGCGCTCGCGCTTCTCGTGTCTCCGGCGCACGCCCAGACCAAGGTCGGCACCACCATGGCGCAGTTCCTCAAGATCGAGCCCAGCGCCCGCATCATCGCCATGGGGAACGCCGGGGTTTCGCTGCCGGGCGGCATCGACGCGGCGTGGTACAACCCGGCGGCGCTGGCCTCCGAGGAGGCGATCACCGTCCTGTTCTCACACGGCGAGTGGTTCGCCGACATCGGCCACGACTACGTCGCCGGTGCGTTTCCGATGGGGCGCTGGGGCATCTCCTCGCTCACCGTCACCTCGCTTCGCTCGGGCGACATGGACGTGCGCACCGTGACCCAGCCGCTCGGCACCGGCGAGCGGTTCAGCGTCGCGAGCCTCGCGGTCGGGCTCGGCTACGCGCTCCCCATCACCGATCGCTTCAGCGCCGGCGGTCGGATCTCCTACGTGCAGGAGACCATCTGGAACAGCGCCTTCCAGACCGTGACCTTCGACTTCGGCACGCTCTACTCGGTCTCGGACCGTGGCCTGCGCCTGGGAGCGAGCCTCACGAACTTCGGCACCCAGGGGCGCTACGACGGTCGGGATCTCCATTTCCTCTACGACAACGATCCCGACATCAACGGCGACAACAGCTCGCTCCCGGGCGAGCGGTTCACCGACGCCTTCTCGCTGCCAGTGATGTTCCGGGTCGGAGTGGGATACCCGGTGCGGCTCTCGCAGGCCTCGATCCTGACGCTCGCGGCGGACGCCTTCCACCCGAGCGACAACGCGGAGAGCATGAGCCTGGGAGCCGAATACGAGTTCCGTGATTTCGTGGCGCTGCGCGCCGGGTATCAGAACCTGTTCCTCGTGGATTCCGAAGTCGGGGTCACCGCGGGCGGCGGCCTGCACGGAGACTTGTCCGAATACACGTATCGCATCGACTACGCATGGGCCGACCACGGACGGCTGGGGGGAACGCATCGCTTCAGCCTGGGATTTGAATTTTAGGAACGGCTCGACGGGCTCGCCTTGAAGACGCTCGACGCAACTCATCTTGAGAAGGTTCGACGCAACTCGCCTGGACAACGGGGAAGGAGATTCGACGACATGAAACGCATCAGCCTGATCCTGTTGCTCGCCATGGGCACGGCGTCGACGGCACGCGCACAGCTCACCGAGGAGGCGCTGCTCGACACGCTGCAGGAGAGCGCGTTCAAGTTCTTCATCACGGAGGCGAACCCGGTGAACGGGCTGATCCGCGACCGCAGCCAGGTGGGCTCGCCATGCAGCATCGCGAGCCAGGGGTTCGGCTTCTCGTCGATCTGCGTGGGGATCGACCGCGGCTGGATCACGCGCGCCGACGGCGCGGAGCGGGTGCGCAAGGCGCTCAACTTCTTCTATGGCGCCCCGCAGGGCCCCGACCTCGGCGAGGTCAAGAGTGGATACAAGGGGCTCTTCTACCACTTCCTCGACATCAACACCGGGCTTCGCGTGTGGGACAGCGAGCTGTCGACCATCGACACGGCGCTGCTCTTCGCGGGGATCTACGACGCTCGGCAGTACTTCACCGGCAGCGACACGACCGAAACCGCGGTCCGGGCGTACGCCGACTCCATCACGCGCCGCGCCGACTGGGATTGGATGCGGAACTTCAACCCTGGCCTGATGATGGGGTGGAAGCCGAACACCGGCTTCGGCGGCTTCGGTCAATGGGTTGGATACAACGAGGCGATGATCATGTACATCATTGCGCTCGGCTCGCCGACCCACCCGGTGCCGGCCACCGTCTGGACCGCTTGGATCAGTGAATCGCCACCCAACCCTCCCGGCTACGTGTGGGCCACGCAGTACGGGCTGACCTACGTGCTGTTCCCGCCGCTCTTCGGACACCAGTACTCGCACTGCTGGATCGACTTCCGCGGCATCGCCGACGCCTACATGCGGATCAAGGGCATCGACTACTTCGAGAACTCGCGGCGCGCCACGCTCGCGCAGAAGCGCTACGCGACGGCGAATCCTCTCGAGCGGGTCGGCTATGCCGCCAACCTGTGGGGGCTCACCGCCTCCGACACCCCGACCGGGTACAACGCGCGTGGGGCGCCACCGACGCAGAACGACGACGGCACCATCACCCCGACGGCCGCGCTCTCCTCGATCCCGTTCGCGCCGGATTCGACGATCCCGGTGGCATGGAAGCTTTGGAACGACTACCGGACCGGCCCGCTGTGGGGCCCCTACGGGTTCCGCGACGCCTTCAACCTGACCGTGGATCCGGACTGGTACGACCCCGACTACATCGGGATCGACGAGGGGCCGATCGTGATGATGATCGAGAACCACCGCTCGGGCTCGATCTGGCAGCGCTTCAAGCACCACCCCGACATCCATCGTGGGCTCAACCGCGCCGGATTCCTGGCAGTGGTGGGCGTCGAGGACGGTCCGGTGGCCGACGACCTCTCGCTCGCGGTCCAGCCGACTCCGTTCCGCGGCAGCACCACCGTGCGCTTCCGGCTGGCGACCGCCACCGCGGTGCGGCTCTCGGCGTACGACATCGCCGGCCGCGAGGTGGCGCGTCTCATGGATGGCTACGCCGGGCCCGGCGAGCACGCGGTGTTGTTCGTCGCGCACGGTCTGCCGAGCGGGGTCTACCACCTGCGGCTGTCGGGCGCGGGCCGGAGCTGGGTGAAGAAGTGCGTCCTCGTCCGTTGAACTAGAGGAGTGAACGTGCTGACAGCGGTCGAGCGGGGACGGCGCGCCGCGGCGCGCCGCGTGTGCGAGCTCTCGAACGGCGACTACCGGGTGCTCGTGACGGCGGCCGGGACCGGCGTGTCGACCTGGCGCGACGTCGCGCTCACCGCGTGGGCGGGCGATACGACGGAGGACCTCGAGGGGTTCTTCCTCTATCTGCGGGACCTCGAGACGGGTGCGGTGTGGTCGGTCGGGCAGCGGCCGGTGCGCACGGCGCCGGATCGTTACCAGGCTTCCTGGAACTCCGAGCGCTTCACGATCGCGCGGCTCGATTTCGAGATCGGGGCCCGGCTCGACGTGGTGGTGGCGCCGGATGCGCCGGTCGAGATCCGGCAGCTCACCCTGGAAAACCACGGCCGCCGTCCGCGGCGGATCGAAGTGACGAGCTTCGCGCAGGTCGTGCTCCAGTCCGCCGCCGCGCACTTCGCGCACCCCGAGTTCTCGCGGTTGTTCATTCAGACCGAGTACGTGGCGGAGCCGGGCGTCCTGCTCGCGCGCCGCCGCCCGCGCGGCGCCGACGAAAGGCATCCCTGGCTGTGGCACGCGTTCGCCGAAGGCGATGCTTCCGAGCACGAGACCGACCGCGTGCGGTTCATCGGTCGCGGTCGCTCGCCCGTTCTTCCGCGGGCGCTCGCGGTGCCGGATCCGCTTTCCGGCACGACCGGCAACGTGCTGGACCCGATCGTTTCCCTCCGCCGTGTGGTCGAGCTGCCGCCGGGCGGGGAGGCGGTCGTGACGTATCTCCTCGGGGCTGGGGCCGATCGCAGTGAGGCGCTCGAGCACGCCGGGCGCTGGGCGTCGGCGCGCCGCACGGCCCGCACGATCGACGATGCGGCGGCCGAGATGCGCGAGCACGTGCTGCTCGCAATGCCGCCGGAGCCCGCGGCATCGGCGCCGCCCGCAGACGCCGGCGCGGCGTCGGGAGCCGCACTCTTCACCGAGCCCCTGCTGCATTTCAACGGGATCGGCGGCTTCACCGCCGACGGCGCCGAGTACGTCATCCGTCTCCGGCATCGGGACGGAGAGGGGCTGGTGCTTCCGCCGCGTCCGTGGGTGAACGTTCTCGCCAACGAGCAGTTCGGCGGTCTCGTCAGCGAGACCGGCGCCGGCGCCACGTGGTGCGGCAACAGTCGCGAGCACCGGATCACCCCGTGGTCGAACGATCCGCTCCTCGATCCGCACGGCGAGGCGCTTTACTTGCGAGATTCCGAAACCGGCGCCGCATGGTCGCCGTTTCCGGGGCCGCGGCCAGCCGCGGCCGCCTACGAGATGCGCCACGGCTTCGGCTACAGCCGGTGCCGGCACCGGAGTCACGACCTCGAGCAGGAGACCTGCGTGTTCGTGCCGCGCCACGATCCGGTCAAAGTGGTGCGGTTGCGTCTCACCAACCGCGGAGCCGCGCGCCGGATCACGCTGATCGCATTCCAGAGGCTCGTGCTCGGGGTCCGTCCCGAGACGAGCGCGAATTCGATCGTCACCGAGATCGACGAGGCCGGACGGTTCGCGTTCGCGCGGAATCCCGAAGCGGGCGAGTTCGCCGGGCAGGTCGCGTTCGCGGCCGCGGTGGCGCCGGAGGGAGCGAAGACAGGATTCGGATGCGACCGCGAGTCCTTCATCGGGAACGGGCGAACGGTCCGCGGTCCGGCGGCCCTCGAGGGCGGCGGGCTCGATCGTGCAGCGGGCGCCGGCCTCGATCCCTGCTTCGCGCTCGAGGTCGAAGTGTCGCTCCCGGCCGGAGGCACGGTCGAGTGCAGCGTGCTCCTCGGGGAGGCCGCCGATGCCGAGGACGCACGCCGGCTGATCGCGCGCTACCGCGAGCCGCGCGCGATCGAGCGGGCGCTCGAAGGCGTCCGGGCGTTCTGGGGCGATCTGCTCTCGCGCGTCCGGATCGTGACACCGGCGCCCGCGCTGGACGTCATGGTGAACGGCTGGCTCGGATACCAGACGCTGAGCTGCCGGATGTGGGGGCGCACCGCGTTCCATCAGTCGGGCGGGGCGTTCGGATTCCGTGACCAGCTCCAGGACGCTTCCGCGATTGCCTGGCTCGATCCGCGGCTGCTGCGCGACCAGGTCCTGCTGCACGCGGCCCACCAGTTCGTCGAGGGCGACGTGCTCCACTGGTGGCACCCGCCGCTCGCGCGGGGGATTCGCACCCGCTTCGCCGACGATCTCCTGTGGCTGCCGTGGGCGACCGCCGGCTACGTCGCCGCGACCGGCGACGCGACGTTGCTCGACGAGCGCGTCGGCTTCATGGACGCACGGCCGCTCGAGGCGGGAGAGGACGAGGCCTACCTCCAGGCCGCGGAATCCGGAGTGACGGCGGATCTCTACGAGCATTGCTGCCGTGCGCTCGATCGTTCGCTCGGGACCGGCGCGCTCGGACTGCCGCGGTTCGGGACCGGCGACTGGAACGACGGCATGAACCGCGTCGGCCGCGAGGGGAAAGGCGAGAGCGTGTGGATGGGCTTCTTCCTCTTCTCCGTGCTCGGCGATTTCCTACACCTTTGCGAGCGACGTGGCGATGCCGTGCGCGCCACCCGCTACCGCGAGCATCGCGAGCACCTCCGCCGCGCGCTGGAGGCCAACGCCTGGGACGGGGACTGGTACCTGCGCGGCACCTACGACGACGGCACACCGCTTGGTTCCGCTCAAAGCGACGAGTGCCGGATCGACGCCTTGGTGCAGGCGTGGTCGGTGATCTCGGGAGCCGCGCCTCCCGAGCACGCGCGCCGCGCCATGGCAGCGGTCGAGCAGCACCTGGTTTCGGAATCCGAGGGCATCATCCGGCTCCTCACCCCGCCCTTCGAGCACACGCCGCACGACCCGGGCTACATCAAGGGCTACGTGCCCGGGGTGCGCGAGAACGGCGGCCAGTACACGCACGCCGCGCTGTGGGTGGTGCGCGCGTTCGCCGGGCTTGGGCGCCGCGACCGCGCGGCGCGCCTGCTCGGCATGCTGAGCCCGGTCGAGCGGGCCGCCACTCCGGAACGGGTCGCGCGCTACGGCGGCGAGCCCTACGTCATCGCGGCCGACGTCTATGGCGCGCCACCGCACGTCGGTCGCTGCGGCTGGACCTGGTACACGGGGTCGGCCGGGTGGATGCTGCGCGTCATGCTGGAATCCATCCTCGGGCTTGGCGTAGAAGGCGGACGCACGCTCGTAATCCGGCCCTGCATCCCGGCCGAATGGCCCGAGGCGCGCATCACCCTGCGTCCGCCGGGGCTCGACTCCGTGTACGAGGTCCGGATCGTTCAGCCCGGCGGCGGCGTGGGCCGGGTGACTGAGGCCGCGGCGGATGGCGCTCCGGTTCCGATCGAAGGCGGCGCCGCGCGCGTTCCGCTCGCGGCCGGTGGCAACCACGTCGTGACCGTCACGCTCGGATGAATCGCGCGCTCCTGATTCTCGGCCTGCTGCTCGCGGCGGTCGGCGCGGGCGGCTGTCCGGCGGGCACCGGGACCCGTGGGCGTCCGGCGGCGCTCGACACCGTCACCACGCTGGGCGTCCCGGAGCGCACGTTTCTCGATACCCTCCAGCGGCGCACGTTCGACTTCTTCTGGGAACGCAGCGACTCGGTGATGGGTCTCACTCCGGACCGCTGGCCGACGCGCTCGTTCGTGAGCGTCGCAGCGGTCGGCTTCGCGCTCACCGCCTACCCGATCGGGGTCGAGCACGGGTGGATCACACGCGAGCAGGCGGCCCAACGCGTGGAGAACACGCTTCAGTTCTTCTGGACCGCACGGCAAGATTCGGTGGCCTCGGGCATCACCGGCTACCGCGGGCTCTTCTACCATTTCCTCGTGCCCGAGAGCGGACACCGTTTCGAGCGCGTCGAGCTTTCCACCATCGACACCGCGCTGCTCATGGGCGGAGTGCTCTTCTGCCAGAGCTGGTTCGACCGCGCCGAACCGCGCGAAGCTCGGATCCGCATCCTCGCCGACTCGCTCTACCGGCGCGTGGACTGGCGCTGGGCGCAGGTGCGGCCGCCGGGGATCTCGCACGGCTGGACCCCCGAGTCCGGTTTCCTCGAGTGGGACTACCGCGGCTACAACGAGGCCATGCTGCTCTATCTGCTGGCGCTCGGCTCGCCCACCCATCCGGCCACGCCCGGAGCCTGGTCTTTCTACGTTGGGGGCTACCGGTGGGGATCGTTCCAGGGCGAGGAGCACGTCGGGTTTCCGCCGCTCTTCGGCCACCACTATTCGCACCTGTGGGTGGACTTTCGCGGCATCCGTGACAGCGTCATGAACACTCACGGAATCGACTATTTCGAGAACTCGCGGCGTGCCACCGTTGCCCAGCAGCGCTATGCGATTGCCAATCCGCACGGCTTCGAGGGCTATGGCGAGCACCTGTGGGGGCTCACCGCGTGCGACGGCCCGCTGTCGGGAAAGGTTACGACCCGTGGCCGCGAACGCCAGTTCGACACCTACCGGGCGCGCGGCGCGTCGATCGACTACGTCCATGATGACGGCGTCATCGCGCCGACCGCCGCGGGGGGCTCGGTGCCTTTCGCGCCCGAGATCTGCGTCCCCACGCTGATCGCGATGCGCGAGCGCTACGGTGAGCCGCTGTTCGGCCGCTACGGCTTCGTGGACGCGTTCAGCCCCGAGCTGGACGCCGACGTCAAGGTGCAACACGGTCATATCGTGCGCGGGGTCGGCTGGTTCGACACCGACTATCTCGGCATCGACCAGGGCCCGATCCTCGCGATGATCGAGAACTACCGGAGCGGCCTCGTGTGGCGGGTGATGCGTCGCAATCCCCATCTCGTGCGGGGCCTGCGCGCGGCCGGGTTCACCGGCGGCTGGCTCCACGAGGCGGGGAAGTGAAGCGCCGAGGCTCCACGCGGCCGGGGCTCGGCCTCGCGATCGCGCTCGCCGCCGCCGCGCTCGCCGGGTGCGCGCCGAAGAGCGACGAACCAGTCACGCTGCGCTTCTGGGCGATGGGCCGCGAAGGCGAGGTGGTCGAGGAGCTGGTGCGCGACTTCGAGCGCGATCATCCCGGCATCCGCGTCACGGTCCAGCAGATCCCGTGGGGCGCCGCCCACGAGAAGCTGCTCACCGCCTACGTCGGCCGCGCCACGCCCGACATCGCCCAGCTCGGCAACACCTGGATCTCGGAGTTCGCCGCGCTCTCGGCGCTCGAGCCGCTGGATCGACGGGTCGCCGGCTCGGCCGCCGTCCCGGAGAGCGCCTACTTCGCGGGCATCTGGGACACCAACGTGGTGGACGGCGCGCTCTACGGCATCCCGTGGTACGTGGACACGCGCGTGCTGTTCTACCGCACGGACCTGATGGCCAAGGCCGGCTTCGACTCGATGCCGGGAAGCTGGAGCGAGTGGCGGCGTGCGATGGAAGGCATGGTGCGGGCCGGCGGCAAGACCGCGATCTTTCTCCCCACCAACGAATACACGCCGTGGATCATCCTCGGCCTCCAGGCCGGCTCCCCGCTCGTCCGGGACAACGCGACCCATGGAGCGTTCTCATTGCCGGAATACCGGCGCGCGCTCGAGTTCACGCTCGGCATCTTCCGGGACGGACTCGCGCCCGCGCTCACCGGCAACTCGATCGCCAACCGCTACCAGGAGTTCGAGCGCGGGACCTTCGGCATGTACATCAGCGGACCGTGGGACGTGGGCG
>DAIUEO010000135.1:8798-9399 GCA_036845125.1 Candidatus Eiseniibacteriota bacterium | reverse complement strand
GGCGGGTGAGGCGCTCGAGCGCCCCGCGGGTGAGGCCGGTCACCTTGCGGCCGTGCTGCTGGTTGAGCTCGGTGAGCAGCGCGTCGACGAGCAGCGGGATGTCCTCGCGCCGCTCGCGGAGCGGCGGCATCGTGATGCGCACCGCGCCGAGCCGCCGCAGAAGATCCTCGCGCAGGCGCCCGGCGCGCACGTCCGCACCGGGATCGGCCGTGGTCGAGACGATGAGGCGCACGTCGGCGCGCACCGTCTCCGCACCACCCACCCGCTCGAACGAGTGGTCCTGCAGGAGCCGCAGCAGCCGGAGCTGGACGCCCGCGGGCAGCTCGCCGACGGACTCGAGAAAGAGCGTGCCGCCGTCGGCCCGTTCCAGTGCGCCGCGCCGACGCCCGCGGCCGGCGCCCCCCTCGTAGCCGAAGATCTCGCCCTCGACCGCGGCCGGCATGAGCGTGCCGCAGTCCACCGAGACGAACCGCTCCTTGCGGCGGGGGCCCGCTTCGTGGATCGCGCGCGCGACCATGCTCTTTCCGGTTCTCTGATCTCCCGCGGACAGCCGCGTCGTCCGCGTTTGCCCGGCACGACGCACCCGGCGGCCGCCGCGACG
>DAIUEO010000135.1:0-8788 GCA_036845125.1 Candidatus Eiseniibacteriota bacterium | reverse complement strand
GAGTTGCCGGTGAGCGGCTCCTGGCGGCGGCGTTCCCCGCGCCGGCCCACCGGCGGGCGATCGCGTTTCGCGCGCGAACGCGGACTCAGCTCCGGACCCCGCTCACGCCACCGGCGCCGGCGGGCGCGTCGCGCCGGCCCGGATCGCGTCCAGGCTTGCCGCCGCCAGCTCGTACGGCGTTGTCGCGCCGCGCTCGAGCTCCCAGGTGCGGGCGAGCACGATCAGCGCGCGCGCGGTGGCGCGCGCATCGGGCAGCGCGCGATGGGCGCCGTCGAGGGGGAGTCCGAGCCGCTGCCGGACCTCATCGAGCGTGTTCCCACCCGATCCGAAGAGCCCGCGCGCGAGCCCGAGGGTGTCGAGCACGGGGTTCCAGATCGGCGCCAGTCCCGCCGCGGCCATCGTGCGGCGGAGGAACGGCAGGTCGAAGGCCGCGTTGTGCATCACGAGCAGGCGATCGCCGCAGAGCCTGCGCACCTCGGCGGCGACCGCCGCCAGTTGCGGTGCGCCGACCAGCATCGCGTCGGTGATGCCGTGGATCGCCGTCGAATCGGGCGGCACCGGGTGGCCAGGCTGAACCAGCGTGGACCACTCGGAGACGATCTCGTCGCCGCGCCCCTCGATGCACCCGATCTCGAGGATCGCGGTGCGATCGTCCGACGACCAGCCGGTGGTCTCGAAATCGACGGCCAGCCATTCGAGACCCGAGAGCACGCTCATGAAGGCTAGGGCGCGGTCTTCTCGAAGGTCTCGAACGGCACGCCGCGATCCATGTGCCCTTCGGCGAGGTATCGCAGGATGAGCAGGAAGCGGTCCGCCGCGACGTAGCCCGGCACGTTCACCATGTGGTCACCCGTCGACCGCAGGAACACCGTGGTCGGGTAGCCGGTGACGCGGAACCCGGAGGCCAGCGAGCGCTCCGTGGTGTTCTTCCCCTGGTAGGTCGTCGCGCGTGCGGATTCGGCGTTGAGCCGGATCACGACGTAGTTCTTCGCCAGGTACTCCCGGACGTCGCTGCGCGCGTAGACGTCGCGGTCCATTCTCTTGCACCAGCCGCACCAGTCCGTATAGACGTCGACCAGGATCGGTTTCTTCGCGCGCGAAGCCTCCTCGAGGCCGGGCTGCCACGTTCGCCACGCGGATTCCGCCGGAGCCTTGGACTTCGGGGCGGCGTGAGCCGCGGTCGCGGCAAACAGGAGCAGGGCCAGGAGGGCGCGCATCGGTGACCTTTCGGGGCACGAGGTTGTAGCAGAGCGGAAAACCAGATTAGCACCGAAACACCGGAACGGCGTGCGATTTCGCTTGGGTACGGGCCGGTGCGGCGCGCTCAGGGATGCACGGTGTGCCGCAGGGTTTCACCCGGCCGCCCGGGGTCGAACCACACGCCGCAGAGCCGCGAAGTGCCGAACTGCCCGGGGTTCACCACCTCGCTCGGACCGATGCGGTCGCGCCATGCGCCCGACACCCGCGGCGACTCGTGAATGTGTCCGCTCAATACGAGGCGCGGAGCATGGCGCTCGACGAAGCTCCGGATCGCGCGCGAGCCCACGTGTTGCCCGGGCGCGATCATGTCGCAGCGCGTGCCGTGCGGCGGTGAGTGGAGCACGAACACGGTGTCGGGGGGCGCGGTCTGCTGCACCAGCTCCGCGAGCGCCCCGGCGATCGTGGGCGCGCGCTGCGAAGCGTCGAAGCGGCACGGCTCGACGCCGCCGTTGCGGCTGATCCAGCCCTCGGTGCGCGCCGGTGTTTCCTCTTCGCCGTCCTCCCAGCGTTCCCAGTCCTTGAGCGCGAACGGCGTGATCGGCACCCACGAGAGTCCCGCGACCGCCACCCCGTCCACGGACACCGCGCGGCCGTGGATCATCTGCCAGAGATCGCCGTGATGGGCTTCGAGGCAGTCGAGGTTGGCGCTCCAGTCGTCGTTGCCCATGAGCAGCAGCAGGGTGACGCCCGGGCTCGCTTCCCGCAGCCGGCGCGCGAACTCGACCAGGAATCCCTGGAGGAAGACCCGCTGCGTGCGCACCCCCTCCGCGCCTCCCGCGTGCGGGCCGAGATCGCCGCCGAGGATCACCGCGCGCGCGCCGCGCGCGGCCACCAGCGCCAGGGTCTGCTCGTAGAGCACGCCGTGGCCGTGAAGATCGGACGTGAAGAACCACTGCGACAAAGGAGGGCTCCCCGGGTGGGCGGTCAGGAGGGTGTGAAATGGAACTCTAGGAACGCGCCTCCGCCGCCGCAACTTCGGATTCGACTTGACCGCAACGGCGGCGTCTCCGGATACTCTTCCGCCCGTTGAACCCTTCCCCGCTCGAGGCCCCATCCATGCGCCGATTCGCCCTGCTGCTCGCGTTCGCCTGCTGCGCTGCGCCCTTCGCCGGAACGGCGCTTGCCGCCCCCACCAACCTGCTCGCCAACCCCGGCTTCGAGCAGTCGCTCGGCAAGCATCCGTGGATGCCGACGAGCTGGGATACCTCGCGCACCGGGCTCGACTGGGTGTTCTTCGGACGCGATTCGCTGAGCGCCCGCACCGGGCGCTTCGCGGTCAACGTCGCCAACGTGAGCAACATGATCCCGATGGCGGTCAACTGGAGCCAGACGCTGGTGGTCGGCAAGGAGAGCTGGGGCAAGGACCTCGTGTTCTCGGTGTGGACGCGCAGCATGGGGCTCGAGGGCCGCGGCTACATCGTGCTCCAGGCGTTCCGTGACTCGGCATCCAAGATGGCGCGCGTGTGGAACGTCGATCGCGAGGAGGCGCTGCACCGGCTCAAGATCAACAAGATCGACGATCCCGCGATCGATTTCGGCTGGGCCCGCCAGTACTTCACCGATCACGAGACCGACTGGGTGCGCCGCGAGGTTCGCGTCTTCGTTCCGGTCGGCGTGAACGTGGTCTTCGTGCGGGGCGGTCTGTTCGGAACCGGGCAGGTGATCCTCGACGACGCGAGCCTGACGCTCGAGCCGGCCCGCCCGGCCGAAGTGTATCCGCTGCGCACGAACCTGATCGCGGACCCTTCGTTCGAGGGCGACGGCAGCACCTGGGAATACTCGCTGCCCCCGTACGAAGGTCTCCAGGTGGTCCGCGACACGACGGTGGCGCACAGCGGAAGGGCGGCGCTCAAGATCGAAGGTCACACCGGGCTCGTGAAGGCCCGCACCGGCGTGAGCCAGGTCTACTGCAACCGGGATCTCGCCGGGAAGCGCGTGAAAGCCACGATCTGGGTGAAGACCGACAGCCTGAAGACCGGCGTGTTCATCAAGATCTTCGCGCACACGCCGAAGGGTCCGATCGGGTATCCGAGCCCGCGCCAGGTGGCGGGTACCCAGGATTGGACGCAAATCGGGCTCGATCTCGACGTTCCGCCGGACACCTACGCGCTCTGGATCTGGTTCAATGCAGTCACTCCGGCGGAGGGCCGCTTCTGGTTCGACGACGCGACGTTCGAAGTTCTCGGCCCGGCCACCGGCAAGGTGCACGGCTACGAGACCGGATATGGCGGCTAGATCGCGCAAATTTTCGCCGGAATCAATCGGGGCTTGACTCTCGCCGGATCTGCGCCGAGACTTTGCGCTGCAGTTGGGCAGAAAGACCTCCTTGGCAGGGAGCCTTTCAGACCGGAACCGGGATCGCGTTCGCTGCACGCGATCATTCAGGAGCCCGCTTGGCGGCACGGCGCGTCTCGAGCGAGGTACGCCACCGCGACGGGGGACGAATTACCGGTGATGGAGCTGCACGACGCGCGGATCGCCGGCCCACGGCGGTGCCCTCTCGCGCGTGAGGACGGGCCCCTCCCTCCGTTCTTCGCTCCTAGGCTGTGTCTGAGACTCCGCAGCGAGGAGCGACGAACAACACAGCAGTCGGTGTTCTCAGACGCAGCCTAGAGCCAGTCCTGGCGCTTGAGGAACCACCACAGGCCGAGCCCCGAGATCACCAGCAACGAGCCCACGAAGATCCAGGGATGCTTTAGTTCGTATTCGGCGAACTGGAAGTTCATGCCATAGAAGCTGGTCACGATCGTGAGCGGCAGGCCGACGGTCGCGATCACGGTGAGCCGCTTGATCACCTCGTTGAGACGGTTCGACGTCATGGCGGTCTGCAGCTCGAGCAACGACGCGGTTTCGTCGCGGAATGACTCGATCAGGTCGCCCGCCCGCGCCAACCGGTCGTAGACGTCGCGCAGGTAGGGCCGCATCTCGGCGGGGATCGCGCGGAACTCGTCGCGCGTGAGCGCGAGCACGGTGTCGCGCTGCGGACCGATCACCCGCCGCATCGCCGAGATTCCGCGCTTGAGCCGCATCACATCGCGCCCGGTGTGGAACCCGGGATCCTCGAGCGCGTGCTCCTCCAGCACATCCACCTCATCGGCGATCCGATCGTTGATCACCAGGTACTGGTCGACGAGAACGTCCACGATGAAGTGGAGAAGCGGCGCCGCCCCGCCCGAAAGCAGCTCGGGTCGCCGGCGCAGCACGCCGTGTGCGGCCGCCAGGGCGTGCTCCTCGGTGTCCCGGTAGGTCACGAGGAAACGCTCGCCCACCACCATGTCGAGCTCGTGCAGGACCGGATGGCGATCCTCCCACGTCGCGGCGTGCAGCACGAGGTAGAGGTAGCGGCCGTAGTCGTCCACCTTGGGACGATGGAGATGCGACGACATCGCCTCGATGACGAGCGGGTGGATGTTGAGCCCCTCGAGAAGCCGCGTGGCCTGGTCGCCGGTTTCCTGGCAGAAGTCGATCCAGATCGCTCCGCGGTCCTCGGTGAAGGCCACGAGCGCCTCGTGCGGCGGCGCCTCGCGGGCGCCGGCGGCGTCGACCACCCAGGCCCGGATCATTCCGCCCGCCCGGCGTTCGCCCCTGCGCCCAGCGCGAGCCGGCACGTCGTCTCGTGGATCCGCACGGTGTCCTCCACATTGCGCGCGTAGCCGCCGCCCAGCGTCACCGCCACCGGGATGCGTCGCGTCCGGGAACCTTCGATCACGCGGCGATCGCGCTGCTCCAGTCCCTCGAAGCTGAGTTTGAGCCCTCCGAGCTGATCCTCGCGATAGGGATCCGCGCCCGCCTGGTAGAGCAGGAGCGCGGGTCCGAAGCTCCACACCTGCTCGAGGGCGCGATCGAGGGCCTCCAGATACTCGCCGTCGCCGGTGCCGTCGTCGAGTCCGACGTCGAGACTGCTCTGCTGCTTGGGCACGGGATAGTTGCGCTCCTGGTGGATCGACAGCGTGAACACCTGCGGGTCGCCCTCGAAGATCTTCGCGGTTCCGTTCCCCTGGTGGACGTCGAGATCGACGATCGCGACCCGGCTCACGCCGGCGTCGGTGCGCTCGCGGGCCGCCACCGCGAGATCGTTCAGGTAGCAGAATCCCTCGGCGTGATCGGCGAAGGCGTGATGGAACCCGCCACCCAGGTTCACCGCCGCGCCGCGCGCCATCGCTTCGCGGCCCGCGAGCACGGTGCCGCCGGCGGCGAGCCGGTAGGCGTGCACGATCTCCGCGGAGAGCGGCAGCTCGGAAACCGACGTGCGCGGGGACCACCGCAGATGCTCGAGATCGTCGAGGTACTTCGCCTCGTGCACGCGGAGCAGCTGCTCCGCGGACGCCGGCCCGGGCTCGAGCACGTCGGCCGGCGCCATCGCGCCCGCCGCAACGAGGCGGTCGAGCAGCATCCGGAATTTCCGCATCGGGAAGACGTGCGGCCCGATGTCGCATTCGTATCCGGAGCTGAAGATCACGGCGGCGTTTCCGTCCATTCGGCGGATGGTGCCATCGTCCGCAGACGGGCGCCACAGAGCGTTGCCTTGGTCTCCGCGCCCGGGCCCGGGCTCGGCTAGGATGCGGACGTGTCCGCTCCGCTCCCCACGCGCCCGGTGTTCCGCCGGCTCCGCGCACGGCTGCTCGCACGGCGTTTCGACGCGCTCGAGCCCCGGCTCCGTCTCGAGCTGCTCGCGCTGACCTCGCTGGTCGGCGCATTCCTGTTCTGGCAGATGCGGATCGCGATGGACGGCATCCTGCGCGCGCACGGCGCCGGTGCCGTCGCACGCTTCCTCGCGTTGAGACTCGCGCTCCTCGTGGTGGCGGCCGCGGTGCTGGCGGGAACACGTCTCTTCCGCTCGTTGAGGAAGTCTCCGCCCGGCCCCGCGTGGCTCTCGCTCCCACTCCCGTCCGCGGCCGTGCTCGATCACCTCGGATGGGAGGCGCGGCTCGTCGTGCTGGTCGTGGCGGCCGCTTCGCCGGGAATGTTCGCCGCCGCCTGGGGACTGCTGCCGGCGCCGGCGCTCCTCTCGCTCGTGATCGCGTTCGCGATCGCGCTCGCCGGCACCGCCCATGCGGCCACCTTCCTCATCGCCCGGGTGGCGCTGCTTCCGTGGCGATCGAGCGGCCGCGTGGCGCTCGCCCGCGCGCTCTCCGAAATCTCCGTCGAGCGGGTTCGAGTGCTCGCGCCGGCACGCTGGCAGCGCACATCGCCGGCGGGCGCACTGATCCGCAAGGACGCGCGGCTCGTGCTCCGTCGCCCCGCGATCCGCTGGCGGCTGGTCCCGGCCCTGTTCGGCATCGTCGCCGCGGCCGTGGCCTGGCAGCTGCCGATCCCGCTCGACCTCGCACGCTTCGCGGCACTCGCGCTGTCGCTTCTCACCGCGTGGCAGACCGCGGACGCGCTGCTCGCGCTTTCGGGCGCCGATCCCTATTCCGTGCTGCGCGGGCTTCCGGTCGGCGCGCTGCTGATGTGGTCGACCCGCACCGCATGGGCGCTGCTGCTCGCGGCACTGATCGTCCTCACCCAGGCGCTCGCCGCGCACGACCTGTCGCCCCATGCGCGCGCGCTGTTCCTCACGTGGACCGGCATCGCCTGCTTCGTGATCGCGCTGCTCGCCGTCCACTACGGCATCACCCTCTTCCCGCGCGCCGACGTCGGCGGGCGGCTGCTCACGCTCTCGCTCTCGCTGGCCATGATCGCGAGCCTGATGATCCCGCTCCTCGGCTGGCTCACCCTGCTGACCGCCGTGCTCCATTCCGCACGCCGCGTTCCCGAGTGGGCCCGCCTCGAGGCCGTGCCGTGATCAGCTTCCACGACCTCTCGCGCCGTTACGGATCGCTGGTGGCGCTCGACGGCGTCTCGTTCACGGTCGAGCGGGGCGAGATCGTCGGCCTGCTCGGCGCGAACGGCGCGGGAAAGAGCACGCTGATGCGCACCGCCACCGGGCTCCAGCCTCCCGACCGCGGCACGGTGCGCCTCGCGGACGTGGACCTCTGGGCGGCGCCGGAGGCCGGAAAGCGCCTGCTCGGCCATGCGCCCGAGGAGCCTGCGTTCTACGAGGAGCTGTCGGCCGACGAGTACCTGGAATTCCTCGCTGGCGTGCGCGCGCTCGATTCCGCCGAGGCACGGGAGCGCGCCCGCGCCTTGTGCGCCACCTTCGGACTCGCCGAGCGCGCCGACGAGCCGGTGCGCGGCTTCTCGCACGGCATGCGCAAGAAGCTGTCGCTCATCGCGGCCCTGCTCCACCGCCCGCCCGCGCTCTTCCTGGACGAGGCGCTCGAAGGATTCGACGCCGCCGCCGCGATCGCCGCCAAGGACGAGCTGCGCGAGCGGGCGCGCGACGGCGCGGCGATCCTCTTCTCGAGCCACGTCACGGAGACCATCGAGCGGCTGTGCGACCGGGTGGTGATCCTCCATCGCGGGCGGGTGGCGCGCACGATGACGCGCGCCGAGTGGGGCGGCGCGGAGGCGCCACTCTCACGGCTCGAGTCGGCGTTCCTCGGGATCCTGCGCGGCGCGCCCCCCGTTACCTGAGCGGGCGCGGTCGAGCGCGCCGGTCTCGACCGTCACGACCGCGAGCAGGATGAGCGCGGCACCCGCCCACCAGCGGCCGGCGTAGAGCTCGCCGCCCACGGCGACGGCGATCGCCACCGCGAACATCGGCTCGAGCGTGAACAGCACGCCGATCCGCCCGGGCGGAAGACTCCCTTGCGCGAAGATCTGGAGCAGCGGCGCCACGATGCTGCCGGCGGCCATGAGGTAACCCACGCGCAGCAGCGTGGCCGGCGGGAGCGCCGGCGGGCTCGAGGACAGCAGACCGGGAAGCGTCAGCACGGCGACCGCGGCGGTCTGCACGAATGCCAGGGCCAGCGGATGGGCGCGCGGCGCGAAGCGTCCGAGGGCGACGATCTGGGCGCCGAAGAGCAGCGAGCCCGCGAGCGTCCATTGCTCGCCGGGTCCGAAGCCGAGCGGCGTCTCGGAGAGCAGCAACGTGCCTGCGGCGGCGAACGTCACGCCGGCGACGACACCCGCGCCCGGCCGCTGGCCGAGCAGCGGCCACGCGAGGAACGCCGCGGCCAGAGATCCCGCCGAGGTGAGGAACGCCGAGGTGCCGGCGTGGATGCTCTGCAGCCCGATGCACTGGCACACATAGGCCCCGGCGCCGAGCGCGCCGCTGATCGCGCCGCCCTTAAGCGCCTCGCGGTCCGGACGGACGCGCGCGAGCACCACGACCAGGCCGAGCACCAGCGCGGCGCCCAGGAACCGCGCGCCCACGAGCCACAGCGGCGGGACGTCATCCAGCGCATCGCGAATGACGACGAAGGTCGCGCCCCAGAGCACGGTGGCGACGACCATGGCGGCGAGGCCGGCGGCCTCCCCGCGGGCGAACGCGCGGCCCGGCGCCGGAGTCATCCGTCGCGGACGCGGCGCCGCTTCGCGGGGGTCTGGATCAGCGCGTAGGAGAGGCTCTCGAATTCCATGGTCATGTCCACGGTGCGGAGTGCGACCGCCTCAGGAACGAAGAGCTTGCGCGGCGCGAAATTCA
>DAIUEO010000134.1:0-9417 GCA_036845125.1 Candidatus Eiseniibacteriota bacterium | reverse complement strand
GTGGCGATGTCGGCGAAGGAGATGCAGACACTGAAGCAGATGGGCTCGGGCTGGCGCTTGGACTTATGGAAGGCGACACGCTTGGAGAGATCGAGGGGCTGACAGATGCAGATGGACTAACCGAAGCCGACGGTGATAAGGATGGGCTCTCTGATGGTGAAACGCTTGGCGATACTGACGAGCTGGGTGAGATCGAGCTCCAGGTGCCGGGCTGGCACAACCTCCGGAACGCGCTCGCCGCGATCGCGGTCGGACTCGAGCTCGAGATCGGCTTCGAGCACATCGCCCAGTCGCTCGCGAGCTTCTCCGGCGTGGCGCGGCGCTTCGAGACCCGCGGCGACGTGCGCGGGGTGCGCGTGCTCGACGACTACGGCCACCATCCCACCGAGATCGCGGCCACGCTGGAGGCGGCGCGCGGTCTCGGCGGGCGCGTGCTCGTGCTGTTCCAGCCCCACCGCTACACACGCACCGCGGCGCTCGTCGAGGAGTTCGCCGGCTGCTTCCGCGACGCCGACAAGGTGTGGGTGCTCGACATCTACCCGGCGGGCGAGAAGCCGATCGAAGGCATCTCGGCGCGGACGATCGTGGAGCGCGCCGCCGCGCGCGGCGCGCGCCACCTCGAGCACTTGGACGACCCGCGTGCCGCGGTCGAGGCCGCGACCGCCGAGGCGCGGTCGGGCGACGTGATCGTCACGCTCGGAGCGGGCGACGTGTGGAAGCTCGCCGAGACCGCCCTCGATCTGCTCCAGCGCGCCCCGGTGCCGGCGGAGGGAAGGCGCTGATGGCGCTCTACCAGGGACGCGCGCTGCGCAGTCCGGCGCGGGGCAACGGCGGCCGCGGCGGCTCGAAGCCGTGGCTCAACGTGCTGATCGCGATGGTGGTCATGGTGGTGCTCGCGCACGTGCCGTGGCGCCAGCTCCGCCAGGGCTTCACCGTGGTGCGCGAGGTGCGGATCGAAGGCAACCGTGGCATGAGCGACGCGCGGATCACCGAGCTCTCCGGAATCCAGTCCGGACAGGATCTCTTCGAGGTGGACCTCGCGCGCGTGCGGCAGGCGCTCCTTCTCGAGCCGCGCATCGCGCGCGCCGAGGTATCGCGCATCGGGCTCTGGGGCGTTCGCCTCAAGGTGGTCGAGCGGCGCGGCGTGCTGGCGGTGCCGCACGGCGAGCCGTGGGAGATCGATTCCAGCGGCGTGATCATGGCGCCGCTTCCCGGGGGCGGACTGAACGACCTCCCGCTGCTCACCGGCGCCTCTCTCGAACGCCAGGACGAAGGCACGGTGGTGCGCACGGTCGAGGTCGAGCGCGGCCTCGAGTGGGCCTCGACGCTCACCGCCCCCGAGCACGGCCTCGGCGCCGGGGTCTCCGAGATCGACGTTACCGAGCACGGGTCCACGACGCTCGTGCTCATGGATGGAATCCGGGTGCGCGCCGGTGCGCGCCCCCTAGGGTTGCGCGAAATGGCGGCCCTGCGCGCCGTGCTGCTCGATCTCCAGCAGCGCGGCACGGCGGTCGACGAAGTGGACCTTCGATTCGAGAACCAGGTGATCGTGCGGCCCGCCGCCACTTCCGGTGGCGCGGGACCGCAGACTCGAGGCTGACCCTCACGGAGCGAGGATCATGGGACAGGGAGCACGGACGTTCGTAGGGCTCGACATCGGGACCACCAAGATCTCGTGCATCATCGCCGACATGAACGGCACGGGAGAGCTGAGGGTGGTGGGTGTCGGCAACGCGCCGAGCGAAGGATTGCGTCGCGGCGTGGTGGTGGACCTCGAGAAGACGGTGGCCAGCATCGAGCGCGCGGTGGACGAAGCGCAGCGCATGGCCGGTGTCACCGTGAAGCACGCGACCGCCGGCATCGCGGGCGACCACATCCGCAGCATCAACAGCCGCGGTGTCATCGCGGTGTCGCGGAAGGACAACGAGATCGCCCCCGGCGACGTCGAGCGCGTGGTCGAGGCCGCGAAGACGGTGGCGATCCCGATGGACCGCGAGATCATTCACGTGATCCCGCAGGAGTTCATCGTGGACGACCAGGACGGCATCAAGGACCCGGTCGGGATGAGCGGCGTGAGGCTCGAGGCCGAGGTGCACATCATCACCGGCGCCGTGACGTCGGCCCGGAACATCTGCCGCGCCATCCAGCGCGCCGGGCTCAAGGTGCAGGACCTGGTGCTCGAGCCGCTCGCTTCGAGCCACGCGGTGCTCGGTCCCGACGAGCGCGATCTCGGCGTGGTGGTGCTCGACATCGGCGGCGGCACCACGGACGTCGCGGTGTTCTTCGAAGGCTCGATCCGCCACACGGCGATCATTCCCTTCGGTGGCGCCAACGTGACCAACGACATCGCGATCGGGCTCCGGACGCCGATCGACAAGGCCGAGCAGATCAAGATTCAGTACGGGTGCGCGCTGTCCTCGCTGGTCTCGCCCGAGGCCCGGCTCACCGTTTCAGGGGTCGGCGGCCGCGCGGATCGCGAGATCTCGCGGCACGTGCTGGCCTCGATGATCGAGCCGCGCATGGAGGAGATCTTCCATCTCGCCAACAAGGAAGTGAAGAAGAACCACTTCGCCGAGCTGCTGGGCGGCGGCGTGGTGCTGACCGGGGGAACGTCGCTCATGTCGGGGGTGGTCGAGCTCGCCGAGCAGGTCCTGGAGATGCCGGTTCGCATCGGCCTCCCGCAGGGGCTCGGCGGCCTCGCCGCCAACGTCGCCGACCCGCGCTACTCGACCGGAGTCGGGCTCGTCATCCACGCCGTTCAGGCACAGCACATGGAGGGAGTCAGCAGCACCCGCGATCGCACGGCATTCCCGGGCCGCAGGCAGGGAATGCGCGAATGGTTCACTCAATTGTTCTACCACTAACGTCCGACCGGGGAGCGTGCGCCGGATCATCCGGCGGGAACACTCCACCGGCAGGCACAGGGAGTCGTGCCATGTTCGAACTCGAACTCGAAAACACGGTATCCGCGAAGCTGAAGGTAGTGGGAGTCGGCGGAGCCGGCGGCAACGCGATCAATCGCATGATCGGCGCCGGGCTCCGCGGGGTGGAATTCGTCGCCGCCAACACCGATCTCCAGGCGCTGAACCAGTCGCTCGCGCCGACCCGCATCCAGATCGGCATCGTCACCACCCGCGGGCTGGGCTCGGGCGGCGATCCGACCCAGGGCCGGCGCTCGGCGGAGGAGGACGAGCAGCAGATCGCCGACGCACTCGGCGAATCCGACATGGTGTTCATCACCGCCGGCATGGGCGGCGGCACCGGCACCGGCGCCGCACCGGTGGTGGCGCGGCTCGCCAAGCAGTCGGGGGCGCTCACGGTGGCGGTGGTCACCAAGCCATTCGCCTTCGAGGGACGCCGCCGGAGCCGCCAGGCCGACGAGGGCCTGTCGGAGCTGCGCGCCGAGGTGGACACCCTGATCGTGATCCCGAACGAGCGGTTGCTCGCGGTGGTCGAGAAGGGCACGTCCTTGACCGACGCGTTCGGCGTGGCGGACGAGGTGCTGCTCAAGGCCACGAAGGGGATCTCGGACCTGGTGACGGTCGCCGGGCTCGTGAACCTCGACTTCGCCGACGTGAAGTCGGTGATGTCGAACCGCGGGAACGCGCTCATGGGCACCGGCCGTGCGTCGGGTCCCAACCGCGCGGTCGAGGCGGCGCAGATGGCCGTGTCGAGCCCGCTGCTCGAGGACGTCTCGATCGCGGGCGCCGAAGGCGTGCTCGTGAACATCACGGGCGGCCGGGATCTCTCGCTGCACGAGGTGAACGAGGCTTCGGGCGTGGTGGTGGCGGCGGCCGGCGAGGAGGCCAACGTCATCTTCGGCGCGGTGATCGATCCCAACATGGATGGCGAGATGATGATCACCGTGGTGGCGACCGGCTTCGGCCACACGGAGCCCCGGCTCCGCGTGGTGGACCGTCGTGCCGCGGCGCCGGCCGTCGAGCACGGTGACGAGCTGCGCTCGCCCGGCTATCCGCGGGTCGAGGAGCGCACGGGCAGCCGCTGGTCCCGAAGCACCCGCACCGAGTCGATGGAGGTTCCGACGTTCCTCCGCAAGCAGATGGACTGATCGAAGGGCGGGACGCTCACGGCGCGTTCACCCTCGCGCGCCTGCAGAATCGTGCGGCGTCCCGCCCATGAAAGCGATGAAGCAGGAACCGGACGGCGAGCTCGAGCTCGGGCTCGCCCACTACCACGCACATCGCTACGCGCTCGCCGACGAGGCGTTCGCGCGCGCGCTCGCGAAGCCGGACCCGCCCGCCTGGGTGCGGTTCCGGCGCGCCCGCATCGCGGAGCGCTCGGGACGCGCCGAGGATGCGCTCGACGAGCTGAGGCAGTACTACGCGAACGGCGGCTCCTCGCCGTTTGCGTCGCTGCTCGAGGCCGCGTGTCACGACCGGCTGCGCCGTGACCGGGCGCGGCGCGGGGCGATGGAGCGCGCCGCCGCGCTGGTGGAGCGCGACCCGGCGAGCCTGGTCGCGGTTCCCGGGGTGGCCCCGCGCGGCCAGGAGGATGCGCTCCGGCGCCTGCGCTCCGCGGTCTCCGAGCACCCGTCGGACGTGGCGCGGCGCTGCCTGCTCGCCGAGCAGCTGCTCGAGGCCGGCGAGCCCGAGGAAGCGGAGCTGCACGCGCTCTCGGCGCTCGCGATCGCGGCCTCGCCCCAGGCGGCGGCGCTCGCCGGACGCGCGGCGCTCGCGGTCGGCCGCGGCGGCGAGGCGACGTGCCGGCTGACGGCGGCGGTCGACCGCGCGGCGCGCTTCGCGGATTTCCTGCTCTGGCTCGGGCTCTCGCACTTCGGGATCGGCGCCCTGCTCGATGCCCAGCGCGCGGCCACCGCGTCGCTCGCCGGCAATCCCGCGCACGGTGCGGCCTATCGGCTGCTGGCGCTGGTCCTCTTCCGCTCGGGCGACGAAGCGCGGGCGAGCCTCGCGCTCAGGCGCGGCATGGCGCGCGGGAGGGAGCCGCACGAGGCCCGGGCCTCGGTGGCGTGCGCGTCAGCCGGGTGCGGCACGATGGACGACGCGGCGGTGCTGGAGTCGGCGATCGCGCGCCATCCGGAATACCCGGATCTGAAGCTGGCCCTGGATCGGGTGCTCGAGGCCTACGGGGCGGGGCGCCGGCAGACCGGCACCCGGATGCTTCAGGCGGCGGGCTTGTAGTTCCGGCCGCGGACCGCCTTCTGGACCTTGTTGCCGCGGATGCAGCGCGTGCAGACCATCACCATCTTGACCTTGCCTTCGATGCTGGCGCGCACCCGCTGGAGGTTGGGCTTCCAGCGGCGGTTGGTCACGTTGTGAGCATGGCTCACGTTGTGACCGGTCATGGCGCCTTTGCCGCAGACTGCGCACTGAGCCACTGGGAACCTCCTGAAGAGCCCGACGTGCGGGCGGAGCCGAGGGGTCGATTGGAAGCCGCGGACCTTACCAGCCAGCCCGGCTGCCTGTAAAGGAAGCTCCTTCCGGCCCCTCGTCCCCGGAAGCCCTATTTCGGCAGCTCCATGTTCGCGAGCGCAAACGCGTACTCGTCCGCGACCTCCGCGATGATCCGGTCCGTCGGCCGGTAGCCGTGGCTCCCTGCCACCTCCACCCGGATCAGCGCCGGCTTCGCGCACGTCTGCACCGCCTGCAGCATCGCCGCGAACTTGAACGAGTGGCTCGGCACCACGCGGTCGTCGCGATCGGCGGTCGTCACCAGCGTTGCCGGGTAGCAGCTGCCCGGCTTCAGGTTCTGGAGCGGCGAGTAGGCCAGGATGTACTTGGCCCCCGCCGCGTCGTCGGACGAGCCGTAGTCCTCGGTCCAGAACGGGCCCGCTGTAAATTTGTGGAAGCGCATCATGTCCATCACGCCCACCGCGGGGAGTGCCACCGCGAACAGGTCGGGGCGCTGGATCATGCAGGCGCCGACCAGCAGCCCGCCGTTCGAGCCGCCCTGGATGCCGAGTCGTGACGAGGTCGTGTAGCGCTCGCGGATCAGGTACTCCGCGGCCGCGATGAAGTCGTCGAATACGTTCTGCTTCCTGTCGCGCACCCCGGCCTGGTGCCAAGCCTCGCCATATTCGCTGCCGCCCCGGATGTTCGCCACCGCGTAGACCCCGCCCATGTCGAGCCAGCCCGCCACCGCCGGGGTGTAGGCGGGGAGCTCCGGTACATTGAATCCACCGTAGCCGTGGAGAATCGTCGGGTGGCTGCCGTCGAGCGTCACGCCCTTCTTGAGCGTCACGAACAGCGGCACACGCGTCCCGTCCTTCGAGTTGTAGAACAGGGCGCGGGTCTCGTACTGCGACGCGTCGAACGGCGACTTCGGCGCGTAGAACGGCTCCATCGTCCGCTTCGCGGGATCGCAGCGGTAGACCGTCCGCGGCCGCAGGTACGAGGTGAACGACAGGAAGAAATCGGTGCCGTCGGTGCGTCCGCTCAATTCGTCGGCGGTGCCCGGCTCGGGGAGCGCGATCTCGCCCTCGGAGGCGCCGTCGAGCCCGTAGACCTGGACGCGGCTCTGCACGTCCACGAGGCGGATCACGACCAGCCGGTTGCCAATCATCAGCGTCTCCGAGATCGGGGCTTCGCTCTGGGGCACCACGGTCTTCCACTTGCTGCGGTCGGAGTTGCCGACCTCGGTCGAGACGATCCGGCCCTTGGGTGCTTCGAACGTCGTGTAGAGGTAGACCGTCCGGTCCACGACGCCGAGCGGGTTGTGGTGCGCATCGTCCTCGGCCGCGACCACCACCGGCTTGGCCGCGAGGTTGGGCTTGGCAGCGGTGCCGAGATCGGCGATCCAGAGCCGGCTGCCGGTCGCCCCGCTCGACGTGCTGAGGAACAGCTTGGTGCCGTCGTCGGAGACTGATGCCCAGGTTCCTTCGCGGGGCTGCTCGGGCCGCTCGAAGATCAGGCGGTCCGGAGTCTTGGCCCCCAGCGGGTGATACCAGACCTGGTGGTGCTCGCTGGCCTTCGCGAAGTCGGCCGCGGTTTCGGTGCCCTTGTAACGCGAGTAGAAGAAGCCCTTGGAATCCCGCGTCCACGCCATGCCGGTGAACTTCACGTGCAGCACGGCCTCGGCGGCGTCCTTCCCGCTCCCCAGGTTGCGCAGGTGGATGTCCTTCACGTCCGAGCCGCCGGCCGCCGAGGTGTAGGCCAGCCACTTGCCGTCCGGTGATGGTGCCCACTGCGCCATCGCCACCGAGCCGTCGGGAGAGAGCACGTTCGGATCGAGCGCGAGCGCCGGACTCGCGCCGACGGCACTCTGGCGGTAGAGCACCGACTGACGCTGGAGCCCGCTGTTCTGGCGGAACCAGATCTGTCCGGCCTCACGCACCGGCACGTTGGTGCGCTGGTAGTTCCACAGCTCGGTCAGGCGCTTCCGGATCGGTTCGCGCTGCGGCAGCTGGTCGAGATAGGCGTAGGTCACCTGGTTCTCGGCCGCGACCCACTTCGCGGTCTCCGGCGACTCGAGATCCTCGAGCCAGCGGTAAGGATCCGGCACCTTGGTTCCGAAGTAGTCGTCGACCACCGGCCCTTTCGTCGTCGGCGGATAGACCAGGCTCTGCGCGAACGCGGGGGCGGCGAGCGAGCCGGCGAGCAGGAAGGCGAGGGCGAGTCTCACGGGGGTCTCCTGGGAGTGGGGTGGACGCGCGGAAAGCCGGCGGGAGGCTAGCACCCGCATGGTGGCCGCGCCACGATTTGCCGATACTGGCGGCGTGAAACCCCTGCCGAACGCCGCCACTCCCATGCCCGCTTTCCAGGCGCGGATCCTTCCGTTCCCGCAGGCGACCCCTGCCCGGGAGCCGCGCTTCGTGTGGCTGCTGGCGGCGGTTGCCGCGACCGCCGTCCTGCTGCGTGCGTGGCGCATCGGGGCGGGCCTTCCGGATTTCCTCGAGGAGGCGTTCCCGCTCCGCCTCGCGCTCGGGATGAAGGACGCGGCCACCGGCCGCGTCGACTGGAACCCGCACTTCTTCAACTACCCCTCGCTCTCGATCTATCTCCACTTCGCGGTCCAGCAGGCGGTGTTCGCGATGGGGCTCGTCACCGGCGCCTGGAAGAGCTGGGCCGACTACCTCGTGCTCTTCCAGATCGATCCCACGCCGATGGTGCTCGCCGCGCGCAGCGTCGGCGTCGCGTGCGACGCGCTGACGATCGTCGCCGCCGGGATGCTGGCGGAGCGGCTCCATCGTGGCGCCGGCTTCATCGCGGCGCTGCTCTGCGCGCTGGCCCCGATCCTGATCGAGACCTCGCGGTCGGTCTTCTGCGACACGCTGATGGCGGCGCTCGCGCTGTGGGCGCTGGAACGCACCCTCGCCTACCTGCGGGACGGGAACGCGAGAACGCTCCACGTCGCGGCATTGCTCGTGGGACTGGCGGCCGGTGCCAAGTACCCGGCGGCCGCACTCGGCGCCGCGCTGGCGGTCGCGCTCGTGATGCGTGAAGGCCGAAGCGGGCTGCGCAGGCTGCCGATCGTGTTCGCTCTCATGGCCGCCGCCTTCGTGATGACCACTCCGTTCGCGGTGCTCGACGTGCCGGCATTCCTCCGCGATTTCCGGTTCGAGTCCGCTCACGCCGCCGAGGGCCACCTCGGAACGGTCGGCCGGCATGCGTTCGGGTATCACCTCGGCAACCTGCTCGCGAATCTCGGCCCGGTCGCGATGGTGGCGGTCGTGGCCGCGCCGCTCGTGGCATGGCGGCGTCCGGATCTACGCGGGGCTTTCGCGGTGCTCGGGATCGGCCTCGTCGCGTTCGCGCTCCCGATCTCGCTCGCCGAGATCGAAGCCGCACGCTACCTCGCCCCGGTCATCGCGATCGCCGCGGTGCTGGCCGCCGCTACGGCGTTCGCGCTCACGTCGGCAATTCCCGCGCGGTTTCGCCAAGTGGCCACGGCGGCCCTGGCGCTCGCGATGCTCGTCCCCGCGGGGTTCGCCGGATGGCGCGCGGCCTCGACGGGCGCCGATTCCACGCACCGTCTCGCCAAGGAATGGTGCACGGCCCATCTCGGGCCCGACGATCTGTTGATCGAGGAGAGCTACGGGGCTCCGCTCCGCACCCGCGTGAATCTCGAGCGGTTCACCGCCACCCCGGAATTCCAGTCCGCGTCACCCGAGGTCCGCCGCCGTGTGCTCGAGCTGCCGGCGGTGCGGGTGGTGGCGATTCCGTTCGGAGCCTCGGGCGGCGCGACCGCGACCGTGGAGCCTCCCGGCGGCCAGCCGGCAACGCTCGACGTGTTCGCCCACGCCTCGGAGATGAACGGGACGTTCTACGATCCACGGTTGCTCGGATATGCGGACTACGCGATCACGAGCAGCGCGGTGCGGGCCCGCTACGAAGCCGATCCCGCGCGCTATCCCGCACCGCTCGCAGCCTACCGGCTGCTCGACACCCATGCGGAGATGGTGGCGCGCTTCACGCCTGCAGGCGCGGTGAGCGGCGCCGA
>DAIUEO010000133.1:0-9569 GCA_036845125.1 Candidatus Eiseniibacteriota bacterium | reverse complement strand
CACGTGACCGCCACGCGATCGCTCCGCGCGTCCACGCTCTCCACGCGCACCGGATCCAGGCCGGGTGACGCTGAGCCGAGGTTGTAGAAGATGGAGATTTCGTTGGCCCTGTGGCCCGGAACCACGAGGTCGGGACGGCCGTCGGCGTTGAGGTCGCCAATGCCGAGCTGCCTGGGAGAGAGGCCCGCGAGTCCGTGCCCATAGTACTGGGGTCCCGCGAACGTACCGTCGCCGAAGCCGGGTTGAAGCGTCACCACCATGCTGTTCGCATAGACGAGATCGAGGGCTCCATCGCCGTTGACATCCAGAAGAGCAGTGGCGGTTCGCTCCCCCGAGCCATCAAACAAGATTGAGCGTTGATCGAAGGAACCGTCTCCGGTCCCGCGGAACACAGTGGTGTAGAAGGAACCACTGGTCGCCGCATCCAGCTTCGTATCCCCGTCGAGATCGCCGGTCGCGCACGAGGTGGCCTCGGTGCCGAAGTCGCTCCGGCTCGCGAACCCACCGCTGCCATCAGGACCTCTGAGGACGGACAGTCCTCCACTCCCGAGTGCCACCACCGCGTCGAGTCGGGCATCTCCGTCCATGTCGCCCAGCGCGACGTACATTGGCGAAGAGGCGAGCGGTGTGTCCCGCTTGGGGCCGAAGATTCCACCCGACCTGCCGGGAAAGACGGAAATGGATGACGATTGCTCGTTCGCAACGATCAGGTCGGGTTCGAGATCGTTGTCGAGGTCGGCGGCGGTGGCGAACGAGGGAAGCGAAGCCGTCAGGAAATCGACGCGGGGCTGGAACGAAAGATCCCCGTTGCCCTTGAAGACCGAGATGGTGTGAGCATTTCCGTTGGCCGTGAGGATGTCCGGCGAGGAATCGGCATCCAGCCTTCCGGCGAACACGGAGCTGATCGGCACGGTGGGAATGCTCGATCCCGCGTCGAACCAGCCGAGGGTCGTGGCGTGGTTCACGTACAAGGCGTCGTTGCATGCGGTGACAATGTCGGGGCGCAGGTCCTGGTCGAAATCAGCAACCGATGATGCGACGGGAGCCGGTCCGGTCGCGATGGATCGACCCCCGAAGGTGTTGTCCCCGTTGCCGAGCAGGATCGAGGCTCCTCCCTTGTAGACGGACCCGGTCGCGACAAGGTCGCTTCTGCCGTCACCATTGACGTCACGAACCAGGATCGAGTTGAGCTGATAACCGCCGCGAAAGGTCTGACGGGGTCCAAACGTTCCGTCGCCCAGGCCCGGCAGCAGCGCGACGTTTCCGTCCTCGCGGGCCAACGCCAGATCCGACTTGCCGTCGCTCGAAAAGTTCCCCGTCGCTACGTCCCTTGCCGGGGAACCCGTATCGACCATCGGAGCCAAAGCGAAAGAGCCGCCGCCGTTTCCGAACAGGACGCTGGCGCCGGCGGGGTACCGATGGGCGACCACCAGATCCACATTGAGGTCCCCGTTGAAGAGGCCGGCGCAGATGTCCTCGGCGGCCGCATTCGAAAGGATTCCCTGGACGGGCCCAAAGCTCCCATTCCCCAGCCCGCGCGCATAGCTGATTAGCCGCCCGTTGTTGGAACAGGCCGCCCAGTCAGGGTGGGTGTCGTTGTTGAAATCCGTGATCGCGACACCCGTGATTCCGGAAACGTAGTAGTCGGTTCGAGCGGCGAAGGTCCCTCCGGACTGCCCGAGCAAGATGGACAGTAAGTTCGCCTCTTGGGTTCCCACTGCCACGTCCGATCTCGAGTCGTGATTGAAATCGGCGAGAGCGATGCAGATGTCCGGATACGGGCTGGTAGTGGAGGGAAGCGGAAAACTCCGCGGATTCGAGAAGCCGCCGTTTCCATCGCCGTCCATCACGACCAGTGTGGCCGGAGCCACGACCAGGAGATCGAGGCTGGCGTCGCCGCTGACCTCGGCCAACGCGACCGCCAAAGCCGCAGTCACGGACGGTACCGGCGTTTGTGAACCGAACATCCCCCCACCGGTCCCGAGTCGAATCATGGCGGGGCCGCGGGAATCGGAGATCACGAGATCCAGGATTCCGTCGTGGTTCAAGTCACCCACGGCGCAGTTCCCTGAATAGGCAGAGCTGAGACTCTCGATGGGGAAGAATAGGTAGCGCGACGAGAACAATGGCCCCTGGGCGGCGGCCCCCGCGGGAGCGAGTATGGCGAGCAGGAACATGAAGCGGCGGATGGGCATGGCGAACCTCGGAGGTGGGAGCGACGCATGGGAATTGTAGGGAGGTTGTAGGCCCGGACCAACGGAATTCCCGCCGCCGCGGGAGCGGACACCGGCCGGGGTCGGACCCGCCGCGCCCTGTGCTAGCCTAGAGCGCGAGTTTTCGACCCATCGAGGAGGGGAAACCCAGACCATGCCTCCACATTCCATCGGATCCGTGACGATCTCGTTCGGGCTGGTTGCCATCCCGATCCGCATGTACTCCGCCACCAGCTCCGGCGGCGTGTCCTTCAATCAGATCCACGCCAAGTGCGGCAGTCGCATCAAGCAGCAGCTCATCTGCCCGGTGTGCAACGAAGTGGTGGAGCGCACGCAGCTCGTCAAGGGCTACGAGTTCGCGAAGGACCAGTACGTCCGGTTCACGGACGAGGAGTTGAAGCAGCTCGAGGAAGAGAACTCGCGGATGCTCGAGATCAAGGAGTTCGTTCCGCTCGAGAAGGTCGACCCGATCTACTTCGAGAAGGCGTACTACCTCGGCCCCGACAAGGGCGGCGACAAGGCCTACCGACTGCTGGCCGACGCGATGGAGAAGACCGGCAAGGTGGCGCTCGCCAAGTACGTGATGCGCGGCAAGGGCGCGCTGGTGCTGATCCGCCCGGCGGGTGAGGGACTCATGCTGCACACCATGTTCTTCCAGGACGAGGTGCGCGACTTCGGCGAAGTCGACAAGGGCGAGAACGCGAAGATCAGCTCCGGTGAGCTGACGCTGGCCGAGCGGCTGATCGCCGACCTTGCCGTCAAGGACTTCAAGCCCGAGCAGTACCACGACGAGTTCCGCGGCAAGGTGCTGGAGCGGGTCGAAGCCAAGGTCGAGGGCAAGGAGATCACCGCCGCGGCGCCGCAGGAGCAGCGCGCCCAGGTGATCGACCTGATGGACGCCCTGAAGCAGAGCCTCGAAGGCCGCGGCTCGGCGCCGAGCAAGGCCGAGCGGCAGCCGGCATCGCGGGCCAAGCGTTCGTCGGAAGCGGCGCCGAAGCGGAAGACAGGCTCACGACGATGAGCCTGTTCGAATCCTGCGAAGGATCGCGGATTCGCGAGACCGGGAGCGAGGAACGCCAGCCGCCCCTGCGGCGGGCTGCGCGCCGCGCCGTGAGGACCCGACGCGAACGGGTCGCACCGGAGTCCGTGGTCGAGCAGTGCGACTTGTTTCCGAATTTCGCCTCGTCGGCAGACGAGGCGAAAGTTTCCGACGCTCCAGTACAGGAACAGTCGCCCCGACCCCGTCCGATCCTGAAGCTGGTTGAGCTTCCTGCTTCGTCCCCCGAGATGGAGGAGAACGTGGTCGCCTCGGCCACCGCGCCGGATCCGACGGAGAATCTCTCCGCCGAGGAATGGTTCGAGCATGCCGCGGAGCTCGAGTCGGAATCGCCGCTCGAGGCGCGCGCGGCCTACCATCACGCGCTCGAGCTCAATCCCAACCTGGTGGACGCGCACGTGAACCTCGGCCGCCTCTACCACGTGGCGGGCGAGCACGGTAAGGCCGAAGCGCACTATCGCCAGGCGACGCTGCTCGCCCCGCGCGACCCGACGAGCCACTTCAATCTCGGCGTGCTGCTCGAGGATCTCCAGCGCCGCTCGGAGGCGGTGTACGCCTACCGCCAGGCGCTGATGCGCGAGCCCGACTACGCCGATGCGCATTACAACCTGGCGCTTCTCCTCGAGCGGATCGGCCGGAAGGGCGAAGCGATCTCGCACCTCGCCAAGGCCAACGCGCTCTACGGGCCCAACGGCCGGCGACGGTAGTGGAGAAGGTCCGCTGCGCGTGGGCGGGGTTGAAGAACCCGCTCTACATCGCCTATCACGACGAGGAATGGGGCGTGCCGTCGCGCGACGACCGCCACCTGTTCGAGATGCTGATCCTCGAGGGCGCGCAGGCCGGTCTTTCGTGGGAGACGATCCTCAACAAGCGGGCCGCCTACCGGAGGGCCTTCGACCGTTTCGACGCGGCGAAGGTGGCGCGCTACGGCAAACCCAAGGTGCGCGAGCTGATGGGCAACGCGGGCATCGTGCGCAACCGGCTCAAGATCGAATCGGCGATCTCGAACGCGCGCGCGTTTCTCGAGGTGCGGGAAGCAAAGGGCAGTTTTGCTGCGTATCTGTGGGACTTCGTGGACGGCAAGCCGAAGGTGAACCGCCGGAAGTCGCTCCGCGATATCCCGCCGCGAACGGACGAGTCCGATGCGCTCTCCAAAGATCTCAAGAAGCGTGGCTTTCGTTTCGTCGGGACCACGATCTGCTACGCCTTCATGCAGGCGGTCGGCATGGTGAACGATCACGTGGTGGATTGCTTCCGCTACCGCCAGGTGATGAAACCGCCCAAGCGTTAGGACGTCGCTACGGAACCGCGGCTTCATGTCGTGATCGTCGGCGCCGGGTTCGGCGGACTCTACGCCGCCCGCGCCCTGAAAGGCGCGCCGGTCCAGGTCACGATCGTCGACCGGCGCAATCACCACCTGTTCCAGCCGCTGCTCTACCAGGTGGCGACTGCCGGCCTCAATCCGGCGGACATCGCGGCCCCGGTGCGCAGCGTGTTCCGCGGGCGCAGCGAAGTCACGGTCGTGCTCGCCGAGGCCGTGCGCGTCGACGTCGCGACGAAGAAGCTCGTCCTCCGTGACGGCGAGCTGTCCTACGACGTTCTGGTCGTCGCGACGGGCGCCACCCACTCGTACTTCGGTCACGACGAATGGGCGCCGTTCGCACCGGGACTCAAGACGATCGAAGACGCGCTCGAGATCCGTCGACGGGTGTTTCTCGCCTACGAAGAAGCAGAGCGGATTCCCGACGCCGCGCGCCGTCGCGAATGGATGACCTTCGCGATCATCGGCGCGGGTCCGACCGGGGTGGAGATGGCGGGCGCGCTGGCCGAGATTTCACGCCAGGCGTTGAGCCGCGAGTTCCGGAACATCGACCCGGCGCAGGCGCGCATCGTCCTCATCGAGGCCCAGTCGCGCGTGCTGCCCGTGTACGACACCCACCTGTCGGAGCGCGCGCGTCGCCAGCTCGAGGACCTCGGCGTGCAGGTCCGGACCGGCACGCGTGTGACCGGCGCCGACGAACACGGCGTGACTCTGGGCGAGGAGCGCCTCGCCGCCCGCACGGTCGTATGGGCCGCGGGCGTTGCGGCTTCGCCGCTCGCGCGGACGCTGGGAGCGCCACTCGACGGAGCGGGCCGGGTGCCGGTGGACCCGTTCCTCGCGATCCCGGGGCGCGACGACGTCTTCGTAATCGGTGACCTGGCCGCGGTGGTGCAGGACGGGATCCCGGTTCCGGGCATCTGTCCCTCGGCGATCCAGATGGGTGAGCACGTCGCACGGAACATCCGCCGCCGCCTCGCGCGGCGGCCGTCCGAGCCGTTTCACTACCGGCACAAGGGGAGCTTCGCCACCATCGGTCGCGGGAAGGCCGTGGGCGAGATCGGGAGGCGGTTCGAGTTCAGCGGATTTCTCGCCTGGTTCGCCTGGCTCACGATTCACATCTACTTCCTGATCGGATTCCGGAACCGCACGCTCGTGATCTTCCAGTGGGCGTATTCGTATGTCACGTTCCGCCGCGGCGCCCGCCTCATCACGGGCGCTCCCCCGCCGCCACTGGAAGGCGGCGACGCGCCTATTCGAGCAGCATGATCCGTCGCGAAAGGTGCGACTCGGCGGCGGCGAGGCTCAGGAAATACATCCCGGGCGCGAGGCGATGCCCTTGCGAGCCGCGGCCGTCCCATTCGATCGACTGAGGTCCAGCCGGGCGCGGGCCGTCCGCGAGCAGCGCGACCTCGCGACCCTGGACGTCCATCACCGCCAGCCGCACCGGCCCCTCGTGCGGCAGCGTGAAGGCGATCCGCGTGCTCGCACCCTCGCGCAGAGGATTGGGCGCGGGGGCGGCGAACGCGAGCGGGCCTGACACGGCATCCGGAACCGCGAGCGGACTCGCGAACGCGAGCAGCCGGAAATCGTCCATCGCGGCCTCGATGAGCGTGCCGTCGCCTTCGTCGGTGGCAACGAAACGCATCATCATGTTCGCCGTGGGCGTCACGAATTCCTGGATCAGGAAGATGATGCGCCGCCATTCGCGGGCGTCCTGCAGCGTGTACTCCACGTCGTGCCAGGTGTGCCCGGCATCGTTCGAGATCTGCACCCGCCACGGATCGAGGCCGCTGCCGTCGATGAATTCGTTCGTGAACCAGCGGTAGTACTCGACCATCGGCGCGTAGCCGACGGCGGTGGCGTCGAACAGCATGGTGGTGAGCGAAGTCCTGCCGCGATCCACGTCGTTGAGCCCCGGCCCCTCGGTCGGAGGTGCGTCGCCCGTCACCCAGCAGCGCGTGGCGGACAGCGGAGTGTGGTCGTCCTCGGGCTGGAGGTAGCCGCGGAAGTACGTGCTGTTGGGATTGAGCCGCACCCAGATGCCGGACGTTGCGTTGTCGCCCGGCGCTCCCACGGTCCATCCCGGATCCGTCTCCATGTTCTGGAAGAACGCCGTCACCGTCGGCCCGTTCAGGAACTCGAAGGTGTCGTCCCCGGGCGCGCCCACCGGCCACACGGTGGTGCCGCCGTACGTGTCACGAGCTTCGAAGTAGTAGCGAATCAGCGCCTCGGGCGGCGCGGCGAAGCGGGCCCGAAGCTCGTCGGTGTTGTCGGACAGGTCCATCCTGCGGATCCCCCACGTGCCGCCGTTGATCTGGTAGTGGAGGAAGCAACCGTCCATGTCGAGATCGCCGAAGGGGCCGGTGTAGGTGTAGGTCGCGCGCACATCGAACGGTCCGGGGCCGGCGGGGTGATCCGCGAGGTTCTCGTGGCCGATCCCGAGCCAGAATCCGGTGCCGATGCCGTGCGCATTGAAGGCATCTGCGATCGCGGTGATGTGCGGCGTGCCGTTCGTGAGGTCGCTGTCGTCGTCGTCGGCCACGACCGTCTCGAAGAAGAAGTCGTTCATCGCGATGCCGTTGTCCCCGCGGTAGTCGGGCAGTCCGTACTTGCAGTAGTGCGCGAGAGTGCGTGCGACGTCGAGCCCGACCGCTTTGCGCAGGTCCCAGAAGGCGCCGCCGAGAATCAGGCCGGCGAGGTGCGGATCGGGGTCGTCGCCCTCCGGCCAGCGCCGGGCGTTGTCGATCGTGCGGATGGACGTGCCGGGTCCGGACCACTCCTGGCCGATCACGGGGTCGTCGAGCAGGAACGCCGAGAACACGTCGGCGGTCGCCTCGTGGCAGGCGGTGTTCTGCAGCCCGAACGGAGCGCCCTGTTGCAGGTAGAGCGCCTGGTTCAACGCGTGCCCGTATTCGTGGAACACGATGTCCGCGAGGTACGCGATGTTCGGACACCCGTCCCCCGGACCGTAGAAGGTGATGCTGCCGTTCGCATAGAAGGCGTTGCAGGTCCCGGCCGCATTGACCATGGCCACGAGCGGATAGTCGAGACCGGTGAACAGCGGATCCAACGTGCGGATGTGGGCGCGTGCGCGGTTGATGTTGTAGAAGGCGTCGCGCGCTGCGAGGTCGGAGTTCGTGTGGTTCCACGGCACGTTCACGACCGCCGGCGCGGTGGCGGGGGCGAGAAACTGGGGCTGCAGGCCGGTCGCCTTGTCCTTGACGATGACGTACGTCCCGGCGAGGCTGGCGCGCACCGTGTCGCTTCCGAGCACCCCGGGAATCAGGTAGAGGCCGGTCGAGTCGGTGAGCCGGGTATTGGATCCGAAGAACACGCGCAGGTCGGGCATGAGTCGCACCGCGGGCGTGTCCGAGGCGAAGAGCGGATGCACGGTGCCCGACGAGACCCCCGCGATCGACTCCAGCTTCTGGTCCTCGCGCACGAGCAGTTCGCCGTTCGTCGCGTCCACGAAGGCGAGCCAGCTTCCGCGTGGCTCCTGCGTGTCGACGGTCACCGCGCGCACGAGCCGATGGCCATTCTCCCAGGGCAGGATCGCGAGCCCGTGATCGTCCGCGCGATCGCGGGATTCGTCGAACGGCAGGTCGCGGATCGCGGCGGCCCGGGCGCCGTCCACGCCGATGCGATCCGCGCCGGGCGCGAGCTCGGGGGGCACGTTCTGCACGTGGGCGCCGAACGCGAACAAGCGGCCCTGGCGTCCGACCCGGAACTCCCAGTCGGCGAACAACACCGGCAGCTCCGCGACGGTCTGGCGATAGCGCACGTACCAGGTGCCGCGCACCTCGCGCACCGACACGGTCGAGAGCGCGGGCGAGCCGAACACGCCGGGGTGGCCGGCGACGAACGCGCGCACCGCGCGGTCCACCCCGGAAGGAGCGGGAACGAACGCGGGCAGCGGAATCGGCGGGCCGAACGCGCGGTGGGGCGAGGCGGTGACCTCGTTCCATACCGCTTTCCATCCGGGATGACGGTGCGTGAAGTCGCGCCAGCCGCCGCCGGCCGCGAGACGTGAGGCCTCCGCGGGACCCGCGAGCCTCACCGTATTCAATCCAGCGGGGATCGACACCGGATCCGGCTGCTTCCATGAGCCGAAGGCGTGTGTCGGAGCGAAGAGGGCGATCGCCGCGGCTGCGGCGATCGCGAGGACCGGTCGCCGGATCACGTCGGCGAGTCTAGCACCTTGCTTTCGTCGCGGAGCCAGTTTTTCGAGCGCAGGAAGTCGGTGACGCGGGCCGCGATCTGATCGCGGATCCGGCGCACTTCCTCGAGGGGCCTTCCGTGGGGATCGTCGAAGGGCCAGTCCTCGACGATCGCCCCGGGAATGAACGGACATTCGTCCCCGCAGCCCATGGTGACGAGCCATCCCGCGTCCTTCGCGAGGTCCGGCGTCAGCGCGCGCGGGGTCACCGTCCCGAGATCGATGCCGATCTCGCGCATGACAGTGACGACCTCCGGATGGACGTGCACGGCAGGGCGCGTCCCGGCCGAGCGCGCCACGACGCGCGCGGGGTCGGCCAGCCGGTCGAGGAACGCGGCGGCCATCTGGGACCGGCCGGCGTTTCGGATGCATGCGAAGACCACGACTCGAGGCGGCATGGCGGCAAAGATACGCGGGCGGCGTATCCGCGCAACCGTGGTACCCGCGACGCCGCGCGAGGTCGGCTATGCTCGCGCCGTGCATCCGCTCGACCACGTCATTGCCGCGCTCCTCCTGCTGTGGCCGCCGCTCTGGGGAGCGACGTTCGGCTACCACCGCCTGGCGACGGCGCCGCGCGAGCGCCTCGGGACGGTGCGGCCTTCCGTCTACCGCACGGCCATAATCCTACAGTGGAGCATGGTGACGCTGGTGCTCGTCCACTGGCTCGGGACCGGACGCGGCCTCCGCGAGCTGGGCCTGATGCCGCTCCTCACCCCGGGACTCGGAGGCATCGCGATCGGACTCGCGATCGCGCTCGCGTTC
>DAIUEO010000132.1:4045-9669 GCA_036845125.1 Candidatus Eiseniibacteriota bacterium | reverse complement strand
ACGGGGTGCGCGTGACGCTCGAGGATTTCGGCGTGGAGCCGTGGGACATCGCGGAAGCCGTCGCCACCGCCCGGGCCCCGCTGCCGGACCAGGGCCCCGGGGGCCGGGGCCTGAGGCTGGTGCGCCTGATCACCGACGAGATCCGGTACCAGCACGACCGCGGGCACAGCACCATCACCCTCATCAAGAAGGTGGACACCTGATGCTCGAATTGAAGGTGGTGGAACCCGGCACCGTCCATCTCACGGGGCGCCTCGACGCCGCGGAGGCCGACCGCGCGATGGCGGTGTTCGAGCCGCTCCCGGGACCGCTGACCGCCGACTGCGAAGGGCTCGAGTACATCTCGAGCGCCGGCCTCAGCGTGCTGGTCGTGACCCACAAGCGGCTCATGGCCTCCGGCCACAAGCTGCGAATCGTCAACCTCCAGCCCCGGGTCCGCAACGTCTTCAAATACGCGGGGCTCGACCGCCTGTTCCAGGTCGAATAGCCCACCCGAGGCCGCCCTCCGATGCCCGTCGTCCCTCGCCCCCCCGAACCCGGAGCCAACTTCCGCGGGGGACCGGCGTAATGGTGGGCGAGTCCGAAGAGGTTCTGGTGCAGCGGTCGCGCAGCGGCGACCCACGGGCCTTCGGCGAGATCGCGGAGCGATACCAGGGGGTGCTCTACAACCTTGCGTTGCGCATGACCGGCCACGCCGAAGACGCCCGCGACGTCGTCCAGACCACCTTCACCAAAGCCTATCGGGCGCTCGGCACCTACGATCCGAAGCGCAAGTTCTTCAGTTGGATCTACCGGATCGCGTTTCACGAGTGCATCAACCTCCTGCGGCGGGGCAAACGCACGGAGCCGCTGGAGTGGGAACCGCCGTCACACGAGCGGTCCCCGGAGGACCGGATGGCCGCGCTGGAAATCGAGCAGCTCCTCCAGGAGGCGTTGCTCCGGCTGAGCGAGGAACACCGTCAGGTGATCGTTCTGCGTCACTTCATGGATCTGAGCTACGCGGAGATTGGCGACGTGCTGAAGGTCGAGGAGAAGACGGTGAAGTCGAGACTCTTCGACGCGCGGCGGCGGCTGAGAACCCAGCTGAAACAGCGGGGGGTGGAGCAATGACGAATCAGGAGCGCTTCGAGCATCTCGCCGACCAGGTGCTGGACGGCGCTGCGACCGCCGACGAGCGGTCCGAGCTCTCGCGGATTCTCGCCGCCGACCCCGCGGCACGCCATTGGTATTCGGAGATGGAGAGTCTGTTCACGGACCTGCGCGCGATGCCGCGGCGCGCGGCGCCTCCCGACCTCCTGCCCGCGACGCTGGCCGCCCTCGAGGCGGGCGCGCCCCGCCCGGGTGCACGCCGGACCGGCTGGCTCGAGAGCCTGCCGGGCTGGCTCGCTCCGCGTCCCACGCTCCGCTACGGCGCCGTGTTCGCGGCGGGCGTGATCGCCTCCGCTCTTTTCTTCGCCGGCATCCGGGGCGGGGACTCCGGCCTGAACCCCACCGACGGGACGCTGATGCCGGGTGCAGGCGACACGCATCCGGTCGAGCTCGCGACGCCAGCGGGCGCACTCACCGCCTCGATCCGGCCCGAGCACGGAACCTGGGTGGTCACCGTGCACGGCGACCTCGCCGCTCCGGCGACGCTCACCATCGAGCACGACCAGCGTCTGCTCGGAATCGAACCTCCCGCCGGTGCGAGCGGCAGCCTCTCGCCCGGCGCTCTCACGCTTAACCTCGGGGGCCGCACCTCCCTGCGCATCACGCTCGACACGGAATCCGGAGCCGGTGCTCCCGTTCGACTGCACCTCGCAGCCGGCAACGATTCCGCCCGGGCGACGCTCGAAGTTCACCCGCTGGAGCATCAGGTTCGCTGAAACGCTTTGGGTTTTCACCGCCGGCGTCCGCCGGCAGCTTCATCCATCGAAGGAGGCCGTCATGAAGAAGCAGTTCCTGATCGTGGGAGCCATTGCCGTAGCCGCCGTGCTCGGATTCTATGCCCTCAAGGGCACGCGGGTACCGCCCGACGGCACCCAGGGCGCGATCGGCGCCGCGCAGAAGTACCAGTCCGAGCAGATCGCGAACTCCGACGTCTCGCTCGACAGCCCCGAAGTCGCGGCATTTCTCCAGACCGACACGTTCCGCCGCATTGCCACCAACGCCGAGTTCCGCAAGGCCGTGACCAGCGAGGCGTTCCGCAACGCGATCAGCAACGAGGCGTTCGCCGCGGTCGTGAGCGACGCCAATCACGCGCAGATCGTGTCCGACAACGCCCACCTGTTCGCGAGTGAGGAGCTCACCGCGGTCGCTTCCGACCTCGGCCGGATCGCCAAGTCCCCGGGTTACGCCGAGGCCATGAAGTCGGCCGAGTTCAAGCGCCTGGTCGCCTCGACCGGCGGCGCGCAGGCGGTCGCCGAGCTGTCGCGCACCGTCGGGCCGTCCAAGGCCGAAGCGCTGGTGACGACCGCCGAGTTCCACCAGTGGGCGGAGGCTGTGCGCAAGGCCGGAGCCGGCTCCACGACGGAGCTCGCCCAGGTGAAGGTGCCCGAGGCGCTGGCGTCGAACGCCGAGTTCAAGAAGCTCATGAAGTCTGAGTCGTTCCAGGCGTCGCTCGCCACCGAGGGCTTCATCTCCAGCATGGCGGGCGCGGACATGGCGAAGGTGCTCGGCAACCCGCGGGTGGTCGAGATGCTCTCGATGACCGAGGCCGCGAAGGTCTACGGATCGCCGCAGATGACGGAGATGATGAGCAACACGGAACTGGCCAAGTCGCTGGCGAATCCGTCGGTGGCCGAGCTGCTGTCGACGACCGAAGCCGGCAAGGCGTTCAGCAATCCGAGCGTCGCCGAGGCGCTGCAGATTCCGGGCGTCGCCGAGCTGCTCACGAATCCGGCGATGATCGAGGCGCTCCAGCACACCGAGTTCCTCGCCGCCGCGGCGTCTCCCGACTTCGAGCGCGCGGTCGAGAGCGCGCGCAGCGTGGGAACAGCGAGCACCGCGACGCCGTAACCGGCAGGTTGTAGAGTTGCAGCGAGGAGGCCCCGCATGAAACGGGGTCTCCTCGTTCCTGTGTTTCTCCGGGGGGCCGCCAATGATCCACGCTCCGGGCGTTCGATGCCTTTCCCAATGCCTGCTGGTGACCGCCCTGCTCCTCGCCGCCCCTGTCCCGGTGGCGAACGCCGCGTCCTTCTACCGCTCGATCGAAACCGACGACCTGCGGCTCGTCTATCCGGGTCCGACCTTCCAGTTCCTCGCCCCCTACACCGCCCGCTGCTTCCTCAATTCGATGGCGTTCCAGAAGCGGGTGCTGGGATTCGAGCCTTCGGAAAAGATCACGGTGATCGTCACGGATCCCGGTGACTACGGAAACGCCGGCGTCTGGTGCAGCCCGTGGAACACCCTGCTGGTCGAGATCGCCCCGACCAACTTCGTTTACGAAACCGGACCCTCCAATGAGCGGATCAACTTCCTCATGAGCCACGAGCTCGTGCACATCACGACCGCCGACCAGGCGGCCGGCGCCGACCACTTCTTCCGCACGATCTTCCAGGGCAAGGTGCGCGAGGACGCCGAACATCCCGAGACCCTCCCCTACGGCTACCTGACGCTGCCGCGCCGCGCGGCGCCGCGCTGGTTCCGCGAAGGGCTCGCGGTGTTCTTCGAGACCTGGATGGCCGGCGGACTCGGGCGCGCCCAGGGCCCGTGGGACGAGATGGTCTTTCGCGCGAAGGTGCTCGACGGCACCCCGATCCACGATCCCTTCGGGCTCGAGAACGAGGCGGTCAAGACCGACTTCCAGGTGGGCGTGAACTCGTACCTCTACGGCACGCGGTTCCTGACCTACCTCGCGCACGAGTACTCGCCCGAGCACGTCCTACGCTGGGGCATGCGGACGCCGGGGAGCAGCATGTACTTCTCGTCGGCCTTCCGGCAGGTGTTCGGCAAGTCGCTCGACGAGGGCTGGCGGGACTGGATCCGCTTCGAGCAGAAGTTCCAGCGCGCCAATCTCGACTCGATCCGCCGTTACCCGGTCACGCCCTATCACGACCTCTCGGCGCGCGCCCTGGGCTCGGTGTCACGCCCCTGCTTCGATCCGGCGACGCGCACACTCTACGCGGGCGTCCAGTATCCGGGCGTGGTGGCCCACATCACGGCGATCCCGATCGACGGCGAGCGCCCGCACGCGGTGTGCGAGGTCAAGGGCCCGGCGCTCTACTTCGTGTGCTCGCTGGCACGGGATCCGGAGTTGGGCACCCTCTTCTATACGACCGACAACAACGAGTGGCGGGATCTCTGCAGCGTGGATCCGGCATCCGGAAAGCGGAAGCGCCTGATCCGCGATGCGCGTGTCGGCGACCTCGCCTTCAATCCCAGAGACCGCTCGCTCTGGGGGGTGCGGCACCTGAACGGCATCTCGTCGATCATGCGCATCCCTGCCCCGTACACCGAGGCCAACCGCGTGTACACGCTGCCCTACGGCCAGGACGCCTACGACCTCGACATCTCCCCCGACGGCGCCCAACTCGCCGCGTCCTGGGCCGAGATCAACGGGCGGCAGACGCTGCGCCTCATGGATCTGCACGCCCTCGAGCAGGGAGACACGACGACCCGTGTCCTCCACGACTTCGGCAACTCCATTCCAACGAGCTTCGTGTTCTCCGGGGATGGCGGCCGCCTCTACGGGAGCTCCTACTACACGGGCGTCTCGAACATCTTCCGCTACGACCTCGCCGCCGATTCCATGGCGCTCGTGAGCAACGCCCTCACCGGCTTCTTCCGCCCGCTTCCCCTCGGAGGCGATTCGCTGATCGTGCTGCGCTATTCGGGAGAGGGCTTCGTCCCGGCGGCGTTGCACGCCGTGCCGATCGAGGACGCGAACGCGATCGTGTTCCTCGGCGCGGAGACGGTGGCGAAGCACCCGGAGATCCGCGAATGGCGGCTGCCTTCCCCGCGCGGGGTCTCGCTCGATTCGGCGGGTGCGGTCACCGCCCCCTATCGGGCGGCAGCCGACATCCGGCTCGCCGGCGCCTATCCGATCGTCGAGGGCTACAAACGACGCACGGCGGTCGGCCTCAAGCTCGACCTCGCGGACCCGCTCTCCATCCACCGCCTCGACGGCTCACTCACGGTGTCCCCCGACTTGGACCTGCCGGTCGGCGAGCGCTGGCATTCCACGGTCCGCTACCGGCGGTCGCGCTGGACAGCCGAGGCGTGGTTCAACCCGGCATCCTTCTATGATCTCGTGGGGTCCACCCAGGAGAGTCGCAAGGGAGCCGGTGCGAGCCTCGTGCACGAGCGGATGCTCGTGCGGGACGACCCGCGCACGCTCGACCTCGCGGTCGAGCTCTCGGGCTGGACCGGCCTCGAGCGCCTCCCCGACAACCAGAACATCGCGACCTCGCCCGGGTTCGAGGACCTGCTCTCGGCGAAGGCGGACCTCGTGTACAAACACACGCGCTCGTCGATCGGCTCGATCGACGCCGAGAAGGGGCACCGCCTGAGCTTCGAAACCGTGGTCGACGACGTGCACTTCATCCGCAACGGGCACGAATGGTGGGAAGGCTTCCCGCGTTTCTCGGGCACCTTCGACATCGGCACGCCGATCGGCCGAGGGATTGCGATGACAATTGGCGCAG
>DAIUEO010000132.1:0-4035 GCA_036845125.1 Candidatus Eiseniibacteriota bacterium | reverse complement strand
CGGCTACTCCCCCGGCGACCCGGCCGAGCCGTTCGCCAACTTCTACTTCGGCTCCTTCGGCAACAACGGGCTGGATCGCCGCGACCCGAAACAGTACCGCCAGCCTTCGCGGTTCCCCGGCATCCCGATCGATGCCGTGGGCGGCACCAACTATGTGAAGGGCATGATCGACTGGAATCTTCCGGCGTGGCGCTTCCACCGGGCCGGCGTGCTGCCGCTCTTCGCGAGCTGGGCGCGCGCCTCGCTCTTCAGCGGCGCCCTGGCGACCAACCTCGACGCCCCCGGACGCCGCGAGGAGATCGTCGACGCCGGGCTGCAGACCGACCTCCGGCTCCAACTGCTCACGCATCAGCCGTTCACACTCTCCTTCGGGTACGCGCGGGCCTTCCCGCGTGATCGGGCCTCCACGGACGAATGGATGCTGTCGCTCAAGGTGCTGTAGGCGATGTTCGCGCTCGCGATCGGCCTGCTGCCGGTCCTGCTGTTTCTCGCCGCCCTCGTGGTGCTCGACGGCTACAAGCTGGTGGCGCGCACCGCCATCGTGCGCTCGCTCGCCATCGGCTGGATCGTGGCGGTGGCGGCCTGGGCGATCCACTGGTTCCTGATCGAGCGACTCGGCATCCCCCCGCTCGTGATCAAGCGCTGGATTGCGCCGTTCGTCGAGGAGGTGCTCAAGGCGGCGCCCGTCCTCTTCCTCATCCGGCGCGGCCAGGTCGGTTTTCTGGTCGACGCGGCCATCCACGGCTTCGCGATCGGAACCGGGTTCGCGGTGGTCGAGAACATCTACTACGTGGGGGCTCTGCCGGATGCCGGGCTCACGGTGTGGACGGCGCGCGGGCTCGGGACCGCCGTGATGCACGGCGGCACCACCGCGCTGGTCGCAGTGATCGCCCGCGATCTCACCGAGCGTCATCGGTCCACGGCGTGGACGCGGCTCGTTCCGGGGCTGCTGCCCGCGTTCACGATCCATTCGGCGTACAACCACCTGCAGCTCCCGGCGCTCGTCGAGAGCGCGAATCTCTCGGGCGACTCGCTCGCCGTCGTGATGCCGCTCGTGCTCGCGGTGGTGTTCGAGCGCAGTGAGCGCTCGACCCGCGAGTGGCTGGGACACGGCGTGGACCACGACATCTCCCTGCTCGAGCTGATCGAGAGCGGCGCGCTCGACGACACCCCGGTCGGCCGTTATCTCGACGAGCTGCGATCCCGCTTCGAACCCGCCGTCGTCTCGGACATGCTCTGCTACCTGGAGATCCACCTGGAGCTGGCGATGAAGGCGAAGGGCATGCTGATCGCGCGCGGCGCGGGACTCGAAGTGCCCGCCGATCCCGACCTCGCGTCGCGCTTCACGGAGCTGCGGTTCCTCGAGCGTTCCATCGGCCGCACTGGAATCCTCGCGATGCACCCGTTCCTGCACGCGCACGGCCGCGATCGCTGGCAGCTCGAGATGCTGGAGAAGACGGCCGCCCGCTCCTGATGGACCCGCAGCGACGGCGCATGCTGTACTCCGCGACCATGTCTTCCGACGCGCCGCGCCCGATCGGTATCGACGCCCCCCGTCTGCACCCGCTGCTGGCTGCCGGATTCGCGCTCACGCTGGTCGCGCTCATCGCACACGCCGCCGCCTACTCGTTCCTGTGCGACGACGCGTTCATCTCGTTCCGCTACGCGCGGAATCTGGCCGAGGGCCACGGCCTGGTCTTCAACCCCGGCCACGAGCGGGTCGAGGGCTACAGCAACTTCCTGCTGGTCATGATCCTGGGCGGGCTCGATCGCCTCGGCATCCCGCCGGAAACCGGCTCGCTCGCGATTTCCTGGCTGGCCACGGTGGCGCTGTGGGGAATGCTCGCGGGCTGGGTGGTGCGCCGTCCGGCGCCGGCCGGGCGCTCGTGGCTCGCGCTCGCGCCGCTCGCCATGCTGGCGGCCACCCGCTCGATCGCGGTGTGGACCACGAGCGGACTCGAGACCCGCCTCTTCGAATCCCTCACGATCGGGGCAACGCTGAGGCTGATCACGGAGCTCGGGGATCCGAAGCCCCGCCACCCTTTCGCGAGTCTCCTCTACGCGCTCGCCGCGCTCACCCGTCCGGACGGACTGCTCTTCGCCGGGGTCGCATTCGGCGTCGAGGCGGCGGTTCGTGCGCGCCGTGGCGACCTCCGGCCGGGCGTGCTCCTCCGGCGCTGGTCGGCGTTCGCGCTGATCGTCGGAGCCCATTTCGCATTCCGCCTCGCCTACTACGGCGCCTGGCTCCCCAACACCTACTACGCCAAGGTCGGCGGTCGCACCTGGTGGGAGGCCGGCGGTCGCTACCTGGCGGCCTTCGCCCTCGAATACGCGGCCTGGGCCTGGCTGCCGCTCGCCATCCTCGGCGCGGCCGCGCTCGCACGTGCGCGCGAGGCCATTCCCGCGCTGCTCCTGCCGGCGCTGATCCTCGTGCACGTGCTCTACGTCGCCGCGATCGGCGGCGATCACTTCGAGTACCGGCCGCTCGACCTCCACATTCCGCTGCTGTTCCTGCTCGCGTACGAAGGACTCAAGCCCCTCGCGCGCGCCGGCCGCGGAATCCCCGCGGCGGTGCTCGTGGTGCTCGTCCTGGCCGGGTTGATCGACCTGCCGCTCCAGTCTCACGTCCAGTTTCCCGCGCGCTATCTGCCCGGATTCCCCGGCAAGGCGGTGCGTGATCCCGAGCGCGTCGAGTTCCTGGACCCCCGGCACAACCTCCTGCACCGGCTTCCCGGCCTGGAGGTCGCGGCGGCCGCACATCGCGATCTCCTGCGCTGGCTGAGCCTCCGCTTCATCGGCCTGCGCCAGGAGGAGCACGCCGTGTTCGTCCGCGAGGTCGTCGACGAGGGGCGACGTCTCGGCATGCTGGTCGACGAGGGAGTGCTTCCGCGTGACTTCCACATCGCCACCGCGGCGGTCGGGGCGATTCCTTACTACTCGAACCTGCGCACCCTGGATCGGCTCGGGCTCACCGACGCGCGCGTGGCGCACCAGCCGGCGCCGGGGCCGCGCATCATGGCCCACGACCGCTCCGCTCCCTTCGAGGAGGCCACCGCCCGCGGCGTGGACCTGTGGGCCGCCCACGACGTCCACCTGATCTTCGGACCGGGGGCGCGTCACCCGCTCGAGCTCGTCGGCAAGCGCGTGCCGTTCTACGCCGCGGCGCTCGGCTCCGGGCACTGGCTGATCGCGTGGCTGCCGCAGGGGCTCGAGCCCACGGCGGCGCGAACGCCGCGTCTCGCGTGGCTGCCGGACTCCAGCGCCGCCTTCCTCGACACGTACGTCGACGAAGGCGTGGCCGCACTCGATAAGGCGGTCGCGCTCGAGCCCGGGGATTTCGCCGCGGAGCGCGATCTCGGCTACTTCCTGTTCCTGCGCGGGGACGCGGCGGCGGCGCTCCGGCACTTCGAGGCCGCGCGCGACCGGATCGGCGACGACCCGGAGCTCCGTCTCTACCTCGGAAGCTGCCGCGCCGAGCTCGGCGACAGCTCGGGCGCGCACCGCGATCTGGCGCGCGCCCTCGAGCTGGCGGAAGAACAGGGTGACGTGCGACTCGCGCGCCTGATCAGGAGCGCGCTCGAGCCCGTTCCCTGATCACTGGAGCATCGCGACCCGGCGCACGTGAGGAGCCCCGTTCACGGTCACGCGGATGAAGTAGAGCCCGGGCTGGACCCGGTTGCCGGAGCTCGACGTCCCCGGCCAGCCCAGCGCCCAGCGCCCGGCCTCCGACTCGCGGTCTTCGCGCGCGAACACCCGGCGCCCGCCGACATCGAACACCGAGAATCCGACGCGCGCATGCGCCGGCAACTCGAGCATCATCTGCACCGAGCCGTGCGCCGGATTGGGAAAGGCGTTGGACAGGAACAGCGTCTGCGGCGTCACCACCACCCGGGACGGTGCGGTCTCGAGCGAGTCGAGCGCGGCCTCGACCAGGTTGCCGTCGGCGTCGTACACGGTGAGCTGATAGTAGTAGCGCCGGCCCGGCTCGAGGTGACCGAACACCGCCTCGTGCCGGGTTCCGACCGGAGTCTCCAT
>DAIUEO010000131.1:8261-9735 GCA_036845125.1 Candidatus Eiseniibacteriota bacterium | reverse complement strand
GCATGAACGATCCGCCTCCCAGAGGATCGTTCGTACCGGCGCTCTGATCCCAGTAGCCCTCGTAGTTCCCCTCGAGTGAGGACTCCACATAGCTCGCGGACCAGCGGCGGCTTTCTCCTGCATCGCTCTCGACGGTCAGCTCGAGAGCCCGGTAGCGACGCGCGACCGCCGGGTAGGCGCCCAGCTCCCCGTCACCGGGATTCCCGTAGACCACCTGACCGCTCACCGGCGACGTCACGCCGACGACCCCATTCTCCTGCGACCGGCTGACAGCTCTCACCCGCGCGTGTACCGCTCCGCCCATGACGTACTCGGCCCCGAGCTGCAGCTCGTCGAACTCCGCTCCGCGCAGCCCCGGGACCTCGGGCTGGTGTCCGAGCGTCTGTGAGCCCTTCGTCACACCTCCCGTGGGATCGACGCGGGGGTCATGATCGAAGGCCCGCACCAGGTAGGTGCTCGACACGTCCTGCAGGAAGTAGGCGGGCACGTTGAGGCGGGTCCGCTGGTCGAATCTCCCCCACGAGCCGAAGAGGCTGGCGCGGGAAGCATCACCCGTCACCCAGCTGAATCCCGCGCGCGGCTGCCATTGTCCCGAGACGTGCTGACCGACCGATCCGCCCGAGGCCATCCAGTACTCCGCGGACCAGCGCAGGCCGGCGTCGATCCTCACGCGCCGGCTCATCCGCCACGTGTCCTGCACGAACAGCGAAGGGGCGCGGATGTGATTTCTGCTCTCGTGGTCCGGCAACGTGACGTAAGCGTAGAGCTGGGGCGCCCGGCGCGTGATCTGGTCCAACATCAGACGCTCGCGGAAATACTCGTCCTCGTACGCCCCTCCCGCCTTCCAGGTGTTGCGGTCCTGCTGGTATCCGACGGTGCCACCGACCGAGGAGCGTCCCGCGTGACGGTCGGTGGACGATCCGAATCCGCCCTCGGCGTAGGAGGTCGTCAGGTCGACGAAGAGCGGCTCGGCGGCGCCCTGCGTGGTGCGGGGTCCGAACGTGTAGCGGGACGCGAACAGCGCCGCATCGGCGGCGGCGAGCCAGCGGCTGCCGAAGCTTCGTGTCGCATGAAGCGAGATCGTTCCCCCACCGCCGTCCTGCGCTCCGAGAAACGGATCGACGTTGCCCAGCGAGTCGATGGTGAGCGGCACGGTGCCGCCCACCTGCTCCCGATGCCCCGGATCTCCCAGCGCCGAGAGCACGACATGGGTGCGGTCGTCGAGTCGCGCGGTGAGCTTGCCGGCGAAGCGATGAGAGGTGCGAAGGTCCTGATCGGCTCCATAGCCGGGAATCGTCAGGCTCTCGTCCTCGATGGTGGGATCGTAGGCCAGGTAGAACCACAGCCGGTCGCGGCGGATCGGCCCGCCGATGCTCGCTCCCGCGTCCCACGAGGAGAAGTCCGTGGTTCGGGCGAGCCCGCGCGCCGGCGTGGAGGTGGTGGTGAAAAGCCGGTTCGCGAAGAAGCCGAACAC
>DAIUEO010000131.1:0-8251 GCA_036845125.1 Candidatus Eiseniibacteriota bacterium | reverse complement strand
TTGCCACCGGACGCGGTCACCGCGTTCACGACTCCCCCTCCCGCTCCTCCGTATTCCGCCTGGTATCCGCCGGCCGAGACGTGTACCGCCTCGACGAAGTTGTAGGGCAGGCTGGTGCTCACGGCGTTGCCCGGAGGCTCGACGACGTTGGCGCCGTCGACGTAGTAGTTGGATTCGGGTCCGCTGGTGCCGCCGAGATTCGCGCGGTCCCCGAAATAAGAGACGGAGGCGTGGGGCGACAGCGTCACGATCGACTGGTAGTCGCGATCGCTCGGCAGGTCGCGCATGGCCTCCGCCGAAAACCGGCCTCCCAGCACCGGTCTTCGAGCAGCGCCGTTTCGATTCGCCGAGACCTCGGCGCCCGGGAGCGCGATGGCTTCGACCTCGAGATGCACGACACCGAGGTCGTTCGAGAATCCGAGCTGGACGTGAACGTCACGGACCGTCGCCTCCCGGTATCCCAGCAGGCGGATCTGCACGTCGTAGCGGCCGACGGGAAGCAGCATGCACTGAAAGCGGCCGTCGCGGTCGCTGCGGACGACACGGGTGCCCTGCAGGGATGAACCCGAGATCGTGGCGGTCGCATCCAGCGCGGGCGCGCCTGCGGCGTCCAGAACCCGGCCTTCGAGTGCGCCCCCCACCTCCTGCGCGCGCAGCGGGACAGGAAGCATCGCGAGAAGCACCGTCACGGCTCCGAGGCGTGGGAGCCATGTGGCAAGCGGTCCTGCGGCCATCGGACCCTCCCGGGCACCGGATATCAGCCTGAGATCAGGTCGGCTCTCCTCCGGTGGCGCTCCATGAGACTCCGGCGCAGCACTGAAAAGCAACAGGGGGCGTTTCCGCCCCCTGCGCTGGATTCATGGTTTTCCCAACCGGGGGCATCCCCCGGTGCCGTGTTCAGTGAGACATGTCCCCGCCGTGCATCTTTCCCCGCTGCTCGGGGGTCAGGACGTCGCGCGCTTCCAGCATCGCCTGCATGCGCGACTTCTGAAAGTCGCCGCGCAGCTTCGCGATCTTGTCGATCTGTGCGTCCACCGACGACTTCGCGGGCTTGTCCGTGCGCAGGAGCTTGCGGAGATCGAGCTGCGCGATCTCCAGGTTCGAGCGGATCGGCACCGCGCGGCGCGCCGCGCGATCGTGAATGTCCGCCATCTTCGTGCGCTGCTCCTCGGTGAGGTTCAGCTCCGCCATCCGGCGGTGCATCCCCATCCCGCGGCGGCCGCCATGTCCGCGCATGCCCTGCATGCCGTGCCTACCGCCCATCCCGTGCATGCCCATTCCCTGCATGTCCGGAGCGGGCGCCTCGTCCTCCTCGCTCTCGAAGGCGATCGTGTCTTCGAAGACATCGTCATCCTGCTGCGGAGCCGGGACGCGCTCCTGGGCGAACGCGGTGGTTGCAGCCAGCAGCAGGGCCGCCAGCAGCATCGTGTATCGGGTCTTCATCGTTCTCCTCCTTGCGGCGCCGGTTCCCCTCCGGGTGGAGGTCCGCGGCGCCCGCGGTGTCTGCCAGGGGTGAGTCGTTGGGTTTCCATCTGTTCCCACTCACGACGCTGCTCGGGCGTCAGCTCGCGGCCGATGCGGACGTGCAGGCTCTCGCGCGAGGCCGCCATGTCGCGCCGCGCGTTGGCGAGCAGTTCCTCGATGCGCTGGCGCTGCGCGGGCTCGAGGCCGAGCCGGCGCTCGAGCTGACCGACCAGCTCGCGATGCGGATCCCCGCCGCGCCGCATGTACCGCGGCGGTTGCACCGGGAACATCTGCCGCGAGAAGAGAATCCCTCCCATCAGTCCGAGCGAGGCGCCGGCAACGAGCCCGACCAGGGCGGCAATCAGGATGGCGCGCGATCCGTTCACGACACGCTCCCGCTGTCGGCGGTCGTGGCGTCGTCCTCGGGGACGATGCCGAAGGTGCCGTCGTCTTCAAGGATCGATTCCACCACCTGGCTCGGCGCGAGCGCGCGGTCGTTCGTGGCGCGCAGCAGGGCGTACGAGACCGACACGCTGACCACGAGCAGGCCGGCCGCACTCAGGGCCGCCGCCGGACGGAGCAGCCACGCCGCGATCCGGTGCGCCGGCGACACGTGAGCCTCGAGGCGGCGCAGCGCCCGCGCCAGCACCGCGGGATCGGCCTCGGCGCGGACCGCGCGCAGCGCGCGCTCGATCGTCTCCTGCTCTCTCGTCCCGTCGTTCCCGTTCACGTCTTCCACTCCTTCAGCGCGCGCCGCAGGGCTTCGAGCCCGCGACCGATGCGCGACTTCACGGTGCCCTCGGGAATCCCGAGGGCTTCACTGATCTCGGCCTGCGACATCTCCAGCCGGTACTTCATGACCACTGCTTCCCTCTGATCCACCGGCAGCGCCGCGAGCGCCTGTTCCAGCGCGGCCGCGAGCTTCGGTCCATCGATCGCCCGGTCCCAGTCGGAGCCGGGATTCCACGCGAGCCTGGCATTCGCCAGGGCATCCGGCTCGTCCGGCAGCTCGACCGTGAACTTCCGCCGCCTCAGGCGGTCGCGGCAGAGGTTCGCGACGATCCTCAGCGTCCACGTCCGGAGCCCGCGGCTCCCGCGGAAACCCGGTCCGGCCCGGTGGATGCGGACAAGCGTCTCTTCCACGACGTCGTCGGCTTCGACCCGGTCGCGAAGCATGCTGGCCGCCAGGGTCGTCATCACGCCGCCGTAACGCTCGAACACTTCCGCCAGGGCCTCGCGGTCCTGCGCCCGGATCCGGGCGATCAGTCGCCCTTCATCGGCTTCGGACAGGGTTCCCTCCGCGACTCGCCATCACAGACGAACGAGGAGTTCCGGCGTTCCCGGGGATTATCGCTGGTGAGGACCGTGGCCCCGGTGGCGGAAGGCCAGGATGGCCATCCACAGGGCGACGATGAGGAGCCCGAGGGTCTCCCGCGACTCCTCGATCGTGGGGGTCTCCGCCTTCATGGTCTTGAAGAGGTCGGCGAAGGCCGGCGTTCCGTGCATGTGGGTGGCGATCGCGATCGCCCACACGACGGCGACGATCCCGACCAGGGCCGGCGGCTGCCAGCGCAGGGTCTGCGCCCGGAAGGCGGCCCACCCCGAGAGCAGCGCGGCGGCCAGGTAGATCGCGCCCCACTGGATCGGGTCGGGGTCGTTGTACTGGAGGACGGCGCTGATCAGGAACAGCACCGCCATGACGATGGCGACCGGCTGGAAGGCGCGCGACACGCCCTACTCGTACCGCAAGGCCTCGATCGGATCAAGCCGCGATGCGCGGCGGGCCGGGTAGAACCCGAAGAAGAGCCCCACCAGCGAGGCGAACCCGAAGGCGACGATCACGGCGGTCGGCTGGACCAGCGTCGGCCAGCGCGCCAGCGAGGAAATCGCCCCGGCGGCCAAGGCGCCGATCGCGACCCCGAGGGCGCCGCCCGTGAGCGACAGGAACGACGCCTCGATCAGGAACTGGAGCAGGATGTCGCGCTTCCGCGCGCCGAGCGCGCGACGGATGCCGATCTCGCGGGTCCGCTCGGTCACCGACACCAGCATGATGTTCATGATGCCGATGCCGCCGACCAGCAGCGACACCGCGGCCACGCTGGCGAGCAGCGTGGTCATGATCTTGGACGTCGCCTCGGCGGTGCTCGCCATCTCGAGCTGGGTGCGGATGAAGAAGTCGTCGTTGTCGCCGGGCCGGATGCGGTGCCGCGTGCGGAGCGTCTCGGTGACCTGGTTCACGGCCTGATCGACCGCCCGCTCACTGACCGCCGAGGCGGAGATGGAGTTCACGTGCGTGATGCCCATGAGCTTCCGCTGCGCCGCGGTGATGGGAATGAACACGACGTCGTCCTGGTCACCGCCGAAGGACGCGCCCCCCTTGGTCGTCATCGTGCCGACCACGCGGAACGGGATGTCCTTGATGCGGACCATCGCGCCCACCGGATCGGCATCGCCGAAGAGCTCGCGGACCACGCTCTGGCCGAGCACGCACACCTTGGCGGCGCCGCGCACGTCGCTCTCGGTGATGAAGACGCCGTTGTCCACCGGCCACATCCGGATGTCGACGAAGTCGGGCGTGGTGCCCTGGATCTGGCTTCCCCAGTTGGTATTGCCGTAGACCACCTGGGCGACGGTGCGCACCGAGGGCGCGACCGCCTCGATCGCCGGGCACTCGCGCTTGATCGCGACCGCGTCGTCGAGCGTCATCGTGCTGATCGAGCCCATCCCGCCGCGCGCGCCGCCGGCGGTCACGGTCCCCGGGATGATCATGATCGTGTTGGCACCGAGGGCCCGGATCTGCGCCTGCACCGAGGCGCGGGCGCCCTGGCCGATCGCGAGCGTGGCGATCACGGCCGCCACCCCGATCACGATGCCGAGCATCGTGAGTCCCGAGCGCAACCGGTTGCGGGTGAGAGCCTGCAGGCCGGTCGAAAGCAGCGCGCTGGCGTTCATCATCGACGCCGTCCTCCGCCGAACTGCGGGCCACCCATGCCGGGCGGCGGCTGGAGGTTCTGCTGCCCCTTCGGCAGCTCGAGTCCGACCACCACGAGGTCGCCCGGCGCGATCCCGCCGTCCATGACCTCGATCTGCGCACCATCGTTGAGCCCGGTCTGGACCGGCACAGGAGTCGGGCGGCCGTTGCGCAGCACGTAGATCTGGCCGTGCTTGGCGGCCGGCGCATGCGCCGCGCTCGACTCCGGAGCCGCGCCGCCGCCGGCCATCGTGCGCGGCCCGCGACCGGGCGAATCCGCGCCGCCTTTCATGTGTCGCCCGCGAGGAACCGAATCCGCGCCTCCGCCCTTCATGCGCCGCGCCCCGTTCTGGCCCGGCATGTCCGAAACCGCACCGCCGCGCGGACCCGACCCGCCGCCGGCGCGCGCCGCACTTCCCGGCATCCCCACCGGGTCGCGGCTCGCGACCGCGGCACCCGCGGTTCCGCGTCCGGAACCGGCGCCCGCCCCGGGCTGCCCCATTCCGCCACGCATCCCGGCGCCCTCGCCGGCCGGCCGGAACCGGAGCGCGGCCATCGGAACCTTGATCACGTCATCGCGGCGGGCGACCAGCACGGAGACGTTCGCGGTCATGCCCGGCCGCAGCTTCAATTCCGGATTCTGGGTCTGGATCACCGTCGTGTACGTCACGACTCCCTGCTCGACGATCGGCTCGAGGCGCACCTGCTGGACGCGGCCCTCGAAGGTCTCCTCGGGGAAGGCGTCCACCGTGAAGCGCGCCGGCAGACCGGCGTGGATGCGGCCGATGTCCGCCTCGTCGATCCGGGTCTCGACCTGCATCTCGGTGAGGTTGTTCGCGACCACGAAGAGCTTGGGCGCCTGGAGGCTGGCGGCCACGGTCTGCCCGAGCTCGACCGAGCGGGCGATCACCACACCGTCGATCGGCGTGCGGATAGTCGAGTTGTCGAGATCGATGCGGGCCGCCTGGAGCTGGGCCCGGGCCTGCTTGAGGTCGGCCTCGCTCTGCTCGACCGCGACCTCCGCCGCCTCGGACTCGGCCGCGGAGATGTAGTTCTTCTCGACCAGCTCCTTCGAGCGGGTGTACTGGCGGCGCGACTCGCGGAGCGCGGCCTCGGCGCGCGCCACGGATGCCTCGGACTGGGCGACCCGGGCGCCGAACGATGACGGCTCGAGCTGGCAGAGGATCTGGCCGGCCTTCACCCGGTCGTTGTAGTCGGCATAGAGCTTGTGCACGGTGCCGCTGACCTGGCTGCCGATCTCGACCTGGACCATGGGCTCGACGGTGCCGGTGGCCGAGACCAGCACTTCAATCGGGCCGCGCTGGGCCTCGGCGGTCCGGTACTTGGGCGCCTCCTGGCGGGCGCAGCCCGCCAGCACGCTCAAGGCCAATAGCGACGACGCCAGCCATCTCGAACGAGCCAAATCCCCTCCCTTGTGGAGCGAAGAATGTTGGTGGGCCTCCCGAAGGTCGTCGGGGGCGGACCGGCCCACGAAATTCCAACGACTTAGCCGGCCGTTTCCGGTCACCAACATTCTTCGCTCCACAACCAATATAGAACCGTTCGCGGCGCGTCCCTCGAAAGAGACGCCGCAGCGGTCGATTCGTTCCATGCCCTCGTCCGGAATTGGACGGGTCGAGGCTAGAAAAGGATGGCGAAGCCCAGGCCAAGAAAGGCGTCCGGGGCGTCTTTCCCCACCCCGATCCCGCCGTGGACGTCGAATTGGGACCTGTCGCTGACGTCCAGGGTGTAACCGAAGTGGGCGACGTTTGTCGTCTTGGCTCCCTCCGGAAGATCCATCGCCCACTCCAGGAAGCCGGCGTGGTCCTTGTGAAGCTCGCGGGCCAGGAGGATCGTGAAGATGCCGCGGGATTCGTCGGTGTTGCTGTCGCGCTCGAAGCCCACGCCGCCGGCGACCTCCGAGGTGGGACTGAGCTCGTAGGACCACGGGGCGCCGAGGCCGAAACGACCGGTGTCCTCGAAATCGTCGGGATCGAACGCGTAGACCGGGATCAGCGCGAGCCCCCAGACTTCACCGCGCGCGACCAACTGGAACTTGGCGCCGAGTGCCGCGCGCGCCTCGTCGCGCTGGAAGTCGCCGTTGTCGTACACCCAGTTGTGGTCGTAGCCGAGGCGCAGCTCGATGCGCGACACCAGGCCGATGCGCAGCAGTCCCTCGGGCGCGTGGAATCCCGTGACCTCGCCGCGGCCGGCGGCGGCGTTCGTGCCGAGTTCGAGCTGGACGTCGCCCTGGCGCACTGCCAGCGGTGTCTCCGTGAATTGGGGCCGGTCGGTATCCGACTCGGCCCGCCCCGGCCCCGGATTCACGGCGAGAGCGAGCACGATCCACCCGGCGACGATCCCGTGCTTAGCCGCGGCACTCATGGTTGTCCTCCCGTTCGAAGTTCCCCTGCGTCCTCAGAAGTAGCTCGTGAGACTGAAGAGGAAACCCGCCGCCTCGGCCGAGTTGTTGAAGCGATCGCGATTCCGGCCTCGACGGTAGTCCATTTTCACCACCGATTCCGGTGTCGCTCGAAAATGAAGCCCCAATGTCAGCTGCTGGATCGAATCCCCCGCTACGTCCCGATCGAAGTCGACGCCCTCGATGCGTGCCGCCGCCGAAAACGAGGATCGGGGCAGGGAGGAAATCCATCCCGTGCCGAACCCGTGGGAAACATCGAGGAAGAACCCGGCCTGACGGCTGGCGTACAACCCCACGAGGCCCGGGTGGATATCAACGTCCACCAGGGTTCCCTCGCCGTTCCACGCGAAGCCCAGCACGAGGGCACGAACATCCAGGGTCCCGACCTGCACGAGTCGCCTCTCGTCCGTCACGAGTCCGTCGATCTGCGGCATGTTGTAGAGACCGCTAAGTCCCGAGACCCCGATCTCTCCTGCCTCGCCGACGTCCCAGGCCAAGCGGCCGACCAGCGACGGCTCGGCGTTCTCGTCCTCGGGGTTGAAACGGCCCGCGGGAAGGCGGGTGCCGGCTGCCGAGTTGTCGATGATGTCGCGAGTGTATCCGTTCACGGCGTAGAGCTCGTACGTGGTTCGTCCGACGCCGACCGGGACCTGCCCGAACACACCCAGGCCGGGCATCGAGAGCGCGCTGCCCACGAGCTCGGTGGCGACCAGCGGCCGGTCGGTGAATTCGTTGCGGGGACCATCGTGCGAGAGATTGAATCGGCCGAGAGGAAGCAGCAGCATCCCGCCCCTGACGCCGAATGCGGAGTAAAGTCCAAGGTCGATCTGAGCCAGCTCGAGGCGGATCTCCTCGCCTCCGTCTTCGAATTCGACCTCTGCCCACACGTCGATCCGCGGGCTCACCCGAGTATGGGTCAGCAGGTTCCAGCGCTTGAGATTGAACCCTCCTTCCTCAGTCACGCCGTCCTCTCGTTCCCACGCGGCCTGGAAATCGATGTAGCCACCCACGGCGATCCGCCCGAAGATCCCGGTGAGGTACGGTTTGTCGTCGTAGCCGCCGGCGACGAATGGCCGCGGAGATGCGACTTCGGTGCTGTCCGGGCTCTGAGCGAATGACGGGGTCGGGACTCCCGTGAACGCCGACGCGATCGCCAGCGCGATCCACGGGGCTGCAGCCGGCCACGACGGCCGCGGATTGCGGCGCCCGCTCATCGCGATTCCACGAAATCGAGCAGCGCCGCTCGATCGCCGGCCGACAGCGTTTCGAACGAGTCGCGGGCGGCTGCCGCCTCGCCGCCGTGAAGCAGGATCGCCTCCTCGACGGAGCGGGCGCGCCCGTCGTGCAGCAGAAAAGCCTGCCCGTTCAGGAAGTCGCGCATGATCCGCAGCCCA
>DAIUEO010000130.1:0-9919 GCA_036845125.1 Candidatus Eiseniibacteriota bacterium | reverse complement strand
CCGCCCGGAGGCGGTGGCGGACCCAACCATCGATGTCGGCAAACACGCTCGGGGTCTGCGCCAGCCGGAAGTAGGCCTTCCAACCCGTCAGGTAGGTTCCGAGCGGTTTGCACATTTGCGGGAGGCTTCGTCCGGCACTGCGCCGGGTCAGTTCCCGCACACGCTCCTTCATGCGTTTGATGGCCTGTGGTGCCACGCGCCGGCGGATGATCCATCCCTTGGCTCTCCAGAACGAGAAGCCGAGGACCTTGCGGTGCGTCGCGGGCGCCACGCTGGCCGAGCACATCGGCGCGATCAGGGCCGCGCCCTGGCCCGCGCTGTCCTGGGTGGGCGCTGACCCCGCGGGCGCGGCCACCAACGACCAGACCGGCGAGACGAAGGCGAGTCCCGTCTGGGCTTTCCAGGTGGTCGCCCCCGGCACCCCCGTCGACTCCCTCATTCTGCAGCCCTTCGACGTCGGCTACTTGAGCCGCCGCACGGGCCGATGGGTCTGTGGGAGTCTCGTTACGGGCGGCGATGCGCAGGTCAGCGTCATGAGGTTCCGGCTGGATACTCCGGCCCTTGCTTCGCTCAAGCTGGCGAGCGCGACCCTGGTATTCTCGCCCACGACGTTTCTGCAGTCCGACCCCGCGTTCCTCGCCCTGGGCATGGACGCCGATTACGGTTGCGGCTCCTCGCTGCTTCCGGTGGGGGTCCTGCAGCTCGCCACGGGAGTCGTTCAGGACAACCGGATCTACTGCAGCTCGGACCTCCTCAGCTCCGAGGTCCAGGCGAGGATTCGCGGAGTCCAGCCGCTCTACGGCTACATGCTCACCACCAACCGCACGGTGAACTACGCCGGCAGCTCGATCACGCTCCGCTACTATCGGCTGCCATGACGTTCAGCTTCCGGGTGAAGTGCGCGTGGAACACGGTCGCGGCCCTGATCGGCGCCATGGTGCTCCTGCCGGTGGTCGCCGCGGCCGCGGGGCCGACGGTGCGGCCGTGGACGCCTCCGGGATCCGACTCGATCACCACCTGGGCCGCCACGGCGCGCGCCGGGTTCCGCGCGCAGGCGGCGGACAGCATCACGCCGGACTCGATCGAGCCCTTCGAGCGCGTCGGCGCCATCGCGAGACGCTGGATCGAAGTCCTGGGACGGAAGCGCATGGAACAGGCCCGCGCGATCGAAACCGCGCTCGACTCGCTCGGCTTCGACACCGAGATGTCCCAGGATCCCGTGCTTCCGGGGTTCGTGATGCTCGTGATCCGCAATCCACACCGTGCGACGTCGGACGCGGTCGGGTTCTTCTTCTGGTTCCGCGGTGAGCACGTGCAGGAGCAGGCGATGGCGCTCGTCGGCGGCCAGTCGCCGCGCATCCGGGTGTGGTGGGTCGGCAAAGCCGACCTCCCGTACGAATGGGGGATCGTGGAGAAGGGCCGCGGGATCTACGGGCCGTGGCACTTCTCGCTGCTCCGACTGACCGCCGACGGCGGCATGTGGCGCCCGTTTCAGTACGAGGGCAATGGACCGGCGCTCGGAGCCTGCACCGACGTCTCGTGGGTGGATCCCGATCAGGACGGCACCCCGGAGGTCATCGCCTACAGCACGGTCTCCGACTCGCTCTTCACCGAGTGCCGCGAGTGTCCGACGCTGCTGCATCAACGAATGTTCGCGCGCCGCCCCGCGGGCTTCGAGCTGGTGGAGAGCCAACGGGTGCCGACTCCGTACGCGACCTTCGTGGCGTTCGTCCGGCTCCTGATCGAACGCAATCGCACGGGGGCGCTGCGCCTCGTCCAGCGCGCGGCGCTCGTGGACGATGCGTTCACCCAGGGGTGGGGCTCGCGCCGTGCTCCCGGCACCTGGTCGGTCGAGGAAGCTTCGCCGCCGCGCTGGCCCGACCGGATGATCTTCCGCTTCCGTGACGGACGCGACGAGGTGCGCTATATGGTGACCTTCGTGAATCGGGAGGGACGCATCGTGCTGAACGACTGGCAGCGCCTCGGCGAGCCGACACCGCCGGGGGCCAAAGCGACGCCCGGCGCCCCGAAGGAATCGCGGTGATCGCGGTTCCCCGGCGGGTCGGCGCGTCGGTCCTGGTTCTGCTCGCCGTTCTGGCGGCCTCCTGCGAGCGCCGCACCACGCTCGTGCCCCCGCCCGGCGATTCGACGGCGGTGCTTTCGGGAGATTCCAGCCGTGCGTTGATCCGCGACGTCCAGCGGGCCTGGGACCAGCGCGCCGATCTCGAACAGGCGGCGGACCTGACCTCGAAGCTGCTGCTCGACGAGTTCCGCCGGATCGAGCCTGCCGGCTGGGTCGACCGCGCCGAGGCGCTGTGCGATTCGCTCGGGATCGGCGTCGAGACCGCCGGCTCGTCGTGCGCCCTGGCCGTGAACCTGTTCCTGCGCTCCGATCCCGCCGCGGGCTCGTGGCCGTACCTGCTCTGGTGCTCGGGGCGGGACGTGCGCCTTCATGCGCTCGAGGGACGGAACCTCCGGCTGCTCGGTGCGGCGGCGCGCGCAGATTCCGGCGCCGCCGACCCCACGAGCTTTGTCGCGCTCTACGCGCGCTCGCGCGGCAGCCGGCTCGAGCCGCTGCTCAACCTGTGGACCCGTCCGCGCGCGGGGGACTGGCGGCTCTTCCAGACGCTCGGGCCCGATTCGCTCGGCGGGACCGGCAGCGCGGAGCTGGTCAACGGGTCCAGCGGCGTCGAAGTCGTCACCCGCACGTACCACACTCCGCCCGGGTTCGAGGAGTGTCCGACCTGCCCGCACGTCTTCTGGACGCACCGCTTCCGCTGGGGAGAGATCGGCTTCGAACGGTTGGGGGATGCGCCGGTGCCGTCGGCCTACGCGACCTTCGTCCAGTTCATCCAGGCGCTGAGTCGGGGCGAAGGCGATCCGGTGATCTACGTGACCGACCCGGCGCTCATCGACGAGGCGCGACGCCTCGAATGGCAGTCGCCCAGGGGAGCGTGGCGCATTGCTCCCAAGAGCGAGGAAGCCGGCAACGAGCTGACGTTCTTCCGCGGGCCCCAGGAAGCCTACCTCGTCCGCTTCGTGACCCGCGACGAGGAATACCTGATCTCGGGCTTCGAGATCGTTCCGCGCACGGTCGAGTAGCCCCCGACTAGGGCATGCGGATGACCGGCCGGCTCCAGTGCCCGGCCGCCGTCGAAAGCCGCACGAAATAGACGCCGACCCCCGCGCTCCGCCCATCCGCCGCGCGCCCGTCCCACTTGAGGCTCTGCGGGCCGGCATCGAGCCACAACGCCGTCGCCACCCGGCGCACCTCCCGTCCCATGACGTCGAACACCGCGAGATCCACCGGTCCCGCGGCGCCGAGCGAGAAGTGCACCTCGGTCGCCTCGCGGAACGGATTCGGCCCGATCGACCGGAGCGCGAAGCTCACGAGGTCGCGGGGAACGCCGGTGGTGCCCGGTGTGGACTGCGGATCGCCGGGATCGCTGCTTGCGCGCAGCTCGTCGCCATCGAAGAAGCCGTCGCGGTCGCGGTCGAGACCCGAGCGCAGCCCGGTGCCGAGCGGCACGCCGGTGACCGTGATCTCGCCACCGGGCATGGCCAGCGCCACGAGCTGCGCGGTGCTGATCGCGGGATCCAGCGCGCGATCCGACCGCCACGAGCCGTTGCCCTGGTAGAGCCACGAGCGCGGCTGGCCACCGATCCTTCCGTGCGCGACCAGCTGACAGGCGGAGGCGCCGGCCTGGCCACACAGCGTGTCGAGGCAGGAGGTCGCGGCCGGGGACGGTACAGCGCCGTCGAACGTGATCTGGCGTCCGACCGCGGGCGCCATCCCCGTGTCGAACTGGAGCATGAATGCCTCGAGATCGCGGCGCTTGGCGTCCCCGGTGGAGAGCGAGAAGGTGAAGACCGGCTTCCTCAGGAAGTCGACCAAGGTGCTGAACTCGCCGTCGTGCGAAAACCCAAAGCCGCGTCTGCTGACAGCGCCCGCCTGCCGGGAGAGTCCCGTCTTCCGGTACAGGTTCCGCAGATGAGGGACCTTGAGATCCTGATCGGAGTCAGTGCGCATCGAATCCGAAATCTGCCCGTTCGTCCCCGGCGGAAGAGAGTGGCAGAAGGTGCACTTGTCGTGGTGCAGGAGGAGGTTCTCGGTTCGGAAGCTCTCGTCGCCGCGCGCCACGCTCGGCTGGCCAAGAGGTGCGTCCGGAAATGAGCGGTCGAGCACCTGGTTGGGGTTGGGGGGGTGGACGAGCGGGTTCACGAAGGCCATGAACGCTGCCATTTCACTGTCGGGGAGCTGGGCCGTGAGCCCCATCAGCTCGACGAAGGCGACGTTGAAGGATGCGAGCGTGGGGCGATCGGCGCGCCAGTGCAGCCGTCCCGTTCCGGGGAGCCCGCGCAGGGTCTGGGTCATCAGTGGACCCTTCATCGGATCGGCGATCCCGCTCGAACCCGGGATACCCCGGTCGAACAGGTCGATGACGACCCCGTTCGGATCGCCGAGGTCCCAGGCCATTTCGTCCATGTCGCCGAACGGGTGACAGGTCGCACACGCCTGTTCGCCGTGGGCCGAGGTGAAGCCGCCGTAGAGGAAGCGCCGCCCGTTCACGATCGCGTCCGGCGTGGGATCGAATCCGATCGACGACACGGCCAGCGGGGCGAGGTCGGTCGCCGAGAACGTCTGGAGCTGATTTCGGAAGCGGCCCACGACGTAGAGACGTCCGCGCGCCGCGTCCACCACCAATCCGGTCGGCCCCGCCACCGTCGGCACCCGGGCCAGAATTCCAGAACCCGCGGCGTCGAGCACGGCGAGGCGGTCGCTCGCGAGCGACGTGACGTAGACGCGGTCCCCGGCCGGTGAGAAAGCAACCGCGGTGGGGAATCCGATCGCCGAGTCGCGTTCCGCGGCGTTGCCGGTCGGGATCGCATAGTTCACGTGCGGGTTCAGGTTGCGGATCGTCCGGGTCCCATCGAAGGCGATCAATCCGAGCTGGGTGTCCACCGCGTGTCCGCGCAGCCGCGGCGTGAAGCGCAGCAGGTTGCGCGCTTCGGTGCTGGTCACCGCGATCCGCCCGTCGGCCGGGCTGACGGCGAGCCCGAAATTGAGGGTGCCGAGGTCGCCGAAGGTGCGGGTCACCGCGCGGCTCGCAGTGCTGATCTCGGCGACGTCGATCTCCGAGAGCGAAAACGGCATCTGCGCGGTCCAGTCGTTGCCGTACATGTCGCGCCATGCGGCCCCCTGCTGCTGGACCATGAGCGCCACCCGCGGGGGCGGTGGCAGCGTCGGGTTGCGCGGGAGCACCGGGTCGAGTGGCATGGCTCCCACCGGGATCGCCTGGAAGGGCACCGTCGAGGTGCGGTTCCCCGCCGTGAACATCGCGGCGTAGACGAAGGCGCCGTCCGCACTGCGCGCCAGCGCGCGCGGCGCGTTGCCGTCGACCGCGACGTCCACCGGGGGCGCGGCGAGGGCGGCCGGATCGTAGATCCGGATGCGATCCTCCTGCGCGATGCTCACGTAGGCGCGGGGCGGGGTGCCCGCGAACACCACGTCGCCCGGCTCGTCGCCGACGCGCAGTGTGGCGCGCACGTGGAGTGTCGCGAGGTCGACGATGCTCACGTCGTCGGAGAGATGATTCACCACCCACGCGGTCTGGTCATCGAGGCAGGCCACCGAGACCGGCTCGAGTCCGACCGGGATCTCCGCCAGGCGCGCAGGCGCGGCGCCGGCGAGCGAGAACACGGTGAGCCGGTTGTCGGCGGTGTTCACCACCAGCAGTCGCTCGCCGTCCGGCGTCATCGCGGCGGGATGGACGTGACCACTCTCGAAGTGGACGAAGTCGGGGCTGGTCGCCGGCGTCGAGGCGAGATGGTGCGGCATCGCGAGCAGCCCGAGAACCAGGAACACGAGCAACACGAGTCCGAGGAATCGGCGCAAGGCGGGTCTCCGGTCAGCGGGGGATGAGCGGGGAGTCTGCCAGATTCCGGCCTGCGGGAGGCGTGGTTTCGCTCTTGCACGGACGTGCAGGGGCGACCATAATCCCGCCTCGCGCACGCCGCGCCACGATCACGGAAGAGCTCGAAGCCGGACGCTTCGAGAGGAGACGGCATGCAGGGCAGGCCCGCACAGTTCCTGGAGCGGGGGAGCGCCGAAGTCACCGGCTCCCCGCTCGCCACGTGGCTGCTCGAGTTCGCGCAGCGCTCCGAGAACCGCGGTGCGCTCGTTCACTGGGAGCGGCTTCCGGCGCGGCCGGCGCGCACCGGCGATCTGGCCGAGCCCCTGGCCCCGCCGCTCGCCGGCGCACTCGCCGGCCGCGGCATCCACCACCTCTACACGCACCAGGTCCAGGCGGTCGAAGCACTGCGCGGTGGCTTCGACACCGTGGTCGTCACCGGCACCGCGAGCGGCAAGAGCCTCTGCTACCACCTGCCGGTGATCGAGCGCCTGATGGACGATCCGCAGGCCACGGCGCTCTATCTCTTTCCCACGAAGGCGCTCGCGCAGGACCAGCTCCAGTCGCTTTCGCGCCTGCTCCAGGGGCATCCCGACCTCGCGAAGCGGGTCGCGCCCGGCGTCTACGACGGCGACACCGCCAGCGGCACCCGCCGCAAGCTCCGCGATCACGCGAACCTCATCCTCTCGAACCCCGACATGCTCCATCAGGGAATCCTGCCGGGACATGCCCGCTGGGGGCGCTTCTTCCGCAACCTCAAGTTCGTCGTGATCGACGAGATGCACACCTACCGCGGCATCTTCGGCTCGCACGTCGCCAACGTGCTGCGGCGGCTCGAGCGGGTGGTGCGCCATTTCGGCGGCGAGTTCCGCTACGTGTTGTGCAGTGCCACCATCCGGAACCCGGGCGAGCTGGCCGAAGCGCTCACCGGGCGCGATGTCCGCGTGGTCGAGGACGACGGCTCGCCGCGCGGCGAGAAGCATTTCGTGTTCTGGAATCCGCCCTACCTCGACGACACCAAGGTCGAGCGCCGTTCCTCGAACGGCGAGGGCTGCACGCTGTTCGCGGGGCTGCTCGCGGCCGGTGGCCAGGCGCTCGCCTTCACCAAGTCGCGGGTCGCCGCCGAGCTGGTCTACCGCTACGCGCGCGAGCGGCTCGAGCGCACCGAGCCCGCACTGGCCGAGCGCATCCGTCCCTATCGCGGCGGCTATCTGCCGGAGGACCGCCGGGAGATCGAGCGCGCGCTGTTCTCGGGCGAGCTGCGCGGCGTGGTCAGCACCAACGCGCTCGAGCTGGGCGTCGATATCGGCGGGCTCGACGCCGTCGTCATGATCGGCGCGCCCCCCACGCTGGCGAGCGCCTGGCAGCAGGCCGGCCGCGCCGGACGCCAGGGCGAGCCGTCGGTCGCGATCCTCGTCGGCTACAACGAGACCGTGGACCAGTACCTGATGCGTCATCCGGAGTGGTTCTTCGGCCGCTCCCCGGAGGCGGCGGTGGTGGATCCCGACAATCCGTACATCCTGGCGCACCAGCTCGCGTGTGCGGCCTACGAGCTGCCGCTCACGGCCGAGGACGAACGGATCTTCGGGCCGCAGACCGCCGCCATCCTGCAGGCGCTCGAAGCCGAGGGCGAGACCCGCACCATCGACGGGCGGTCCTACTGGGCCCGAGCGGAGTTCCCGGCGGCCAAGGTGAATCTGCGCACGATCTCCGACAACACGTACACGATCGTCGATCTCACCAGGCAGAACGCGGTGATCGGGAACGTGGACGCGATCAGCGCGCTCGAGCTGGTGTATCCGGAGGCCATCTACCTGCACGAGGGCGAGACGCATTTCGTGCGCGAGCTCGACCTCGAGCAGAAGGTGGCCTACGTCGAGCCGCGCCAGGTGGACTACTACACACAGCCGGTGCTCGACACGCAGATCCGCGTGCGGGAGGAGCACGAGCGGCGGGAGTGGCGCGGCGAATCGGTGCGCTACGGCGAGGTGACCTACACCTGGCAGACGCTCGCGATGAAGAAAATCCGCTTCCATTCGCTCGATGCGATCGGCTACCACCCGCTCGCGCTCCCGCGGCTGACGCTCGAGACCACCGGATTCTGGTTCGCGCCGGGCGAAGCGGCGTGGGGCGCCGCGGCCCGGCTGGGGCTCAATCCCGTCGAGGGACTCTCGGGGGTGCGCAACCTGTTCCTCACGCTGCTCTCGATCCACACCATGTGCGACCCGGCGGATCTCGGCGGCATGATCGATTCGTCCAATCTCGGACGCCCGGCCCTGTTCGTGTTCGATCGCTATCCCGGCGGTCTGGGATTCTCCGAGCAGGGCTATGCGCGACTCGACGAGATCGCGCGCGGCGCGCTCGAGCACCTGCGTGCCTGCGAGTGCGACGGCGGCTGCCCGAGCTGCGTGGGCATGCCGCTGCTCCGGCCCGCGCAGCAGCAGGACCCGGACCTCGCGCACGGCCGGGGAATACCCGGCAAGGAAGCCGCGCGGGTCCTGCTCGAGCACTGGGTCCCGGGCGCGTGAACGCGGCCGGGTCGCTGAGGGAGCGCCTCGCGCTGCTCGCCCGCAGCCGCCGCAGCGCGTTCGCGAGCCCCGCCGTGGCGACCGAGCTCCTGTCCGAAGGGCCGCTCCGTCCGGCGCGCGGGGTCGGCGTGGAGGAATTCCTCCCGGGCGGCGAGCACGCGACCGCGCGAGGAACGATCTACGTGCACGAGCGGCTGCGCTCGGAGATCGAGCGCCCGCGGCCCGGATGGGGAAGCCTGAGCACTCCGCAGAACGAAGCCGAGGAGGAGCTGGCTGAGCTCGCCGCCCGTGGTCTCGGCTCGGTTCTCTTCCTCGACCTCGAGACCGGGGGTTTTGCTTCGAGCCCGGTGTTCCTCGCCGGCACCATGCACTGGAACGGCTGCGACTTCGTGATCCGCCAGTACTTCGCGCGGCACTACGGCGAGGAGGCGGCACTGCTCGCGGCCCTCGCGGAGGAGACCCGGGGGTTCCGCTATCTCGTGACCTTCAACGGCAAGTCCTACGACGTTCCGTTCCTCGCCGGGCGGGCGGTGGTGCACCGGGTGGCGATCGACTTTCCCGCAGGGCACATCGACCTGCTCCACCCGGCGCGGCGGCGCTGGAAGGGCGTGCTCCCGAACTGCCGGCTCCAGACGCTCGAGCTCCATGTCTGCCGGCGCCGCCGGGTGGGGGATGTCCCGAGCGAGGAAGTGCCCGGGCTCTATCACGACTTCGTCCATCGCGGCGATCCCTACCGGCTGATCCCGGTGTTTCACCACAACATGATGGACGTGATCACCATGGGGGAGATCCTCCGGGCCCTCTGCGCCTGACCGCCCGGGCCGGGGGGGAACCGGCGCCCCGGCCCGTTGACACTCGAAAATCGGCCCTCCTATACTTGCCCCTGAAGTTCCGTTTGAGCCGTGATCGAGCGTGGTAGGTCCGTGCATATTGCTCCCAGGCAAATCAACATGCGGTCATGCAGTACTCCCCCGCTTCCTGAGTGGCCTCGGCAGGTTGGCTCTGCCGGGGCATTCGTGTTTTTCGGCTCGGGCATTGATCAACCCTTCTGTACGGAGGCATGAGTCGAGTCATGTCTGGCGATCAGAATCTGACATGCGTGGATTGCGGGGAGCAGTTCGTGTTCACGGCCGGTGAGCGGACCTTTTACGAGGAAAAGGGCCTGAGCCACCCGCCCACCCGCTGCAAGCGTTGCCGCGATCAGCGGAAGGCGCAGCGTGGCTCCGGCGGCGGTGGTGGCGCCGGCCAGTCCGAAGGCGGGCGGCCGATGCACACCACGGTGTGCTCGAACTGTGGAGCCGAGACCCAGGTTCCGTTCGTTCCGGTGTCGGGACGTCCGGTCTATTGCCGGAACTGCTTTCAGTCGATGAAGGGTGCGGGGGGTGGCGGCGGTGGTGGCGGCGGCGGTGGAGGTGGCGGCGGCGGTGGCGGCGGGCGGCGGCGTCATGGGGGGGGTGGTGGTGGCGGCGAGCGGCGCGG
>DAIUEO010000129.1:0-9944 GCA_036845125.1 Candidatus Eiseniibacteriota bacterium | reverse complement strand
GTTCGCAATGCCGGGAATCACGCTGGCGGTGCTCGTGCTGGTGTGGGGCGCCTATGCGATCGCCGACGGGGTGCTCGCGCTCATCGCGGCGTTCGGCATCCGGGATGCCGGGCAGCCGATGTGGCCGTTCATCGTCGTGGGGTTGCTCGGAATCGCCGCCGGCGTCGCGACCTTCATGTGGCCCGGCATGACCGCGCTCGTCCTGCTCACCTTCATTGCGGGCTGGGCGATCGCGACCGGCATCTTCCAGATCGTGGCGGCCATCCGCTTCCGGAAGGTGATTACGAACGAGTGGATGCTGGGCTTCTCGGGCGGGCTCTCGATCCTGTTCGGTGTCCTGATGTTTGCCCGGCCCGGCGCCGGTGCACTCGCCGTGATCTGGGTCATTGCCGCGTACGCGGTCCTGTTCGGGCTGACGCTCGTGATGCTCGGATTCCGGCTCAAGGGACTCGCGAACGCGGTTCCCAGGCCGGCGTAGAGCGCGGCCCCCGGCGCCCGTCAAAATACGCCGGTGACCGAAACCTGACGCCCGCGTGAACCCGCGCTGACATGGGCGGGCGGCGCGGGCGTATCGTTTTCCGCGCTTCGCGCCGCTCTCCATCATCCCCACCTCATATTGGAGCCGCCCAATGACCTCCTGGCTACTGCGTCGCGTTCCGGCGTTCGTCCTGATCTCGATGATCGCCATGGTCCCCCCGGTCACCGCCCAGACGGACACCACTTCCGCACGCCCGGCGAGCCGCCCGGACTCCACGGCCACGCCCGCCGCGCGGCCCGACACCACCGCCGCGTCACTCGGCGTCCGGCCCGACAGCGCGCTCGCGCATGACGCGAAGCGGGATTCCACGCCGCCACCGCCGCCCTCCCCGATCTCGAGCATCCGCGGCAAGATTTCGGCGAATGACCTGCTGAGTGCCGAGTCCCTGCTCGAGGTCTACCGCCAGAAGTACGGCGACGGCGGCGTCTACATCAACGCGCTCGGCTGGGTCGCGCGCGGGGCGCTGCTGCTCGGCGACCTCGAAAAAGCCCAGCGCTACACCACGGAGACCCGCACGATCTGCCGGGAGCGGCTCGCGAAGGGCGCCGATCTCGAGAAGGATTCCGATCTCGAGACCGCGCTCGGCGCGGCGATCGAGGTCGAAGCCCAGATCCGCGCGCGCGAACGCGGGAAGTTCGCGGCGGTGAAGTACGTACGGAGCGAGCTCGAGCAGATCAAGGGTCCGCTGTCGCTGCGCTCCCGCCTCAACAAGCGCATCAACATGCTCTCGCTTCAGGGATCGCCGGCGCCGGAGCTCAAGGTCGAGGACTTTCTCGGCGCGCAGCCGCCGCTGCTTGCATCGCTCAAGGGCAAGCCGGTGGTGCTGTTCCTGTGGGCCGAAGGGTGCGGCGACTGCAAGGCCCAGTCGGCCGGGCTCGCGCGCGTCCAGAAGCGCTACGCCGGGCGGGGCCTTCAGACGCTGGCGGTGACCCGCTACTACGATCCGGCCGAGAAGCAGGTGCGGGAGAAGGCGCGCGTCGACAGCGTGTGGAAGGCGGTCTACTCCGAGGTCGGCACGGTGCCGATCGTGTTCAGCACCGCCTCGATGGAGCGCTACGGAGTCTCCTCGACGCCGACCTTCGTGTTCATCGACAAGTCGGGCATCGTCCGCAGCTACACGCCGACACGGCTCTCGGAGACCGAGTTCGACAAAAGGGTGGACGCGATCCTGGACTAGGCTCAGCGCGCCTGGGGGTTGATCTTCTTGGTGGCGCTGAGGACGCTCTCGATCACCTCGTTGTAGTACGGCTTCTCCTTGAGACTCGCGTAGGTCCCGGGGAAGAGCACGAGGGTGAGGTCAGCCGACTGCTCCGAGAACGCGTTCAGCACGACCGCGCAGCGCTGGCCTCGCACGAGGCGCGTGTTGTCGATCATCGGGAAGTCGAAGAAGCTCGCGACGAACGTCGCGGTCTTGGTCTGTCGCCCGAGCTCGGGATCCGGCTGCTCGATGGTGAGTCCGATCCCGATTTCACGGGCCCGGCGATCCACGCTGAGCACGTCCATCGAGACCGTGGTCTCGATGCCGTCGAGCATGAGGGTGGCCGACTCGAGGGTCGTCCCTTCCGGGTCGCCGGTGAGGTCCACCGTACGATCGGTCTTACGCCCCACTCCCTCCAGGACGATCATCTGCTTGCGCGCGATCTCGCGCGCCACCCGTTCCAGGCGCTCGGTATAGCTTACGAGCTCCGCGCGCGCGGTCGGCGCGGCGCCAACCTCGCTCTTCTCGATGCGCCGCCGCAGGTCGTAGAACAGCGGCTTCAGGTTCAGGGATTCGTGGAAGTTGTAGGCGAGCAGCTCGAGGTTGAGCACGTCCGCGTTGAGATCGCCGCGCGCCGGGCTGAGGAACGACGAGATGATCGAGACGAACATGTCCTTGCGGAGCGCGCTCTCGGACTCCTCGCGCCGGCTCATCAGCTCGGAGTAGAGCCGGGTGTTCGTCTCGATCGCCTGGCGGCGGTTCAGGTAGTCGGAGGAGTAGTAGCCGAGGATGGCGATCGCGAGCGCCGTGAAGAGACCGCCGACCGGCTGCAGGATGATGGCCGCCTTGTCCCAACCGTCGCGCGGCGGCATCTCACTTCCGGCGCAAGGTCAGCTTGCCGTCCTTCTTCTCGAGCACCAGGTCGTACCGGGTGGCCTCGTTGTACGAGAACACCTCGAGCACGACCGCCTGCTTCTCGTAGCGGACCGTGAGCAGGCACTTGCCCTTTTCCTTCACGGTGAGCTTGTAGGCTCCGAACTTGTCGGTCGCCGTCGAATCCGCACGCACCGGCTTGGCCTTGGGATCGGCGGCCTTCACGGCCGCGATCTCCACCGGCACGCCCGCCGCAACCGGCTTCCCGTCGAGTTTGATGTCGCCGAAAATGCGGCCGGCCGTGGCGTTCGAGGCGGCGAACAGCGCGGCGGCAAGACCACAGGTGACGAGACGGCGCATGAGGTGACTCCCGGGGAACGGGAACGGTGTTGAGGAGCCCCCGCATCATGCGCCCGGCGGGGTAAGAGGGTCAAAGCTGGAGGCTAACGGCTTTCGAGTCCGGCCCGTTCTGACCTCGGGCTCAGCCCGCGTTGCTCCACGCCGTTTGCGCCAGGCCGTCACGATCGACTCGTTGAGCGTCCGGATACCCGGCGTCGCCGGCATTGAGGTAGAGTCTTGCGGTGCCAATGACGACGGGTACGCGCCTGGGGCCCTATGAAGTCCTTGCTCCGCTCGGCGCGGGAGGGATGGGCGAGGTCTACCGCGCCCGCGACACCCGGCTGGGGCGCGACGTGGCGGTCAAGGTGCTGCCGCCGCACCTGTCCGAGAGCGCGGAGGCTCGCGCCCGGTTCGAGCGCGAAGCACGCGTGGTTTCGGGGCTCAATCACCCGCACATCTGCGTGCTCCACGACCTCGGGTGCGAGAGCGGGATCGACTACCTGGTGATGGAGTTGGTCGAGGGCGAGTCGCTGGCCCAGCGGATCGCCCGTGGTCCATTGCCGATCGCCGAGGTGCTGCGGCTCGGCGCCGAGATCGCCGACGCGCTCGACCGCGCACACCGGGCCGGTGTGGTGCACCGCGACCTCAAGCCCAGCAACGTGATGCTCTCCAAGTCGGGAGCCAAGCTCATGGACTTCGGGCTCGCTCGCGAGAAACGAACCGGAGTTCTGAGCACGGCCGCCTCGGGGCCGGGGATGCTGTCGCAGTCGCCGACCATCGCGAGTCCGCTCACGAGCGCGGGCTCGTTCGTCGGCACCAGCCACTACATGGCGCCCGAGCATCTCGAGGGCCGCGAAGCCGACGCGCGCAGCGACATTTGGGCTCTGGGCTGCGTGCTCTACGAGATGGCCACTGGACGGCGCGCCTACGAAGGCGCGACGCAGGCTTCCCTGATTTCCTCGATCATGAAGGACGAACCCCGCCCGATGGCCGAGCAGGCGCCGCTTTCGCCGCCGGGGTTCGACCGCCTGGTTCGGGCCTGCCTGGCCAAGGATCCGGAGCAGCGCTGGCAGAGTGCGCACGACGTGGCGTTGGCCCTGCGCTGGCCCGCGGCGGATCCGCTCGCGGCGGGTCGCTCGACCAGCGCGCTGGTCGAGCGTGAGTTCGTGCTCACCGCCGGGCACGTGCGCCAGCTCGCCGAGCGGAATCCCCGGCTGGTGGGCTATCCGGTGACCTACGTCGACAACCAGGTTCAGTCCGACCAGCTGGTCGTCTTCCTTCACGGATTGGGGGCCGACGGCGGTCAGTTCGCGGAATTCCTGAATGTCTCACCGCATCGCGCCATCGCCGTCACGCTGGTCGGGTTCGGGAAGCTCGAGAAGCGCCGGCCGACGCTCGGGATCGACGATCATTCGCGCGTGCTGCGAATGCTGCTGCGCGAGATCACGGCCGAGTGCCGCCCCCAGCGCACGCTGCTGGTCGGACACTCGGCCGGGGCCGATCAGCTGCTGAGGATGATGCACGACGAGGACGGGGCCGGCGTCCAGGTCGACGGCCTGATCGCGCTCGGACCCAACGTCGGCCTCGAAACCTGTTTCGCCACCCGGCTGTACGCCAAGATCGACGCCGCCAACCCCGACGGCACGCTCGAGATTCTCAAGTCGCTCTCCGAGCACATCGATACGCTCGAGACCTGGCTGGTGGTGCAGAGCTATTTCGCGCAGATGTTCATCAAGCTCGGAACCGACCTCGAGCCGCTGCGGCGTTACGCCTCGGACCTGGTGAGGCCGTTCGAGCAGGCCGGCGACCCGCTGGCGGATTGGTACCGGAGCGCCAAGCAGCGCGTCCCCCACGTTCGGCTGGTGTTCTCGAACGAAGAGGCTGCGGCCGCGGAAGGGCTCCTGGCGCGCCATCTCGAGAACAACGTTCTGGGCGACGACTTCGCGGAGAATTCGTTCACGATCGAGCGCGTCCACCACCTGGCGCTGCTCGATTTCGCACGGATCACCCGGCTGGTGGACGAGGTCTTTGGTTCGATCCGCGTCTAGACCGGCGTCCTTCTCGAGTGCGCCGGCAACCCGCTTGGGCCCGGTCCCGAGCAGATGTACCGTGGGCGCGGCCCGCAGGGAGACCGACCCCATGCTTCCTCGTTTCGCGCGCATCGGTTTCATCGCCTTCGTGATCGTCCTCCTCGGCTGCTCGGACAAGAAGGGCGGCCCGACGGGTCCACCACCGAGCCCGCCCTCCGAACTCGATCTCCAGCTCGTGGTCGGCAGCGGACTCGACGACCCGATCCTCGTCACCGCACCACCCAACGACCCGCGCCTCTTCATCGTCGAGCGCACCGGCGCGATCAAGATCTTCAAAAACGGCGCGCTGCTGCCCACACCCTTCCTGACCGTGACCGGAATCGTGACCGGCAACATCGAGCAGGGGCTGCTGGGCCTCGCCTTCGATCCCCTGTACGCGACCAACGGGCGCTTCTACGTGGCGGTCACCGCCTCCGGCACCCAGCAGCAGATCCGCCGCTACCAGGTGAGCTCCGATGCGGATGTCGCCGATCCCACCGGCGTCAACATCCTCATCTGGGGCGACGAGGCACCCAACCACAACGGCGGGATGGTGGAGTTCGGCCCGGACGGCATGCTCTACGCTTCGATCGGCGATGGGGGCCTGCAGGGCGATCCCAACGAGCACGGGCAGAGCACCAACGATCTCCTCGGATCGATTCTCCGGCTCGACGTGCGCACCGGCGCGGTGGCGATTCCCGCCGGCAATCCCTACCCCAGCCCGGCACGGGGTGAGGTGTGGAGCATCGGGCTCCGCAATCCGTGGCGCTTCAGCTTCGACCGCGAAACCGGCGACCTCTATGTCGGCGACGTTGGCTTCGGGTCACGCGAGGAGATCAGCGTCTCGCCGGCGCCGAACGCCGGACGTGCCGCGAACTACGGCTGGAACACCATCGAAGGCACGGACTGCTACGACCCCAACACCAACTGCGTGACGACCGGCCTGACGCCCCCGGTGCTCGACTACCCGCACTCGCAGGGCTGCGCCGTGATCGGCGGGTTCGTGTATCGGGGCACGCAGATCGACGGCCTTCAGGGCACCTACTTCTACGCGGATCACTGCCAGCAGTGGGTGAAGAGCTTCTATTACTCCGGCGGAGCGATTTCGCAGCAGCTCTCGTGGCCCAGCCTCGGCCCCGGCGACGAAATCACCAGCTTCGGCGAAGACGCCGCCGGCGAGCTGTACATCTGCACCCTGAACACCAACCAGGTGTTCCGCATCGTCGCCGCCGCGCCCGTGGCCGAGCGGCGCTGAGTTCCGGTTTCCAGAGACAGGAACTAGAAAACAACGGGCCCCCGGCCGGAAGACCGGGGGCCCTTCCCCAACCGAATTATCGTCTCAGGCGACTTTTCGGGCTTCCACTTCCTCGTCTTCATCCTCTTCGCGCACCAGGGTCAGCGCGTCGCGCACGTGGGCGGTCATGCTGCGCTCCTCCCGCATGCCTTCAATCGCGGCCTCGGCCTGCTTGAGCAGGAACCGCAGCGAGCCGACCTTCTCGACCGCCTGGTCCACCACCGCCTTCTGCCCCTGCAGGGACTCGAGCCCGGCGCGCACCTCGGCGAGAATTCCCTCGGCGCGGGCGAGCCGCTCCTCGGCGCGCGTCATTTGACGCTCGCGCTCGTCCAGTCCGCTGGACGTCGCGCGAATCTCCTGCATGCGACCCTGGACCTCGTCGAGCAGTGTCCGGCTGTCGGCGATCTGCCGGCTCGTGGACGTGATCGTGCGGACCTCCTCCGAGGTCTTTTCCGCCATCGACATCATGCGCTCGAGATCGGCATGGAGAGACTTCACGGTTCCCTGCCGCGACGCGATCTCCTCGAGTGCCCGTGAGACCTGCTCGTCCACGATCTCCCACTTCGCGAGCCGCTCCTCGAACTGGCCGAGGCGCACGTCCACGGAGCGCAGGTTGGTGACCCGACCTTCGAGCTCGCCGGTGATCCGGCCGACCTCGCCGGCCCGGGTTGCGGCGGTCGACACCGCCTGGCTGAGCGTTCCAGCCAGCTCCTCGAGCTCGCTCGCGGAGGCTGCCGCCTCCGCGCGCAGCTTCGAGGCGTTCTGCAGATGCTTGGTCGCCTCGTCGAGCGACTTCTGCCGCTGGTCCAGCTCCTGGCGCAGGGACTGGGTCCGCTCGGCCAGCTCCTCGACCGATTCGCAGCGTGCCTCGAACTCCGAGATCGCGCGGCCGATCACATCCGCCTGAATCGCGGCCTGCTCCACCCCCGAGTTGACGGTGGCGACGATCGCGCCGAGCCGTTCGGCCTCCTCCGCGCGCTCCGACAGCGTGAGGAACCGCTGCTCGGAAGCCTCCATCCGCGACTGCAGCTGGCGGCTCCGCTCTTCGAGGTCGGTGCCGATCGTCCCCAGCTCGACGACACGGCGGTGCAGATTCTCGACGAGCCCGCGCTGGGACTCGATCGAGGCCATGGAGTCGTTGATCCGCTGGGTCTGCTTCTGCGCCTGGTCGAGCACCGGCGTGATCCCCTTCAGGGTGTCGAAGCGCCGGTCGAGATCGGCCAGCGTGCGGTCGCACTCCTCGAGCCAGGTGCGGGTGCCGGACTGGCTCTCCCGCATGCGCTCGATCTCGTCGCGGGTGTTCTGCACCTGCTCGAGCGAATCGGCCACCGCTTCGCGGGTCGCCCGCAGCCGCTCGATGTCACCCAGCACCGCTTCGACCGTCGGCCGCGCGTTCACGATCCGCGTGACCTCGGCCTCGATGTCGTGCGTGTGGCGTGCGGCTTCGTCCAGATCGCGGCGGATGCCGCTCAGCTTCGCCATGTCGGCGGCAATACGCGAGGTCTCCTCGGTCCACGATTGAACCTGGGACGACAGGCTGCCGGCCTGGGCGTTCAGTTCGTTCACCGTCTGGCTCGACTCGCGGAGTCCCTGGAAGCGACCCTCGTAGTCCGTGAGTGCGCTCCGCAGGTCGGCGACCCGCTGGCTCACCGACTCCAGTCCCTTGGATTCGAAGTCGAAGCGCTCGACGGCGTTCTTCATCTGGTCTTCCGCCGAAGCGAGGTCCTGGCGGATGCGGGCGACCTGCTCCTCGGTCTGACGCTGGAGCTGGGCGATCTCGGTCGAGCGGTCGAGCACCTCATCGTGGAGCGAGCGCAGCCCGCTGACCTGCTCCTGCATTCCGTTCAGCGTCCGCTCGTTGTCCTTCTGCTGGCGGACACCGACGTCGATCTGACGCATGGCGCGCTCGAGGGCGTCGGCCTGGGCGATCGCGCGCTCGACGGCCTCGCGCTGGACTTCGAGCGTCGAGGTCTTCTGGGCGAGCGAGTCGGCCATCGCCTTGAGGGTGCCGAGCTCCCGCTTCACATCGTCGATGGTGTGGCGCACGCCGTCCATGCCGCGCACCGCCTGCTCGACACTGACCACGCGGCGCTCCTTGTCCTGCAGGTCGCGGCTCAACTCCTCGCGTCGCCGGTCGAGGGCCTCCATCTTGGACATCGCGAGCTTGTGGGTGTCCATCAGACGCTCGTGCTGCTCACGGAGCCTGCCGAGCTGCTCGCCGGTGCCGTCGATCTGGCCGCGGATCCCGTCCGCCTCACCGCGAAGCAGCTGGAACGGCTTCTCGATCTCGAGGAACGACTCGAGGCGCTCCTTGAGGCCGACCGCGAGGTCCACCTTCCCACTCAGCTCCTCGAAGACGGTGCGGATGTGATCCGAGTCCTGGAGCACGCTGGCGAAACGGGTCTCGGCCTGCTCCTGGTTCTCGGCCAGGGTCGATGAGCGTTGATCGAGGAGCTCGAGACGCGCGGCGGTTTCCACGACGTTCGCCAGGCGCTTCTCGAGGTTATCGATGCGCTCGACGGCGTCCTCGGCGTCGCTCTCGGCCTTCGCGATCGGCTCCGCCAGATGCTCCAGCCGCTCGGTTGCCGACTCCGAATTGGCGAGCAGCGACTCGATACGTTCGCGCTCGCGGCGGATCTCCTGCAGCAGCTCTCGGGTTTCTTCGGTGAGCTCGCGCTCTTTCGAGCCGCCGAGCAGGTTCCTGAGAAGGGCCATGGTTCGCTCCCGGGCCGCGCCGGCTCCGGTAGCCGGCCGACTTCTGAGTCTGAGAGATGGCCGCCGGCCGCGGGGGCGGACGGCGGGGCGAGGCACTTGCGGCGGCCACTCCTTGCAAGACGCAGGCCCCGGCCGGAGGTCGCGTATTCCCTTGTGGAGACACGCCCGGCCCGTCGCAACCCACATGGCGGAAGCGCAGGCGGCGCAAGAAATCGCACCGCCCGGCGGCGACGTTTTGAGCGGCTGATCCGGCCCGGCTTACTTGGCCTTGAGGGGTACCGAGACCCGGGTCTGGTCCCAGGACATTCGCAACATGCCCGAGGAGCCCGTCCCCTCGATTGCGACCGTGAAGGTCTCGACCGCCTCGGGCAGGGTCTCGACCTTGAGGTCCACCCGCGCCAGGTCGCGCACCGGGTCGTACATGGTGCCCCACTGACCGGCCTGGCGGTTGACGATCAGCTTCCAGCCCTTGGGCGAGGGCAGGGTCCACAACGTGTACGTGCCGGCCGGCACCGTCGTATTCCCGATCACGAGGTCGGCGCTGGTCTGGAGCTGGGTCGCTGCGTTGGCGCCGGTGCGCCAGACCGTGTTCCACGGCACCACGCTCCCGAAGATCTCGCGGCCGCGCTTCGAAGGCCGCCCGTAGTCGACCCAGATCGCGGCGCTCCCGAGCGTCGCGCGCACCGTGTCCCGCGAAGAGAGCGGGCCGAGCGCGCGACCTCCGTACTCCGTGCTGGCGGCAACCAGGTTCACCTGCGGTACCCGCCTGGCCTCGGCCTGGAAGGTGCTGCCCTTGCCGCTGAACGCGGTGAGACGCCCGGTCTTGTCCAGGGTGATGCGGTAGGGCGGCACGTTGCCGAGCGAGGTCGTCAGCGCGAGCACCAGGTGCGTGACCGTCTCGACCACGAGACCGGCGCG
>DAIUEO010000128.1:233-10210 GCA_036845125.1 Candidatus Eiseniibacteriota bacterium | reverse complement strand
GTAGCCGACGATCACGTCACCGCGCCTGACCCCGGCCTTCGCCGCGGCGCTGCCCGGCATCACGTCGCTGACCAGCGCGCCCTTGCTGCCTTCGAGGCCGAGCCCCGAGGCCAGGTCGCCGGTCATCCCCTGGATCGTGAAATCGAGACGGAACATGTTGGGTCGCATCATCTGGACCGTGAACGGCGCTTCCATGCCGGGACCGACTTCCATCTTCCCGCTCATGCGGAGCGACTTCGCGGCCGTCCATTTCGCTCCACCTTTGGCTTCCACGTACTTCGCGATCAACTGGTCCACCGTCTGCGCCTGGGCCGCGGACGCCATGAGAGAAAGGGAGAGCAGCGCGAACCATGCACGCTTCATCGGGGGTCTCCTTGAGGGGCGAAGGGGGTTCGGTACGGTTCGAAACGTCGAAACCTTGGACGGCATACGGGCCGCTTCGGCCCGGGTTGCGCGGTCTAAGAGTGACGGGGGATCGACACTAGGACAGGCGTCGGGCTCCGTCCACCGGTGCAGACGGGCGCGGCAACGGCCGCGACCAGTGCAGGACCGCTGCGCCACTCAGGGTCCGTTTCGCACGCCACGCCCGGTGGCCTGGCCGCCGCCCGCCGCGGCCTTCCCCGCACGGTCGAAGGCCTCGTAGGTGAGGATCGAGGTGAAGGACTCGCCGTCGGCCGCGAGCGAGATGCGCTCGGTGAGCACCCCGCGCCCGGCCGGCATCCAGCCGCCGCCCCCGGTCAGTTCTCCGACGCCGCCCGGCGGGCGGGTCAAAAAGAACTCGTAGCGGGCCTCGAACTCCCCAGGGCCCACCTCGCGCCAGGTTCCGTACGCGGGCGGCACCGGCGGGGCGCCGTCGTAGTTCGAGGATTCGGTCATCGTGCCGCCCTGGTTGAAGACGTACATGAACTCGAGATCCTTGATGCTCGCAAAGGCGCCGCTCGTGAACTGCACCGGCGAGCGCCAGGCGCCGGCCAGCGCGGGGACGGCGGCCGGCTCGGGGGGTGCCGCCGAACGCGCGCAGCCCGTGACGAGCGCGGCGGCGAGCAGCAGGGAACGGCCTCGGGATCGGTTCACTGTTTCTTCTCCTCCATGGTGAGCAGTGCTGCCAGGGTCGCCACGCTCTGGAACAGGTGACCGAGGCGCAGGTTCTCCTTGTCCGAGTGCTGGTGGTTGTCGAAGTTGACGGTCGGAATCACGATCGCCGGGACTTCGAGCAGCCCCGCGATCGGCGCGATCGGGAGCGTCCCGCCCATGGTGCGGATCTCGACCGGGGGCGCGCCGTGCGCGCGCGTGAGCGATGTGGCCACCCGCTTCGAGTCGGGTGACAGCGGGTCGGTTCGATAGCCCTCGGTGCCGCGCGAGGCGACGAGGCGGACGATGTCGCGGTGGCTCGCGCGCACGACGTCGTCCGGCTCCTCGGTGACCACGTGGAAGCCCTGGGCGCGAACGTGCGCGCGCAGCTTCTCGACCATGTCGGCGGCGCGCGTCTCCCGCACGAGCCGAATGTCGATCGCGGCGGTGGCATGATCGGGGATGATGGTGCGTGCGTTCGCTCCGACATCGGCGCTCGAAAGCCCCCGCACATTGAGCGACGGCAGCTGGATCGCATGCTGGAGCGTCGCGCCCACGCGATCCGGCCCCGCGATCCCGAACTGGCGGAGCAGCGAGGTGGTGTCGTCCGGAACCGCGCGCAGCATCGCCTCCTCGGCGGCGGTGAGCGGCGCGATCCCGTCGTAGAAGCCCGGCACCCGGACGCGGCCCTGGTCGTCCTTCATCGACGCGAGCAGGGCCGCCAGCCGCGACGCCGGATTCGGGACCCAGTTCCCGTAGTGCCCGCTGTGGAGCTCGGTCTTCGGGCCATAAACCGTGAGGTCCACGGTCACGACGCCGCGGACGCCGTAGGCGATCGTCGGCCGGCCGGAAGGATGCGCGGGACCATCGAAGAACAGCATGAGATCCGACCTGAGCTTTTCGCGCAGCCCGGGAAGCACGGCGAGGAGGCCCCGTGATCCCGATTCCTCCTCGCCATCGAGGAGGACGCGCAGATTCGAGGTCGGCGCGCTGCGGCTCGCCGCCAGCGCGTCGAGCGCCGCGCACAAGGCAACGATCGGACCCTTGTCGTCGGATGCCGAGCGTGCATAGAGGCGCCATTCCGGCATGAAGGAGCTGAGCGTGTCGAAGCGCGCGATCTCACGGGCGCCGTCCTCGAGCCGGCCTTCGCGCAGCACCGGCATGAACGGCGAAGGCTGGGCCCAGCCCGCGGGATCGACCGGCTGACCGTCGTAGTGCGCGTAGAGCAGCAGCGTGCGCTTCGCTTTCGGAACCTTCCGCTCCGCCAGCACGAGCGGAGCACCCGGGGTCTCGACGATCTCGACGGTGAAGCCGCGTCTCTGGAACATGGCGCGCAGCGTCTCCACGTTCCGGCGCATCGACGCGCTGTCGCTCGGCACGTTGGGAATCGCGACCAGTCTCGCGAGGTCCGAAACGATCTCGCGCTGGTGTGCGGTCACCCAGGATCGCGCCGCGGCGGCGGGGTCGCTCGCGGGTTCCGCGCTCACGGCGGAGCCGAGTAGCGAGGCAGCGATGATGAAGGCGGGCGCGGCTCTCATCCCCGGGGTCAGGGCCGCCGGATGAAGGCGGGGTTCTGGCAGCCGCCCGGGAAGGAATCCGGCGGCACGGCGGCCTGGACGTCGGTGCCGTCGGCCTTCATCGAGAACACGTCCGGTCGCGCCGCGATCGAGTCCTGGCCGACGTAGAAGATGCGCGCGCCGTTGGGCGACCACACCGGCTCCCGCTGCTCGCCCGCGAGCGCGAGCGGCATCGCGGTGCCGCCACCTGCGGGGATGATCATGATGTCCGAGCCTCTGCCCGTGCTGCTCCGGCGGAACGCGATGCGGCTGCCGTCCGGCGACCAGGCGGGCTCGGTGTCGAAGTCGATGGTGTTGGTGAGCCGGACCTTGTCGGTGCCGTCGGCGTTCATGACCCACAGATCCATGTCGCCGCCGGCATCGCTGGCGTAGGCGATCTTGGCACCATTCGGGGACCACGCGGGATGGGCCTCTCCGCTCACGTTGGGGGGTGGATCGGGCGTCAGGTTCACGGGACCGAGCCCGTGCTCGTCCATCACCCAGATGTCGCCGGGCCCTTCGCGGACGCTGCGGTACGCGATGTGCAATCCGTCGGGTGACCACGTCGGCTGGTCGTCGATGCCGGAATCGAACGTGACCTGGTGGAAATGGTTGCCGTCACGCTCCACACGCCAGACGTCCGTCTCGTCGGGAATCCCGATGTCGTAGATGAAGGAGAGTTTCGAGCCGTCCGGCGCGGGTGTGGGATCGAACGTGGGAACGTTGGGCGCGAAGAACCGGTAAAGCGAATCCGTGGTCGAATCGAGCACCCAGATCTCGGTGATCGTGCGCTTCCCGTCGAAGATGAGGTCGTAGACGTGGGTCGGGTCCGGTTTCGGCGCGGTCGCCTTGTCGCAGGAGGCGAGCAGCAGCAGGGCCGCGGTCAGTGCGAGGAGCAGCTTCATGGCGGGAGAACGCTACCAGATTGGTGCCGCCCTGCGGCGGACGTTATTCTGCCGCCCCGTCCACCGCGAGAGACTGAGGAGACCCCCGTGCCGAAGCGCAATCCCCACATCACCGGCCCGCGTATCGATCCGGCGCCGATCACCGGCAAGGAGACCGCGGCCGACCTGGTCGAGCACGCGTTCCTCGCCTACAACGCGGCGCGGCTCCGCGAAGGCGCCCGGCTCCTGGTCGAGCGCATGCTCGAAGAGAACGTCACGGTCGGGCTCTCGGTCACGGGCGCCCTGACCCCGGCCGGGCTCGGCATGAGCGCCCTGATCCCGCTCGTCGAAGCCGGGTTCGTCGACTGGATCGTCTCGACGGGCGCCAATCTCTACCACGACACCCATTTCGGGATCGGGCTCTCGATGCACCGCGGCACCTTCCAGGCCGACGACGTCGAGCTGCGCGAGAAGAACGTGGTCCGCATCTACGACGTGTTCTTCGACTACTCGGTCCTGCTCGACACCGACGCCTTCTTCCGCGAGCTGATCTCCGGACCCGAGTTCCAGCGCACCATGAGCACCGCCGAATTCCACCACTTGTGCGGCAAGTACGTGCGCGCCCGCGAGGAGGCACTCGGGCTCTCGCGGCGCTCGCTGCTCGCGGCGTGCTGGCAATGCGGCGTGCCGGTCTACACCAGCTCGCCCGGCGATTCGTCGATCGGGATGAACGTGGCGGCCAAGGCGCTCGAAGGGAACAAGCTCCAGTTCGACGTCAACGCCGACGTCAACGAGACCGCGGCGATCGTGTGGAACGCCAAGATCGACGGCGGCCGGAGCGCGGTGTGGATCCTCGGCGGCGGCAGTCCCAAGAACTTCGTGCTCCAGACCGAGCCCCAGATCCAGGAGGTGCTCGGGATCGCCGAGAAGGGCCACGACTATTTCCTCGCGGTCACCGACGCGCGGCCCGACACCGGCGGGCTCTCGGGCGCCACGCCCGCCGAGGCGGTGAGCTGGGGCAAGATCGACCCCGAGCAGCTCCCCGGCACCGTGATCTGCTACTGCGACTCGACCATCGGCCTGCCGCTCCTCACCGCCTATGCGCTCGCGCGCCACGAGCCCCGCCCGCTCAAGCGTCTCTACGACGGGCGCGAAGCGCTGATGAAGCGCTTCACCCACGCCTACTTCACGGAGGGACGCGCCGCCCAGTCGGGCGTGCGGAAGTAACCCGCCGGCCGCAAACGGCCGATGACCTGCACGGGAGGGATCCACCGTGTGGTTTCTCGCATTCATCCTGATCGCCGCGGTCACCGCGCTGCCGCTGATCGCGCTCGCGCAGGCGGTCGCCGCGCGGCGCGAGCTGCGCGAGATGGCCGAGCGGATGCGGTCGCTCGAGGAGAAGGTCGCCGGCGGCACATCCGTCACCGCGCGGCCCGACCTCGCGGTGATCGGCGCCGAGACGCTGCGCCCGGTGGAATCCCCCATCGCGACCGTTTCCGCTCCCCTGCCGCCGGCGGCACCGCCCGCACCGATGCCGCACCGGCCCGCGCGCACGCTCGAGAGCCTCGAACAGCAGATCGGCGGCGTATGGCTCCAGAACATCGCCTCGGTGCTGATCCTGCTCGGTGTCTTCTTCCTGATCGTCTGGGGATTCACGACCGGCCGTTTCGGACCCCAGGTGCTGGTTGCCGCCGGCGTCGCGCTCGGCTTCGCGCTGGTGTGGCGCGGCGACCGCGTGGCGCGCCACCTGCCGCACTTCGGCCACGCGCTGATCGGCCTCGGGCTCGGCGCCGCGTACGTCTCGCTCTACCTCGGACGCTTCACCCTGCACGTGTTCGACGAGCGGGCCGGCTTCACGCTGCTCACCTCGCTCGCGCTCGTCACGGTGGCGCTCGGGCTCCGCTACGGGGCGCAGTCGGTGGGGGCGCTCGGCGTGATCGGCGCGTTCGTGCCGCCGCTCATTGCCGCGTTCGCCCCGCTCCGCGGCTTCTCCATGGACCCGGGGACGATGCTGCTCTACCTCGGGTTCGTGAACGCGGTGGTGCTGGCGCTCGGAATGCGTGCGGGCTGGCATGCGCTCCCGCTCGCCTCGCTCGTGCTCACCACGGTGACGTGGTCCGCGAACTTCTCGGAGAAGGACTGGAGCTGGCCGGTCCAGATCGGGCTCGCGGGCACGTACCTGCTGCTCGGGCTCGCGCCCGTCCTCCAGTTCGGACGCGGCAGCGGCCGCGTGCCGCCGCTCGCGCTCCTGGTCGTGGCGTCGGCGCCGATCCTCTTCCTGGGCGCTGCGTGGCCGTTCCTTGCGGAAGCGCATCGCTCGCTCGCCACCCTGCAGCTCCTGGCGCTCGCGACGATCTACCTCGGCGCCGCGGCCGTCAGCGACGCGCAGCGGCCGGAGCGCGACCTGTGGCGCCCGCTTACCGGGGCGGCCACCGTGTATGTGAGCGTCGGACTCCAGCGCCTGCTCGGCTTCGAGTGGACGCCGCTCGCGTGGTGCACCGAGGGCGCCGTGCTGATGCTGCTCGGGCTCGAGCCGCGCGCGGGATGGCTGCGCTTCTGCGGCTACGTCGTGGCGGCGCTCGGCGGCGGCGGCGTGTTCCTCCAGCTCGTCGAGACCCATCCCCGTGAATTCACGCTGCCGCCGATCGTCCACGCCGAGTCGCTCCGCATCCTCGCCTCGCTCGCGGTGCTGGCGTTGGTCGCGTGGCAGCTCGCGCGCCGGCGCGACCGGCTCTCGCCCCTCGATCGCGCAATGCCCGAGGTGATCACCGCCGGCATCAACATGCTGCTCGTCGGCTACTCGGTGCGCGAGGCCGAGCACGCGGCGAGCGCGCTGACGGTCGACGCCGCCCGGTGGGCCCGTCCGCCCGATCTCGGCGTCACCGTCGCCTCGCGGGTGCGCACGCTGACCGCGGGATTCACCAGCGGCGCGTGGGCGCTCCAGGCCGCCGTGCTGTTCGTGCTCGGATGGAACAGCGGCTCGGCGTTCCTGCGCTGGGCCGGCCTCGCGCTCTTCGCGCTCACGGTCGCGAAGTTCCTGACCTCGGACCTCGCCACCGTCGATGCGTTCTGGCGGTTCCTGGTCGCGATCGGCGTCGGCGTGATGCTGCTCGCGGTTTCCTACGTGTATCAGAGGCGGCGCCGCGAACAGCCGTGAACCCGCCCGACGCTCGTGTAGGATGCGCGCCATGAATCCGCGTGAGCCCCGCATGCCCGACCTGCGCTTCGTGCCGGTCGAGTCGCTGGTTCCCCACGAGCGGCACGACGACCAGCGCATGCAGCCGCTGGCGGCGAAACTCCGGGAACAGGGCCTGCTCAAGAACCCGCCGATCGTCACGCCCCTCTCCTCTGCCGATGGGAGCAGCGAGCCCCGCTTCGTGGTGCTGGACGGCGCCAACCGCTCGACCGCGGCCCAGGCCGCAGGGCTGCCGCACCTCGTCGTCCAGGTGGTGCGCTACGAGGACGTCGAGCTCACCACCTGGTGCCACGCGCTCGCCGACGAGCCGCGCCCGCGCTTCGAACGCGCGCTCCGCGACATCGACGGTCTGACGCTCGAAGAGACCGACCCCGGCCGCGGACGTGCGCTGCTCGGGCGCCGCGAGGCGCTGGCGTGCGTGATGTTCTCGGACGGCGCCGCGGTGGCGCTCGAAGGCGGGCACGATCTTCACCAGCGGAACCGCCTGCTCAACGCGGTGGTCGATCTCTACCGCGCGGACAAGCGTTTCCACCGGGTCCCGACCGATTCGATCGAGACGGCGCGGCGGCGGCTTCCGGACGCCACCGCGGTGGTGGTGTTCCCGCACTTCGAGCCCGACGAGGTCCTGGAGCTCGCGACCGGAGACTCGCGGCTCCCTGCCGGAATCACACGCCATCTGGTGCCGTGGCGCGCGCTCCGGTTGAACGTGCCGCTCGAGCGGCTCGCCGACCGTGCCACACCGCTCGCGGAGAAGAACCGCTGGCTCAAGGAGTGGCTGCGCGACAAACAATCCAGCCGGCAGGTGCGCTTCTACGAGGAGCCCACTGTGCTCTACGACGAATGAAGGCGATCGTCTTCGAGCGATTTGGCGGTCCCGACGTGCTCGAATACCGGGACGCGCCGGACCCCAGGCCCGGTCCCGACGAGGCGCTGGTCGAGGTCAAGGCCTGCGGCATCAACCACCTCGATCTCTGGGTGCGCGCCGGGCTGCGCGGCCTCGACATCGAGATGCCACACATTCTCGGCAACGACGTGGCGGGAATCGTGCACGAGGCCGGCGCCGCCGTGAAGCATCTGAAGCCGGGCGACCGGACGCTGGTGCTGCCAACGCTCTCGTGCGGAGTGTGCCCGGCGTGCATGAACGGCGACGACAACCTGTGCCGGCAGTACGACGTGCTCGGGCGGAAGCGGAACGGCGGCTACGCGGAGATGGTGGCGGTGCCGGCGGTGAACTGCCTTCCCTATCCGGAGAACCTCAAGTTCACGGAAGCGGCGGCGGTGCCCCTCGTGTTCCTGACCGCCTGGCACATGCTGATCGGCCGGGCCCGTCTCGAGGCCGGCGAGGATTGCCTGGTGATGGGCGCCGGGAGCGGCGTCGGCAGCGCCGCGATCCAGGTCGCGAAGCTCCACGGTGCGCGGGTCATCGCGACCGCGGGAACCGAGGCCAAGGCCGCGGCAGCGAGGAAGCTCGGCGCCGACCACGTGGTGCTGCACTCGTCTCCGGAGTGGCCCGCTGAAGTTCCGGCCCCCACCGAGAACAAGGGCGTGGACGTGGTCTTCGAGCACGTGGGGGGCGCGGTGTTCGAGAAGGCGGTCGGGACCCTCGCGCGCAATGGACGGCTCGTCACCTGCGGCACCACCATCGGCAGCCGGGTGACGCTCGAGCTGAACCAGCTCTTCGGCCGCCACCTCACGCTGCTCGGCTCGTGGATGGGCCGCCGCGCGGAGATGGTCGAGGTGCTCCAGTTCGTGAACAGCGGAAAGCTCCGCCCGGTGGTGGATTCGGTGATGCCGCTCCGCGAGGCGCGCAAGGCCCACGAGCGGATCGAGGCACGCGCGCACTTCGGCAAGATCGTCCTGGTTCCATAGCTCCAGGCTGGCCAACCCCCGAGCTGCTCCCGCGTATTTACTCTCGCGATCCCACATTCGAGGGCTGTCATGACGCACTCCTTCGTTCGCATGCTCCCGCCGGCGCTGGCTCTGATTCTGGTTTCCGTCTCCTGGGCAACGCTCGCATCTGCCGCCTGGCCATTCGGCGGCCGGCGCGTCGCGGCCAGCGGGGGAAGTCCCGCCGCGATCGCGGGAGCAGGCGGCGTCATCGTCGCCTGGCAGAGCGGCTCCATCGGCTCCACCGACATCTACGCCGGGATCCTCGATTCCGACGGGGCTCCCGTAGGCTCGCCCGGCGGAGTCGCCCTGTGCACCGCCACTGGCGCGCAATCACAGCCCGGCATCGTCACCGACGGCGCCGGGGGCGCCATTGTCTTCTGGCAGGATCAGCGCATCGGCGTTCCGACCGACCTCTACGCCCGGCGCATCACCTCGGCCGGCGCCGCCACCTGGTCGACCGACGGCGCAGTGATCAACGCCGAGATCGGAAACCAGATCAACTGCTCGGCCACCAGCGACGGCGCGGGCGGGGCGGTGTTCACCTGGCAGGGCGGATCGCCGCCCAACATCTTCGCCCAGCGTCTGGATGCGACCGGGGCCCAGCTGTGGCCGGCGGCCGGCGCCCCGGTCTGCGTATTCGGCGGTACGCAGCAGACACCCCAGGTGGTGGCCGACGGAACCGGAGGCTGCGTGATCGTATGGTCGGACCTGCGATCCGGCAGCGCGATTTACGCTCAGCGACTGGATGCCAGTGGAGATCCGCTCTGGACGGTCAACGGCATTCCCGTCTACTCCGGCACCGGCACCCGGGGCACTCCCCGCATCGGGTCCGATGGAGCCGGCGGGATCATCGTGGTCTGGCAGGACAATCGTAGCGGCGCCGCCGGAATCTACGCGCAGAAGCTGAAGCGCTCGGGTGTACTGCAGTGGAATCCCGCCGGCGTCCGGGTCACCGCGACCAGCACCAGCCTGTTCTCGATGGTGATGCGCGGCGACGGCGGCGTCATCGTCGGATGGCCCGAGAACATCGATGTGAGGGCCGAGATGGTGAGCAGCACCGGTGTGCGGCTGAATCCGGACGGCAGCGAGATCTGGGTGTGCGCCGCGCCCGGCGGCCAGAGCGAAGTCCGCCTGGTGCCGGACGGAAGCGGCGGCGCGATCGTCACCTGGCTCGACCACCGGAGCACCTCGACCTCGGTGTTCGCCCAGCGTCTCGATGGGCTCGGATCACCGCAGTGGAACGCGAACGGGCTTCCCGTCGCGGTGAGCCCGGATTTCAAGTCCCAGCTCGCGGCCGCCTCCAACGGCGCCGGCAACCTGTTCGTCGCGTGGCCCGATCAGCGGAGCCGGCTCGCGGGCGGGCTCTACGCGCAGAAGCTC
>DAIUEO010000128.1:0-223 GCA_036845125.1 Candidatus Eiseniibacteriota bacterium | reverse complement strand
CGCGGCCCTGCGCTCTGCGATCGAGACCGCCAACGCGAGTCCCGGCGTCCATCACTGGATCACGTTCGACATCGCGGGCGCGGGGCCCCATGTCATCGCGCCGTCCACGCCCCTGCCGGCCATCGCGGTCTCGACGCTGCTCGACGGCTGCTCGCAGCCCGGCGCCGCGCTCAACTTCGCAACCCCGGGGAATTCCTCGAACGGCTCGATCGCGATCTCCCTG
>DAIUEO010000127.1:0-10228 GCA_036845125.1 Candidatus Eiseniibacteriota bacterium | reverse complement strand
CATCTACTGGACCTACTACGAGCCGCGCGAGGGCGGTAACGGGCTCGCGGTGGCGCGCGCGAAGCTGGTGGATGGCACACCACCCAGAATCGAAGGCCTGCAGATCATCTTCCGCATGCAGCCGACGCTCGAGTCGACGGCGCACGCCGGCGGACGCCTGGTGTTCACGCCCGACGGCAAGCTGTTCGTCACGCTCGGTGAACGCTCCATCCTCCAGGGCCGCGTCCAGGCCCAGAAGCTCGACAGCCATCTCGGCAAGGTGGTTCGCATCAATCCGGACGGCTCGGTACCGCCCGACAATCCGTTCGTGAAAGCCCTGGGTGCCAGACCTGAGATCTGGTCGATCGGACACCGCAACATTCTCTCGGCGGCGCTCGACGACAAGGGTCGGCTGTGGATCGTCGAGATGGGTCCGCAGGGCGGCGACGAGCTGAACCTGGTGGAGCGCGGCAAGGATTACGGCTGGCCCACGATCGGATACGGCGAGGAATACTCGGGCCGGCCGATCCACAAGACCACGCAGGCGGAAGGCATGGAGCAGCCCGTCTACTACTGGGATCCGGTGATCGCGCCCTCCGGGCTCACGATCTACAGCGGATCGCTCTTTCAGGAATGGCGCGGCAACTTCCTGATTGGCGGACTCGCCAGCCAGGCGCTGATCCGCCTGGTGATGAGCAACGACCGGGTGGTGGGCGAGGAGCGCCTGCTGCGGAACCTGAATTCACGCATCCGCGATGTCGTTCAGGGCCCGGACGGCGCGATCTACCTGGTCACCGACGAGAGCAACGGCAAGCTGCTCAAGCTGACGCCACGGGCTCCCGCCCGATAGGGCCGTCATGGGAACTGGCGAAACGCCTCGCGTCCCGCGTACGAAGCCCGAGGACGTCCGCCGCTGGCGGGCGAACCGTCAGAACGAGATCGACAGCGCGACCCTCTACGAAACGCTCGCTCGAGGAGAGCGCGAGGCTTCGGTGGCGGACGTGTATCGGCGTCTCGCAGCGGCCGAGCGCAAGCACGCCGCGTTCTGGGAGGAGCAACTGCGCGGTGCCGGCATCGCCGCACCCGAGCTGACGCCGAGCGCGCGCGCGCGGATCCTCCGCTGGCTGGCGCGCCGCAGTCCCGGGCTCGTGCTGCCCATGCTGATCGACGCCGAAGCCGGCGACACCAGCGGCTATTCCGCCCAGCCCGAGAGCGCGACGACAGTTCTTCCGGTCCAGGAGCGTTCGCACGGGCGTGTGCTTCGCGCGATTCGCGACACCGGAGGCGGGCTCGAAGGCAGCTGGCTCGCGCGATTCGAGGGCCGCCACCGCGCGGTCGGCGGCAACGCGCTCCGGGCCGCGGTGCTCGGCGCGAACGACGGCCTGGTGTCGAATCTCAGTCTCGTCATGGGCGTGGCCGGTGCGGAGCTCTCGGGTCACGGCATCCTGGTCACGGGACTTGCCGGGTTGCTGGCCGGCGCGGGATCGATGGCGCTCGGCGAGTGGCTCTCGGTGCAGAGCTCGCGCGAACTGTTCCAGCGACAGATCGCCATCGAACGCGAGGAGCTGGCGACCGCCCCGGAGGAGGAAGCCGAGGAGCTGGCCCTCATCTATCAGGCCAAGGGCATCCCGGTGGAGCAGGCCCGCGCGCTGGCCCAGCGCGTCATCGCCTCTCCGGAAAGCGCGCTCGACACGCTTGCGCGCGAAGAGCTCTCGATCGATCCCGAGGACCTGGGAGGCTCGGCGTGGGTCGCGGCCATCACCTCGTTCCTGCTCTTCGCGATCGGCGCGATCGTTCCCGTGCTGCCCTTCATGTTCCTGGAGGGGACTCCTGCGGTCGCGGCAAGCATCGCGGCGAGCGCCGTTGCCCTGATGGGAATCGGCGCCGCGATCACGCTCATGACCGGGCGGAACGTCTGGTTCAGCGCTTTCCGGATGCTGGTCTTCGGACTCGGTGCGGCCGGGCTGACGTTCGCGCTCGGACGCCTCATCGGCGTGAGCCTCGCCGGTTGATCATTCGTTCGCGGTGTACGGTTTACGGCGAAGATCAGCTTGGCTTCGCCTTCAGTTCCTTCTCGAGCGCGAGCTTGTAGGCCACGTAGTACTTGTAGATGTTGCTGACGTACTGAACCGTCTCCCGCCCGATCGCCTTGGCGGCCACGATCTCCACGTTGTGGAACCAGACGTTGGGATCGAGTCCCTGCTTCTCGGCGCGGCGTCTCAGCGCGGCGATCCGGTTGGGACCGGCGTTGTAGCTGGCGAAGGCGAACAGATGGCGGTCGACCTCGCTCATCGGTGCGTCGGCGAAATAGTTGTCGTGGATGTAGCGCATGTACTTGACGCCCGCGTGGATGTTGTTCTCGATCTTCGTGATGTCGCGGATGTTCACGCTCGGATCAGCCGCGGTGCTGGGCAGGAGCTGCATGACGCCGACCGCCCCCGCCGGGCTCACCAGCTTCTGGTTGAGCTTCGACTCCTGGTAGGCCTGCGCCGCGATCATCAGCCAGTCGAATTCGTACTTGTCCGCATAGCGCTTGAACATCGCCGCCGTGGTGGCGAATCGCCGGCGCTCGGCGCCGGCGTTGGGATTCCGAGCCCACTTGTTCGTCCGCAGGTACTGCTTGAACAGCATGTTGCCCAGCCACTGCCCCTTGCCGTGCTTGCGGAGGAAACCGTTGACCTGCTTCTCGAACAGGGGACTGTTCTTGCGGAAGGCCCAGCCCAGCTCGGCGCCGGTGCGCACCGTGAGCTCGGGGTGGACGCGCAGGCTGTCGAAGATGTCGCCCCAGAATTTCGCCAGGTGGTCGTCGGCGACCGTGATGTCGATGAGCCCGGCCGCGGTCATCTCGAGCAGGTCCTCGGTCTCGAGCTGCTCGTCCGCGGCACGGATCACGACGGTGTCGCGGCCCTCGCTGCGGAAGCGCTGGTTCAGCGCGATCAGGCTCTCGTAGTAGCTGCTGGCGCGGCGCACCCAGACCTCGCGGCCGGCGAGATCCGCGAGCGATGAAAGCGCGGGACCGGAAGCGTGGGTCACGATCACCTCCGACACGCTGTCGGCGACCGGAATGGAAAACGCCACCTGCTTCGCGCGCTCGGGTGTGATGGTGATGTTGCCGACCGCGAGATCCCCTTCGCCCGCGGCCAGCATCGGCAGCAGGCGGTCCCGGGACACCGGAATGTGGAACACGTGCACCTTGAGGTGCCGGGTCTTGAGGGCCTCGTTCAGGCTGTTCTCGAATTCGACGAGCGCGTCGTACGAGATGCCGCGGGGCCGGAGCCCGTCGAAGAAGTAGTGGGTCTTGTTGTAGACGACGAGGGCGCGGATGACCCGCCTCTGAACCATGCCGTCGAAATCGCCGGTCCAGGGTTTCGTGGCCTCGGCCTGGAGCTCGGGGGGCACCGGCTCTTCGACGTGCATCAGGCCGGAATCGGCGACCGCCGTCGAGGTCGTATCCGCCAAGCTCGATTCGGACGATTGCTTCGACGGCGCACACCCGAAGCACATCACCACGACCAGGCATGGCAGCCAGAGACAGCGGCGCAGGATCTCTTGAAGGGTCATGGTCAGAAGATCTCCGGGCACCAGGGTGCGCGATCGGCCGGCAGGAGTGCATCGGCGCGTGACGCCGCACCCCCGCGCAGTTCCGTCACGCGTTCGGCCCTTGCGAGCCGCGCGAAGGTGAAGCCGCCGAGGTAGACCGATCCCAGTGCCGTGATGTCGCACCCCAGCTCGGGATCCGCGGTGGTGCGCTCGGCGCCCGCCGGGCTCAGCCGCCAGCGGCCGGCATTCCAGGTGCAGAACGGGTCGGTGACTTCGATCACGACCGGGTCGCCGTGGCCCAAGCGCCGGGCGGCGAGCGCGGACGGAAGATCCACGAGGCGGACCCACAGTCCATCGCGAACGCGGAAATCCATCTCGCGCGGGCGCGCCAGCAGGAAAAACAGCGGATGGTCCATCGGCAGCAGCATCGCCTTCACGCTCGCCACCCAGTCGATGTCGAAGAGGAAGCGCCACAGCTCGCGCGTGGCCTCGGGACTGGCGCCCACCGCCTCGATGACGCTGACGTACCCGACGGAGGACCCCGACTGGAATTTCTGCGTGATGCGGTAGAGCGCGTAGCCGGCGGGCTGGCCGTCGAGCGACAGCAGCACCCGATTCAGCTCGCCCGCACCCTGCCGCCGGTTCTCCGGATCCACGAGCCGCCGCAGGCGCCACCACTCGGTGCCGCGCGCGAGCATGCCCGGGTGATCGGGGCGCGCTCGCTCGTACGCCTCGGCGATCGGGGGCAGTGCCTCCACTTCGCCGAGGAGGCGGAACTCGCCGCGGGATTCGAACGGTTTCGCAAAGGCGGTGGACGTTTTCGCCACGTCGATCTCGCCGGTGAGCGACGCGAGGCCATAGCCGAACTGCCCGTAGATCGTGTCCTCGGACGCCCACAGGATGGCGACCGGCTCACCGCGATCGCGGGTGTCGTCGATCTGGGCCCGCATCATCCGGCGGAGGATGCCGCGCCGGCGGTGCGTCGGGCGGACCCCGACCACCGACAGCCCGGCAGCACGCACCGTGCCTCCGGGCACGGTCAACTCGAACGGAAAGGACCCGCAGCCCCCGACCACCACGTCGCTCTCACGTGCCACGAAGGCGCGGGAAGGCTCGACGAACGGCAGGAAGCGCGTGCCGTCCTGCGGCGTGGGGGTGGCTCCGAAGTAGTGCATCACGGGCGCGATGGCCGCGAGGACTTCTTCGGGAGATTTGCAGGCGGCGATTTCGTAGGACACGAGTGGCGTTCCGGGACGGGAGAGCGAGGCGACGGTTTGCAAGGCCGAGCAGGGTATCACTCGGTGGGGTTCGCCGCGATCAGCGCCAGCTTGCCGGCGCGTCCCAATCGTCGCAGCGCGACTTCCCGTTTGAGAGCGCGGGAGCGATCCGGCTGGGGCTCCCGGTAGACGAGGGCGACCGGGCGCCGGGCTCGCGTGTACTTCGCCGCGGCGCCGGACTGGTGCGCCTCGAGCCGTCGCTCCACATCCCGCGCGATCCCGGTGTAGAGAGTCCCGTCCCGGCAGCGCAGCATGTAGACGTGCCAGCCGTTCGCGGGCGATTGCGCCATGGAACACTCCTTCCTCCGAACCGGGCGGGATGGTAGAGCCTGCGTGGAACCGGAGGAAAGCAAGACGCCTCCGGCAGAGAACGCACGGGACATACCGCATTTGAGGTAGATTGCGCCGATGCCGCTCGCCCCGGGGACACGACTCGGACCCTACGAAATCGTCACGCCCATCGGAGCGGGGGGCATGGGCGAGGTGTACCGTGCCAGGGACACGCGCCTTGGCCGCGACGTTGCCATCAAGGTGCTTCCCGAGCACCTTTCGGCCCAGCCCGAGGTGCGCGCCCGCTTCGAGCGCGAGGCCAGGACGGTCTCGTCACTCAACCATCCCAACATCTGCACGCTGTTCGACGTCGGGCGCGAAAACGGGACCGACTACCTGGTGATGGAGCTGATCGAGGGCGAGACCCTCGCGCACCGGCTCCAGCGCGGACCGCTGACCCCTGCCGAGATGCTCCGTCTCGGCACCCAGATCGCCGACGCCCTCGATCGCGCGCATCGCGCGGGGGTCGTCCACCGCGATCTCAAGCCGGGCAACATCATGATCACCCGCGGTGCGGCGAAGCTCATGGACTTCGGACTCTCGCGGGTGACCGGCATGGGCGGGACGGCGAGTGGCTCCGGGCAAACCATGGCGGCGCTCACCCAGTCTCCGACCGTGGCGCAGGCGCTGACCGCCGAGGGCACGCTGCTCGGAACCTTCCAGTACATGTCGCCCGAACAGCTCGAGGGCAGGGAAGCCGATGTGCGCAGCGACATCTGGGCGCTCGGCTGCGTGCTCTACGAGATGGCGACCGGCCGGCGTGCGTTCGAGGGCCGCAGCCAGGCCAGCCTGATTGCGGCGATCCTCGAGCGCACGCCCGCTGCGATCTCCGAGGTGCCCTCGGGTTCGTCGGTGGTGGGCGGCCCGCCGGCTGGGCTCGACCGGCTGATTCGCAACTGCCTGGCCAAGGATCCCGAGGAGCGCATCCAGACCGCGCACGACGTGAAGCTCCAGCTGCAGGGTCTCGCCGAGTCGGCGGGGTTGTCCGCCGCGAGCATGGCGCCGGCATCTTCGGTCGGAGCGCCCGCCGCCATGGCCGCCCGATCCAGGAACTCATCGCTTGCGTGGACGATGGCGGCGGTGGCACTCGTCGTCGCCGCCGGCGCGACGGGGTGGGGGCTGCTGCGCAAGCCGGAGCCGGCTCCGCTCGTGCGGTTCCGGCTCGGCGACATTTCGGGGGCTATCGATTATTTCTGGCCGCGCGTTTCGCCCGACGGCCGCTTCATCCTGCTGCAGGGCGTGGACTCCGCCGGCACTTCGCAGGCCTACGTGCGGCCCATCGACCAGGTCGACGCCGTGCCGATCCCCGGCACCCGCGGCCTGCGCCGCGCCTACTGGTCGCCGGATGGGCGCGAAATCGTGTTCGTCGCCGCCGACAAGATCCAGCGGGCCCCGGTCGGCGGCGGGTCGCCGACCGTAATCTGCCCTGCGCAGGGCGGCGTCGACCTCAGCTGGGGATCGAAGGGCATGATCCTGATGGACACCCGCTTCGTCGACACATTGCGCGTCGTGTCCGCGACGGGCGGAGAGATGCGACCCGCCTCGCGCGTTTACCGGGAGGACGGCGAGGTCGGAAGCGCCTGGCCGTGCTTTCTTCCCGACGGCGAGCATTTCCTGTTCATCGGGAACCTCCGAAACACCTCCGGCAGCGGCAACATCCGGCTCGGCCGGCTCGGCTCGCTCGATTCGAAACTTCTCGGCAAGTCTGGCGGTCGCGTCGAGTACGCCCCCGGTGGATGGGTGTTGTTCCTGCGGGAAAAGAACCTGCTCGCCCAGAAGCTCGATCTCGGCGCCGGCAAGCTCGTGGGCGAGCCCGTCACGATCGCCGACGGCCTGCGCATCGGTTCGGCGAGCGGACACTTCTCGGCATCCCCCAGCGGGGTGCTGGCGTTCTCGCGCGAAACGGGGGGCGAGACGGTGACGCTGCGGGAGGCGAAGCGATCTGGGGTCCAGTCGGGCGCGGCGCTGCTCTCCGGGTTGATTTCGAATCCCGAGTTGTCACCCGATGGCCGTCGGCTGCTCTATCTCCGACGCACCGCGGGCGCGGTCGGGACCGACGGCGACGCTTCGGTGCTGGATCTCGCGCGGGGAACGGACACCCGCCTGACGTTCAGCGGCGGCACGGCCAGTACTCCCGTCTGGTCCCCGGACGGCCGGCGATTCGCGTACATCACACGCGCAAGTGACGTCGCCAGCCGAATCATGGTTGCGTTCGCGGACGGCATGGGGGTGACGGATTCGCTCGTAACTCCACAGGGCGCGGGCGGATCGCTCAGCCAGTGGACCCCGACCGGTTCCAGGGTGCTGTACGTCGGGCCCACGTTTCACGCCTTCGACGTTCCTCTCGAGGGTTCCGATCGACGGCCGCGTCCGCTGCCCGATTCGACCTCCTTCCTCGCACAGCCGCGGCTGTCACCCGACGGCCGGTGGCTCGCCTATGCCTCGGGGAACCTGCCCAATGTCCACGTATTCGTGCAGGGAATCGGTGACGCCTCGGGTCGCTGGCAGATCTCGACCTCATCCGCGGTGCAGCCCCGCTGGGTGCGCGGTGGCCGGGCCCTGATCTTCGAGGGCTTCGACCGGCGCCTGATGGAGGCCGACATCGACACCCGCGAGGGATTCCATCCCGGCACACCGCGCCCCCTGTTCGCGCTGCCGGTGGGATCGCCGGGGCCCGATCAGAACTCCTGGACCTGCGACGAGGCCGGCGAACGCTTCTTCCTGCTGGTGCCGCCGGCCGAACGCACCACTGGAATCGTCGAGGTGGTCAACGACTTCTCGGCGCTGGTGAAGCGCCGCTGACCGCGGGCGGCGGCGCTTCACCATCGCCACCCGACGCTGAAAACGTGGCGTCCCTGTCAACTGCATTCGAGCCACAATTCCCTTGACGCGGATGTGCCCGCAGAGAAACATCAGTGCCTTCGTGACAGGCCGGCGCATTGACGATCGGCCCGTTGCAGGCCGCCTCTTCTTCCTCATCGCGCAGGTCGGGACCGTGCTCATGGAAAGACCCCTGAACGAGCGTTACGACGCCATCGTCGTGGGAGCGCGCTGCTCCGGCGCCGCGACGGCGATGCTGCTGGCGCGCCGGGGCATGAGCGTCCTGCTGTTCGACCGCGATCGGCACGGTGCCGACACGCTCTCGACTCTGGCATTGATGCGAGCGGGAGTGCTGCAGCTGCATCGCTGGGGCCTGCTCGAGCAGGTGCGCGCGGCGGGAACTCCTCCCGTTCGGGCCACCCGATTCGTCTACGGCGACGAGGTGATCACGATCCCGATCAAGCCGCGTAACGGCGTCGATGCCTTCTACTCGCCACGTCGCACGGTGCTCGACCCGCTGCTGGCGGACGCCGCCGCGGCGGCGGGAGCGGATGTGCGTTACGGACCGCGGCTCTCCGATCTGCTCCGGGGCCCGAACGGCCGCGTGTCGGGTGTGGTGCTCGAGGATCGCGCCGGTTCCCTGCACGAGGTTCGCGCCGGCCTCGTGATCGGCGCCGACGGAATCCGATCGACCGTGGCGCGAAAGGTCGAGGCGGAGACCTACCGCGAGGGGAAATTCGCCGCTGGAGTCGTCTACGGGTTCTGGCGCGGGCTCGAGAACCACGGCAACCGGTGGCACTACCGTCCGGGCGTCAGCGCCGGCGCGATCCCCACCAACGACGACAACACCTGTGTCTTCGCCACCGTTCCGTCAGCCCGGTTCCGGGACGAGATGCAGCGGGACATGGAAGGAGGCTATCACCGGGTCCTGTCGGAATGCGCACCGGACCTGGCCCGGGAGGTTTCGGCTGCCGTGCTGTCCGAGCGGTTCCGCGGCTTTCCCGGTCAGGCCGGCTACATGCGCCGGAGCGCCGGACCGGGATGGGCGCTGGTGGGGGACGCCGGCTATTTCAAGGACCCCATTACCGCTCACGGCATCAGCGATGCGCTGCGCGACGCGGAGTTGCTGGCGCGCGCCGTTGAGCGGGGATCGGACCAGGCGCTGGCGGAATACCAGTCGACGCGCGACGATCTGTCCCGCGAGCTTTTCGAGATCACGGACGCCATCGCCGGATTCGAGTGGGACCTCGAGGTTCTCCAGCCGCTCCATCGGGACCTGAGCAGGAACATGAACCTCGAGGTCGAGGCTCTGCTCGGCCTCGATCAGCCGGAAGGGCAGCCGGTGGCTGGAAAACCTTCCCGATCCACTGAAGGCGGTCGCCCGCCGCCGGAGCTGTCGGTCCGCCGCCCCGACAGTCGCTAGCCTTTCGCAACCCGCAAACGCAAAGATCCACCCTGATTCACTGCGACACGAAACCGGAGGAATGCCATGAGCATCGCCAAGAAAGTGGACAATGGTGTCAACGTGCAAGCCCTGCTCGACGCCCGCGAGGCACTGACCGCCCAGCCGGCCGCGGCGCAGTTCAAGTGGCGTGCGACGTGCGAGTGGGTGAAGGGAACTCACAGCCGCTCCACGGTCGAGGGCTTCTACGGGCTCGGCGACGAGCAGAAGCACCGGACGACGTTCACGTTCGATGCCGACCATCCCGAGGTCTTTGCGTCCGAAGACCACGGCGCCACGCCGGTCGAGATGGTGCTCGCGGGACTGGCGAGCTGCCTGACTGCGGGGATCGCGTCCGTTGCCCAGCTGCGGGAAGTCCAGCTGCACTCGGTCAAGGCGACGCTCGAGGGCGGAATGGACCTTGCGGGAATCCTCGGCATCGACGGCGACATCCGAAACGGGTTCGACGGCATCAAGGTGATCTACGACATCAAGGCCGACGCCACCTCCGATGAGATCAAGGCCATCGTGGCCCAGTCGCAGAAACGCTCGGCCGTGTACGACGTGATCACCAACCCGACGAACGTCATGGTCGAGGTTCGGTAGGCGAGGGGTTTCTCCCGAGCCACGTCGAGTGCGAGTCACCACCGTCGTCATTGGAGCCGGTCACGCCGGCCTCGCGATGAGCCATTGCCTCACGGCACGCTCGATCGATCATGTGATCCTCGAGCGGGGCGAAGTCGCCCATTCGTGGAAGACCGAGCGGTGGGACTCGCTTCGATTGCTCACGCCCAACTGGCTGAGCCGCCTTCCCGGGTACGTCTACGAGGGGAACGATCCC
>DAIUEO010000126.1:0-10240 GCA_036845125.1 Candidatus Eiseniibacteriota bacterium | reverse complement strand
CGCTTCGACACGCGCGAGCGCACGTTGGGCAAAGGCCACCTCGCTGCGGTCGGCGAGCCCCTCGGCGAGCGTGAGTGCGCGGGTGAGGCGGACCTGGGCCTCCTCGCGGCGCTCGAGCATCAGCAGGCAGAGGCCGAGCCGATTCTCGAGCTCGACCACCAGATCGCCGTTCGGCGCGAGCGAGATCGCCTCTTCGAGCGCGGGCTCGAGCAGGCCGAGAGCCGCGAGCCCCTCGCCCTTGTCGAGCAGCAGCTCGCCCAGGAACTCGCGGGCCAGGATGGCCTCGCGACGGGCGCCGACCTTGGTCGCGAGCTCGAGCGCCTGCTTGTAGTGCTCCTCGGCGCGCTCCGACTGGCGGCGACGGCGTGCGAGCAGGCCGGTGGCGAGCAGCGCCGCGGCCTCGCCCTGCTGGTATCCGGTTTCGCGCGCGATGCGCAGCGTAGTCCGGAAGTTCTCCTCGGCAAGATCCCACTGGCCGAGCCGCAGCCGGATGATGCCGAGGTTCTGGCTGTGCGCCAGCATTCGCGAATAGAGGCCCGCGCGTTCGTCGAGCCTCATGGCCTGCTCCAGATAACGGGTGGCTTCCCGCCACTCGCGGAGATTCTTGTAGACCAGGCCGAGGTTGTTGAGGGCGGTGACGAGTCCGTCGGGATCCTCGATCCGGCGGAAGGTCGCGGCCGCACTCTGCAGCCAGTCGATCGCCTCGGCGGTTTTCCCGAGACGCGCGGCGCAGAGTCCGATCGTGACCTCCACGCGACCCACGGACTGATGGTCGTCCGAATTGCGGAGCCGGCGGTATGCGAAGAGCCCGTAGCGCCGGCCGCGCTGGTACTGCCCGACCTGTGCCGCGACGTGGGCGAACCCCGCAGCAATGCGGGCGATAACGAGCGGATCGTCGAGAAGCCGTGCGGTGTGACGGGCCTCACGCAGGGCGCGGCGCGCGCGTTCGTATTCACCACGACGGGTCTCCGCCCGCGCCAGCCGTTCGAGCACCCGGCAGCGTTCCGCGGGCTCATTGGGGCCGACCTCGCGAAGCGCCGCGAGGTATTCCTCCGCCGCTCCCGAGAAATTGTCAGCCGCCAGATGTAGATCGCCGATCGCCTCATGTTGCGGTGCGCCGTTTCGCACCGGGTGACGTCCATGAGTCAGATCGGGGGGGATCGCTCGATGCACGTTTCCCATCCCTCTCGGTAATGCAGCCCGTTCGCCCTCCGTGCCTTGATCGGAGGACCTGTAACCGAGTTCAGCGTTCAGCGAATGGCCGTGACTACCACCCGCCGCTTACAAACTTCGCGCGAATTTCCCACCAGACCCAACGCCACTGCGGAGGGAATGAAGGGCGCTCGTCTCCATTGGGACGGCGAGTCACAGATCCGGGCGGTGGGTTCTTGTTGGACCCAATGTCCGGGTCGCCGGTGAAGACACCGACTGGCGGCCTCCAGGAGAACCCTGGAGATTTTGCTGTTGCCGCGGCGTCGGCGTCGGAGGCGAGGCCCGCGCTACAACCGATCCCTGCTGCGACCAGGATCGACAGGGCCAGGATGCGGAACTGATTTCTCAATGGATTCTGCCCTCCAGTCTTTCCCTTCGTGGAAAAACCTTTAAGGCCCGAGTCCGGTGGAGGGACCGGTTGCACAGGCAAGGTTGTCATTGAGGGGACCTGCGGTGTCAAAACTCTTGATCGACGCATTTTCTTTTCAGTTCGCCGTCGAGAGTATCTGCCCCTCGATCCGGTCCGGTCAACACCCGAATGAAGGTCTAGGCCGCGTTCAGCCGGGCGGCCTCCCGGGCGAGCCCGTACCGAAGTCCCTGGGTCGAGCAGACCAGCCCCGCGCTGGGGAAGCGCCGGAGGAGTCCGCGCACGACAAGTGCCCCGGCCACCACGATATCCGCCCGCCCCTCGCCCATGGCGGGCCACGAGCGGCGCTCCTTGTGGGAGCTGGTGAGGATGCCGTGGATCAGCGAATTCGCCCGCTCGGACAGGATCAGGTAGCCCTCCAGCAGGGCCGGGTCATAGTTGACCATCTTCTGATCCAGCATCCCCATGACGGTCACGGTGCCGCCCACCCCGGCGAGCAGCGGCGCGGAGGTCGGCATGAGTGCGCAGGCGTGCACGAGCTGGCCGGCGACGTGGGCCTCGAGCGCCTCGACTGCCTCGGGCAGGGGGGGGCGGCTCGTCGAATCGGTCGTCGGGCCACTGGGATCGCTCGTCGGGCTCGCGAGGAACCGCTCGGTCAGGGTCACCGCCCCGAGGGGCAGGCTGACCCAGCGGCCGGCGACCCCGCCGACGCCGCTCACGACCTCGGTGCTGCCGCCCCCGATGTCGAACACGATGCAGGGGTTCCGCTGCCCGATGGCCCCGAGTCCGAACACCACCGACTGGTAGACGAGGCGGGCCTCCTCGTCGCCCGTCAGAATGCGCACCTCGACCCCCGCGCGCTCGCCGATCAGGTCGGCCGCCCAGCGCCCGTTGGAGGCACCGCGGAGCGCGGCGGTGGCGCCCGCAATCACGTGGCGGGCCCCCATGGTGCGGGCGCGGTTCGCGAACGAGGCCACCAGGGAGGCGGCCTTCTCGGCCAGCTCGCGGCGCACCTCGCCGGTGCGGTCCATGTCGGAGGCCAGGCGGCAGGGCTCGCCCGCCCGCGCCACCGTGGAGAGGGTCCCTTCCCCGGTGACATCGGCCACCAGCAGCCGCACCGAGTTGGATCCGATGTCGATCGCACCGACACGCATGGCGCATGGATAACACGCGCTCTCAATTGACCACAATTTCAGGGGTTGTTACCGTCGTTCCCCACCCGCCGGAGTCGATTCCAACATGACCCTTCCTGTCGAGGAGCATTCCGCAGCTCCCGCCCCGCCCCGCCTGTTCGGGCTCACCCGGGACGAGCTGGCCGGACGCATTGCAGCCTTTGGCGAGCCGGCCTACCGCGCGGACCAGGTGATGACCTGGGTCTACCGGAAGCGCCAGCGCGACGCCGCGGCGATGACCAACCTGCCGGCGCGGCTGCGCGAGCGTCTCACCGAGGTGTGCCGGATCGAGCTCGACCCCGCGGTCTCGGTCCTGGGAACGAAGGACGGGCTCACCCACAAGTTCGTGATCGGGCTCGCCGGCGGCGCGCGCGTCGAGAGCGTCTCGATGCAGACCGAGCGCCGTCTCACCTACTGCATCTCGAGCCAGGTGGGCTGCGCGCTCAAGTGTGCGTTCTGCGCCACCGGCCTGATGGGGCTCGAGCGCCACCTCACCGCGGCGGAAATCGTCGGGCAGGTCGTGGTGATGGGCGACCGGCTGGGATGGAAAGACGACCGCTTCAACATCGTCTTCATGGGAATGGGCGAGCCGCTCCACAACTATGACCCGGTGTTGCAGGCGATCCGGGTGCTCCACGATCCGCGCGGTCTCAACATCGGAGCGCGGCGCATCACGGTTTCGACCAGCGGGATGGTGCCGCAGATGAAGCGGCTCGCGACCGAGGGCCTGGCCCTCGGGCTCGCGCTCTCGCTGCATGCGACCACCGACGAGCTCCGGAACGAGCTGGTGCCGATCAACAAGCGCTGGCCGCTCGCCGAGGTGATCGAGGCGTCGAAGGAATACGGGCGCGCGACCGGCCGCCGCGTGACGCTCGAATACACGCTGCTCGCCGGCGTCAACGACCGCATGGAGGACGCCGATCGCCTGGCGCGCATCGCGCGCGATCTGCCGAGCAAGATCAACCTGATTCCGTACAACCCGGTGCCGGGGATGCCGTGGAAGCGCCCCTCGCCCGAAGCGGTCGAGGCCTTCGCACGGCGTCTGCACCCGCAGGCGCCGGCCGTCACGGTCCGCAACACGCTGGGAGGAGAGATCTGGGCCGCGTGCGGGCAGCTCGGGGCGCCGCCCCCGAATCCGCGCGACACGGGCGCTCATTGAGTCTCAGAACCCGGCTGCTGCTCGCGCTGCTCGCGCTGGCGCTGCTGCCGACCCTGGTCTTCACGCTCTTCACCCTCGATCAGCTCGACCGCTCGATCGCGCGCTGGCATCGGCCGGGTGTCGAGCGCGCGCTGGACTCGGGGCTCGAATACGGACGCGGCTCGCTCCATCGCCTCGAGACCATGGTGGACGCCGAGGCGCGCGGCTTCGCCGCCGAGTGGCCGAAGGGCAAACCCGATGCGCGGCAGCGTGCCGCGATGGTGGCGCGGCTCGAGCGCGCGGGTCTCGACTTCGTCGAGCTGTACCGGCGCTCCGACAGCTCGTGGGTGCGGGTCGACCAGGTGCTGCCGCGCTCGGTGCTGGTGGGCGCCCCGCGCGATCTCTCGTCCGAGGTCGGCGGCGCCATCGAGTCCGGATTGCTGCGCTCGCGCGCGGGCGCGCTGGCCGGGGTCGCGCCGCTGCCCGACGGCGCGGTGCTCGTGTGCGGGATCTGGGTCCACCCCGACTTCTTCGTCCAGGTCGAGCGGCTGTCGCAGGGCGCCATGTACTACCGGCAACTCGGCGTCTACGTCGACCTCCAGCGCCGGCTCTACTGGCTGCTCGTGGCGGGGATGGTGATCGTGGTGGCGGCGGTCGCGGTGTGGGCTTCGCTCGCGCTCGCCCGCGAGATGTCGAAGCCGATCCACGACCTCGCCGCCGGGATCGAGCGCGTGGCGGCGGGCGATCTCGGCGCGCGGGTCGAGCCCGAGGGCACGCTCGAGCTCAAGTCGCTCGGCGCCTCGTTCAACACCATGGCGGCGCGGCTCGAAGTCGCGCGCTCGGCCCTCCAGCGCGCGGAGCGCGAATCGGCCTGGCGCGACGTGGCGCGCAAACTCGCGCACGAGTTCCGGAACATGTTGACGCCCATGCGGCTTTCGCTGCAGGTTCTCGAATCCGAGACCGCCTCCGATCCCGGGGAGCGCCGCGGCGCGATGCAGAAGAGCCTCACCGCGGCGCTCACCGAGGTCGAGCATCTCGGGCGGCTCGCGGATCAGTTCTCGCAGTACGCGCGGCTGCCGGAGCCCCAGCTCGAGAAGCTGGACCTGGTGGAGCTGGTGCGCGCGGCGGCGGTGATGGGCGGATCGCAGGTGACGGTGATCGGCAACGAGCGGGTGATGGTGCGCTGCGACCGGCTGCTGCTGTCGCGCGCGCTCCACAACCTGGTGTTGAACGCGCTCGAGGCTTCGCCGAACGGCCCGGTGGAGATCGCGGTGAACTCCGACCGGAACGAAGTGGTGATCGAGGTGCGGGATCGCGGGCCCGGGATCGCGGCCGAGATCGGCGAGCGGCTGTTCGAGCCGTACGTGAGCACCAAGAAGCGCGGCAGCGGGCTCGGGCTCTCGCTGGTGCGCGACATCGTGACGCAGCATGGAGGCACCGTGACGATCGAAAATCGCGAAGGAGGCGGCGCGGTGGCCCGGGTGACGCTGCCGTGGGGAGCGGAAGCGTGAGCCGCCACCCGCTCGACGTGCTGGTGGTGGACGACGACGACGCGGTGCGCAGCTCGCTCCGCACCGTGCTCGAACACGCGGGCCACTCGGTGATCGAAGCCGAGGACGGCACCCGCGCGCTCGCGGCGCTGGACGGCCGCCAGGTGGACGCCGTGCTGCTCGACCTGGCCATGCCCGGCATGCACGGGCTCGATGCGCTCAGGCGCATCCGCGAGATCGCGCCCGACACCGCCGTGATCGTGATCACCGGCGAGGCCACGCTCGAGAATGCGATGCGCGCCGGACAGCGTGGCGCTTTCGACTTCATCGAGAAGCCGCCGGATCGCGAGCGGCTGCTCCACGTGCTGGCCGAGGCCGCGCAGATCACGCGGCTCCGCCGCCACGTGCCGGACCGTGCGCCGGCCGACGATCTCGGCATCCTGGGCAGGAGCCCGGCCATCCTGGCGGTGCACGAGCAGGTGCGGCGCATCGCGCCGTCTCAGGGGCGGGTGCTCATCACCGGCGAGAACGGCTCGGGCAAGGAGCTGGTCGCGCAGGCGATCCACTCGGAGTCGCGGCGCTCGGGCGGACCGTTCGTGAAGCTCAACTGCGCGGCAATCCCCAAGGATCTGCTCGAGAGCGAGCTGTTCGGCTACGAGCGGGGTGCGTTCACCGGCGCGGTCGCGACCAAGAAGGGCAAGCTCGAGATGGCCGACAAGGGCACGCTGCTCCTCGACGAGATCGGCGATCTCTCGGCCGAGTCGCAGGCCAAGCTGCTGCGGGTGCTCGAGACCGGCGAGGTCGAGCGCCTCGGGGCCACGACGGCGGTGCGCTTCGATGCGCGGATCGTCTCCTCGACCAACCGCGATCTCGTCGAGGCGGTCGAGAAGGGCGATTTCCGCGAGGATCTCTACTACCGGCTCAACGTGCTGCCGATCCACGTGCCGCCGCTGCGCGAGCGCGGGTCCGACATTCCGCTGCTCGCCACGCACTTCCTCGCGCGCTTCGGCGAGGCCGAGGGCCGGCCCGAGAAACACCTCTCGGACGAGACCATCGCGCTGCTCTCCGAGTACCACTGGCCCGGCAACGTGCGCGAGCTGCGAAACCTCATGGAGCGGGCGACCGTACTGGTCGAGGGTGCGACGATCGAGGCGGCGGATCTCGCGCCGTGGCTCGAGTCGGCGCCCGAGCGCGACGAAGGCCGGGGTCTGCGCGCCGAGGTCGAGCGGCGGGAAGCCGAGGCGATCCGCAAGGCGCTCGAGGGCGCGAACGGCAACGTCACCCAGGCCGCGGCCGGGCTCGGCATCGACCGCACCAATCTCCACCGCAAGATGCGCAAGTACGGAATTGGACGACGCTGAAAACCGACGCGCGTGGCGAGCCTGCAACAGCGGGAGTCCCGAAGCCCGCACCGGTACGTGCGAAAGCCGCAGTGGGTGCGTGACGGACACCAACCGCTGCGTGGAATGGAGGTTGCCTTGGGAGTCGGGCGAGGTTCCCTGCCAACCCGTCCGGGAGGAGACATGAAAGCTTCGTGCCGAATCGAGCGCGCCATTCTGGTGATGGTCGCGCTGCTGCTCTGGAGCCCGGCAGCCCCCGCCGCCGAATCGGCTCCCGGTGATTCCACCGCCGTCAGCGACTCGCTCATCTTCAAGCCGCTTCCCGAGGACTCGGAGCAGCCCGACGAGCCCCTCGTCCTCAACGCCTACTCGGGGCGGCGTCGCACCTACTACGGCGACGACCTGATCTCGGAGCCCGGAACCGGTCCGGGCGGCTTCTACGGTTTCGACGTGGTCGGCGACTACAACCGCGTCGATCGCGTCCGGCTCGGACTCCGCTACGAGATCCAGCCGCGCGACGCGACGCTGCCGCGCATCGGCGCACGCGCCGAGTACGCGTTCCAGCGCGATCGCGCGCTCTACGGCGTCCAGCTGGAGCAGCCGTTCCCGAAGCACGCGCCGCTCGCGATCGGCGTGTCGATGATGCGCATCACCGACCACTTCGACCTCCAGCACACCGACGACGTCGAAAACAGTCTCACGCTCGCGGTCGACCACATGGACTACCGTGACTACTTCGAGCGCGAGAGCTACGGCGCCTATCTCTCGTACCGGATCCCCCGCATCACCACCGCCAGTATCCGCTACCGCACCGACACCTTCCGCAGCCTGCCCGACGAGGGGAAGCCGTGGTCGGTGTTCGACGAGGACGAGCCGATCCGCGTGAACCCCGCGATCGACGACGGTGAAGCGCGGCTCGTGGCGTGGCGGTTCGAGCGGCAGCGCTATCGCCACCCCGGTTCCGAATCGGGCTTCTATCACTGGATCGACATCGAACGCGCCGGCCGTGGCATGGGCGGCGACTTCTCCTACGTGCGCCTGCTCGCCGATCTCCGAAGCGTGGTGCGTCTCTCCCCGGCGACGACGCTCGCGCTGCGCGGGGTGGCCGGTCACAACGCGAGCGGAACGCTGCCGATTCAGCGCCAGTTCACGCTCGGTGGCGTCGACGGCCTGCGCGCGCATCCCAACGCCCGCTATCGCGCCGACCAGATCGTGCTCGCCCAGCTCGAGTACACGGTCGGCCTCTGGCGGCTCCGCTCCGAGTACTTCGACGGCGGGCTCCACGCGATCGTGTTTCTCGATTCGGGCGCGGCGTGGTCGAATCCGGCGAACGAGTTCGATCCCGACCGCCAGCACTTCCAGACCGACGCCGGTTTCGGGCTCAGCACTTCGGAGGACAACGTGCGCGTGTACTTCGCCAAGAACCTCCTCGAGCCCGACTCGGATTTCCTCGTGACGGTCCGACTGCAGAGACCCTTCTAGCCGTCCCGTGCTCCCCCCACCCCCGACCGTCCGGCCCCGGGCGCTGCTGGCCGGAGTGCTGGTCCTGCTCCTTGCCGGAATTACGGGCGCCGCGCGGGCGCTCGACGTCGAGCTGGCGCCGGCGCGCGCGGCGGAGGGTCAGTTGTGGGCCGACGTGCAGCTCATGGACATCTTCGCGCCGCGCATCGAGGAGAGCCTCTCACGCGGCATGCCCGCCACGATCGTGCTCCACGCCGAGCTCTGGAAGCGCCGCACCGCCTGGTTCGACCGGCTGGTGAGCAGCCAGGACTACGCGATCAAGGTGCGCTACCTAGTCTGGGAGGACCTCTACCAGATCGAGCGCTACCGCTCCCTTCCCCTCGAGGCGGCGTCGCTCGATTCGATCCGCGCCCTGATCGCGCGCCCCATCCCGGTCCCGCTCGCAAGGATCGGCACCCTGGACCCGCGCGGCCGCTACTTCGTAGCGGTCTCCGCCACCATCAAGCCCCTGAGCGTCGAGGACCTCCGCGAAGGCGAAGGCTGGCTCTCGGGCGAAGTCGAAACCGGCCGCCGGGAGGGCTTCGGCGTACTCACCGCGCTGCCCCGCTCCGTATTCGACGCAGTACGCAACTTCGCAGGCTTCGGCGACGACCGCGCCCGCGCGGTCTCCGAGGATTTCGAACTGGGGAACCTGCCGGAGCAGTGAGCGCCGGCCGCGCTACTGGGTGACGACCACCTTGCAGGTCGCGAACTTGCCGCCCTGCTCGAGACGCGCCAGATAGATACCAGCGGCAAGGTGTTTACCTTCGGCGAGTCCAACCGTGTGACTGCCGGCTCCGAGGGTCCCTACCTCTCGGGACTCAATTCGTCTCCCGGTCACATCGCAAAGTGTGAGGCTGGCGGGCTCAGCCGCCGCAAGAGAAACCACGAGACGCAAGTCCCGGTCCGCCGGATTCCGCCCGGCGACCGACAGGTCCAACGTCGGGGACGATGGGATGCTGACAACGATTTCACCAACAAAGACCTCACGTCCCTCCTGCCACATACCGAGCCTGTATGCATAGGTTTCACCTGGACGGACGTCGTCATCAGCCCAAACCAGTCGCTCGTCCGGTCCGCGATCCACCCCGCCCTTCGCCTCCCAAGTCCCGCGCTCGCGGCGATACACTGTTGCTCTGCTCACCGTCGGGGAAGTCGAGTACCACGTCACCTTGAGCAGGCCCTCTGCAAACTCGTGTTCAATCATCGACACGAGTACGGCAGTGACGGTGCCTCGCGCGCTGAGCAACACTGTAACCGTGTCCAATGTTCCACTGCAGACCGCCAGGTCCGGGTATCCATTCGCATCGAAATCAGCTGCAGTAAGAGCATCGGGGGTGGAAGGCATTGGGACGGAGGCTATCCAGGACGCCAACCCCAGGCCGGCGTTGTCAAACACGTTGATCGAGAACCACGCCGAACCAACAACAATATCGACGTCACCGTCCTGATCGAGATCCGTCGGCTCCAAGTCAAACGGAAACACTCCCTCCGTGTTGATATCGATTTCCTCGAATCCACCCATTCCATTGCCGCGCATTATCGCTAGGTCCTGGCCATCTCCTACAAGAGCCACAAAGTCGAGGACGCTATCGTTGTTCATGTCGACCAATTGAACGTCTCCCTGATAACCACGCACTGGAACTGTAACCTGTGTGAATCCAAAATCGCCGTCACCCAAAAGCACGACTGCGGCCGCACGAGTGCCGATTCCGACCATGATGTCGCAGTGACCGTCTCCATTGACGTCCCCGCCGCTGAGGTGAAATCCCGCACCCACAATCGAGACATTCAAATCCTGCTTGAGAGTCAGGGATCCGCGCCCATCGTTCACTAGCATCAAGATGGGCCCAACATTCCTCGACACGACGACATCGCAATCACCGTCCTCGTCGAAGTCACCCGGAACGATTGAACTGATACCATCACCGGCACTCACGACACTGCCGAGATAAATTCCGCCCGGACTAGAAGTGGTCTCACAAAGGGCTGATGTGATGTAACGTGCTTTCTCACGACGT
>DAIUEO010000125.1:0-10362 GCA_036845125.1 Candidatus Eiseniibacteriota bacterium | reverse complement strand
TTTCGGTCGTTGCGGACCTGGAACAGGCGCTTCCCCACGCCGGCTCGTCCGCCCATGCGGGCATTTCGAGCGCGGCGCACAGCTTCCGCCACTGGCCGTCGTTCCCCACCGCGATCACCAGCGCCTCGTCCGCGGTTTCGAACGTCTGGTACGGGACGATGTGCGGGTGGGCGTTGCCGTGACGGCGCGCCGGCTGGCCGGTGGCGAGCGCGCTGCCCGCGGCATTGACGAGCGAGGCCACGCCGACCTCGTAGAGCGCGATGTCGAGCCACGCGCCGACGCCCTGCCGCAGGCGGCCGACGAGGGCGGCCAGGATCGCGGCGCCCGCGTGCGCCCCGGTCAGGACGTCCACCACCGCGACCCCCACCTTGGAGGGCGGTCCGTCCGGTGGGCCGGTGATGCTCATGAGGCCGATGAATCCCTGGAGCACGACGTCGTAGCCCGGCAGCATCGCGTAGGGGCCGTCCTGACCGTATCCCGTGATCGAGCACACGACGAGCTCCGGCCGGCGGCGGCGGAGCGTCCGCGCATCGAGGCCGAAGCGCTCGAGGCTGCCGGGCAGGAAGTTTTCGATCACGACGTCGACCTCTGCGGCCGCGCGCTCCAGCGCCGAACGATGGACGGGATTCTCGAAATCGAGGGCGGCGCTCTGCTTGTTGCGGTTGACGGAAAGGTAGTAGGCGGAGGTCCCGGCGATGAACGGCGGTCCCCAGCCCCGGGTCTCGTCGCCCGTGCCCGGGCGCTCGACCTTCCAGATCTCGGCTCCGAGGTCGCCCAGCATCTGGCTCGCGTAGGGTCCGGCCAGCACCCGCGAGAGATCGAGGACGGTGATCCCCGCGAGCGGTCCCGTCAACTCAGAATTCCGAGGCCGCCTCGGCCGCGATCGGCGAGCCTGCGCTTTCCGAGATCTGGACCTCCACCACCGCGTTGGCCGCCACCAGATGGGCGCCGGCGGTGGTCGTGAGCACGAAGAATCCGTCACCGAGCCGGTTGAGGAAATCGGAGAGGCGCTCGGTCTCGCGCTGGAGCGGAATCTGGACCCGCCCGCTCAGGCGGGCGCCGTCGGCGAGCAGGAGATCGGCCGGCTCCTCGCGCCAGGGCTCGAAGCCCCGCGCGAAGATGTCGCTCGGGATGACGTGGCGCGCGGGGGTCACACGCGCCAGCTTCCGGCGGTTCACGAGATGAATGCGCCCGTCCTCCCCGACCGCGATCGGGAAGAACGGCGTCGCCCGATTCAGCGTCTCGAGGATGGTGGGGTGCCGATTTCCGGTGGCATCCAGGTCCAGGAAAATCTGTCCGGCCACGCCATGGAGCTCTTCGGTCCACAGAGTCACCGGAATCCGTCGCTTCGGAATATAGTGATCCATCACGTTCTCCGTCGGGGGCGGCGTCCAGAAGCAACCCGCTTGCCGACGGCGACGACCGGCGTCATGCCCCGCGAATGGCCGCCGAATGACCGAGTGGTCCGAAGGAAGGAAGCTCGCCGCTCCGGGAACCGTGCGTTTCGCAGCGGCCGCCATCGCATTGCGACCGATCGCGTGACGTCGGGTGCCGTGGATCACTTCGGAATCGCGTTGATGGCCACGAACCGGAAGCGATAGGTGCGGAGCTGCTCCTCGACCTTGAACACGAGGTCGATGCCGAACTCGCGATTGACGAGGTGGATGGCCGCTTCGCCCTCGGAGAGCAGCTTCCGGTGCAGCTGCTGCGGGGAGCCGCCAGGCTCGACCAGGTAGTCCATCGGGAACGTGTAGTCGGCAAGCCGCTGGAGCGGAGGCAGCTGGGTCGAGGTCTGCGGAGTGAAGCGGTCCTGCCAGGTCGTCCCATCGTGCGCCACCTTGCCGCGAACGCCGAGCGGGCTCAGGAATTCGCAGCGGTCCCATTCGATCCACAGCAGCCGGTCGGTGCGGTTCTCCACCTGGAAGTGGAGCGCGAACGGCGTCGGCCGGAAATAGAAGGAGAGCTCGCGGTCCTGGAACTTGAAGCCTTCCCCGTTGGGATCGGACATCCGGAACCGGTAGTAGTACATGGCGTCCGGGGAACCCGGGATCGATCCCGACGCGTACTCGCCCCCGCCGCCGACGACGTAGCGCTCGATGCTGGCGTCGGTCTGGCCCGGAGGAACCGGGTTTCCGCTTTGCTGGGCAGGAGGAGAAGCCACCTGAGGCTCCGGTGACGACGAACATCCGGCGACCAGAACCACCATGACGAGCCAGGCGCAGGAACGCACGGGCGCACCTTAGTCGAAGCGCCGGGCGGCCCTCAAGCGGGCCTGCCGTGCAGGATGCACGGGCGGGACCCGGGAAGCGGGCGGTTCTCCCCCGCGCAGCCAGAATCGGGCCGGAATCCCGGTGGGATGTCCCAAACTGCCGGCCCGCCGCGAGTTCCACGGGAACCGCCGGGCGGCGGCACGAAAGCGGCATGGTAATCCGGTATACCGACCGACCCCGGAGGATCCCGATTTGAGGAGCATCCTGCTGGCCATGCTGTTCCTGGCTCTCGCCCACCCGATCGCGTCGGCCGCCGGCCCGGACCGCGCGGACCGCGCAAGCCGCCGCGCGCTCGCAGCGATCCGCGAGCGCGCCCGGGTCGCGCCGGCGGGGACCGTCCGGCTCTACGAGCCCCGGATCGACGAGCTCGGCGCCGAGGTGGATCTCGCGGCCATGCGCCAGGAGGCCCTGGTGGCCAGCCGGCTCGCCGTCGAATTCGGACTCGAGGCCCGGAGCCTGATGAGGGAGCGTGCGCGGGTGGCGTCGCGCTGGAGCGAGCTCATGATCGCCCGCACGCTGGACGCGAACGCGCGCCGCCCGATTTCACTCGAGCAGATTCTGGGACTCAGGCGCGACGGCCTGGCGTGGACCCGCATCGCCGTCGGGCTCGGCCTCAGGCCCGTGCAGTTCGCGAGCGCGGTGCGAGCCGAAGCGCGGGCCGCCATCGGATTGGAAGCGCCCGATGGTCGCGTCCACGTCATCGGACCCCTTGAGCCGGACACCCGGGTCGCGTCTGCTCCCGTCGCGGGTTCCTAGTCGCCGCTAGCGTTCAGCGCGGCCGCCAGCGCGCTCTCGAGATGCGGGTGGCGGAACGGGAAGCCCGTGGCGAGCAGCCGTACGGGGTGAACGAAGGCGCTCGACAGCACCACCTCGTCCGCCATCTCGCCCAGAACGAGCCGCAGCAGCGCGGCGGGCACCGGCAGAAACGCCGGGCGCCGAAGCGCACGGCCCAGCGCGCGCACGAAATCGCCGCTGCGCACGGGCACGGGCGCCACGAAGTTCACCGGCCCGGCGAGCGTCGAGGAACGGATCGCGAACTGGATCCCCGAGATCACGTCGTCGAGCGCGATCCAGCTCCACCACGCGCGCCCGCCGCCGAGCGGGCCGCCGAGCCCGAGACGAAACGGCAGCAGCATCGGCGCGAGTGCGCCCCCTCCCGCGCCGATCACCATCCCGAGCCGCGGGATCACGACGCGGATCCCGGCATCCGCCGCGGGCGTGGTCGCGTGCTCCCACGCCACGGCGAGCCGCGCGAGGAACCCGGCCCCGGAGGCACTCGATTCGTCCAGCAGCTCCTCGCCGCGATCGCCGTAGATGCCGATCCCGGACACCGAGATGAACGTCGCGGGCGGCCGTGCCAGCCGGGAGAGCGTCTCCGCGAGCAGTCGCGTGGAGTCGACGCGGCTCTGCCAGATGCGCTCCTTGGAATCGCGCGTCCAGCGGGTCGCCACGGTGGCCCCGGAGAGATGGAGGACCAGGTCGTGGCCCTCGAGCTCGGCGGCGGAGATCCGCGACGCCCCCGGATCCCATTCGATCTCGCGCTCCGACGTTCGCGGCCGGCGCGTGAGGCGGAAGATCTCCCACCCCTCGCGCTCGAGCACGCGGCACACCGCGGTCCCGAGAAAGCCCGAAGCCCCGCTCACCAGTGCGCGGCGGGCGGGGACGTCGCTGGCGACGACGCTCAGGCCTTCTTCTCCGGTTGGGGCAGGAAGGCCTTGATGAAGTCGACCGGGATCGGAAAGATCGTCGTCGAGTTGTTCTCGGTCGCGATCTCCGCCAGCGTCTGCAGGTAGCGCAGCTGGATGGCGACGGGCTCGCGTCCGATCACCGCCGCCGCCTCGGTCAGCCGCGCGGCTGCCTGGTACTCGCCCTCGGCATTGATGACCTTGGCGCGGCGCTCGCGCTCGGCTTCGGCCTGGCGGGCGATCGCGCGCTGCATGTCGGTCGGAAGGTCCACGTTCTTCACCTCGACCGTCGACACCTTCACGCCCCACGGCTCGGTCTGGCGGTCGATCACCTGCTGCAGCGCCTGGTTCAGCTTCTCGCGCTCCGAGAGCAGCTCGTCGAGCTCGGCCTGGCCGAGGATCGAGCGCAGCGTGGTCTGGGCGATCTGCGAGGTCGCATAGAGGAAGTTCTCCACCTCGACGATGGCCTCCTGGGCGCTGATCACCTTGAAGTAAATCACCGCGTTGACCTTCACGGTGACGTTGTCGCGCGTGATGATGTCCTGCGGCGGCACGTCCATCGTCACCGTCCTCAGGCCCACCTTGACCGCGCGATCGATGAGCGGCCACAGCAGCACGAGGCCCGGGCCGCGTTCGCCCACCAGGCGGCCGAGCCGGAACACCACGAGGCGTTCGTACTCCCGGACCACGCGGATCGCGTTGACCAGGATCACGATGATGAGGAACACAATGAAGAACAGGAACGATCCGACGAACGCCGTCATGGCTTCACCTCCGAAATGTGCGGCCGTACCGCGAGGGTGAGACCGCTCACCCCCACCACCTCCACCGTTTCGCCGACTTCCAGATTCTGCTCCGACCTCGCGTTCCACAGCTCGTCGCCGATCCGGATCCGGCCGGCCGGAGCCAGGCGCTCGAGCACGGTTCCGATCTGCCCGACGAGGCCGAGGCGCCCGGTCCGGACGCGCGAGCGCTGGGCCCGGATGCCCGCTCCGATCACCAGCAGGAAGAACAGCGCCGTCGCCGCCGTGGCGCCCAGCACCAGCCCCACGGAGACTCCCGCCGCTCCGCGCTCGAAGAGGATCAGCGAGCCGAGCAGCATCGCGATCACGCCGCCCGCCGCCAGCAGGCCGTGGCTCTGGACCTTGACCTCGGAGATGAAGAACACGACGGCGAGGACGAGCAGCGCGATGCCGGCGTAGTTCACCGAGAGCGCCGAGAGCGCGAACAGCGCGAGGATGAGGCAGATCCCGCCCACCACGCCGGGCAGGATCGCCCCGGGGTTCTGCAGCTCGAACAGCATTCCGTAGAAGCCGAGCATGAGCAGGATGTAGGCGACGTTGGGATCAGCGAGGACCGCGAGCAGGCGCTGGCGGAAATCCGGGTTCACCCGTTCGATCGTGGCGCCGCGGAGCGCCAGCACCCGCGGGTCGCCGCGGCGGCTCCACTTCCGCCCTTCGCATTTCTCGAGCAGCTCCGGGAGGCTCGCGGCAATGAAGTCCACGACGCCGAGCGACACCGCCTCGGTCTCGCTCGCCGAGACCGCGTGCCGCACGGCTTCCTCGGCCCACGTGGCGTTGCGGCTGCGCTGGGCCGCCACGGTGCGGGCGAACGCGGCCGCATCGTTGACGGCCTTGCGCGCCAGCGTGGAATCCATCGGCCCCTGGAGATTGACCGGCGTGGCGGCGCCGATGTTGGTGCCGGGCGCCATGGCGGCGACGTCGGCGGCCATCACGATGAAGACGCCCGCCGAGGCCGCGCGCGACCCCTCGGGGGCCACCCACGCCACCACCGGAACGCTCGTCGCGAGCAGGCGCTTGACCATGGAGCGCATGCTGGTCTCGAGTCCGCCCGGAGTGTCGATCTGGAGGACGAGCGCCGCGAAGCTGTCGCGCTCGGCGCGCCGGATCGCCGCCCGCAGGGCGTCGTCCGAGATCGGACTGATCGGTCCCTCGACGGTGACGTGGAGGACGCGGCGGGGCGTCGCGGCTCCGGACGCCGGAACCAAGCCGCCACCCAGGATTCCGGCGGCGAGCAGGAACGCAGCACTGCTCCGGATGCTCACGGGCGATCCCCCGCGTGCTCTGCGAGCACCCGGCTCCAGACCTCGGGATACTTGAGGCCGCTCGCCGTGTCGAAGATCACCACGCGATCGCTCCCGCCGACGGTCCCGTCCTCGCGCAGGCGCTCGAGGGCGGCGAGGGTCGCGGCGCCTTCCGGAGAAGCAAACAGGCCGCATTCCGCCGCGAGCCGGTACATCGCATTCCGGATCTCCTGTTCCGTCACCGCGACCGCCAATCCCCCGCTCGCACGCAGGGTCTCGAGAATGAGCTCGTCCGCGAACGGCCCGGGAACGCGGAGCCCGCTTGCGTCCGTCGCCGCGTTCTCCCACGGCGTGATGCGCGAGGCGCCGCTCTCCCACGCCCGCACGACCGGTGCGCAACCCGCGGCCTGGACGGCCACGAACCGTGTGCGTCCCTGGATCCAGCCCAGGGTTTCGAGCTCGGCGAACGCGCGGCCCATCCCGACGAGCCCCGTGCCACCGCCCGTAGGATAGAAGATGAAATCCGGAAGCCGCCACCCCATCTGCTCGGCGATCTCGTAGCCCAGGGTCTTCTTCCCTTCGAGCCGGAACGGCTCGCGGAAGGTGGCGACGTTCCACCACTCGGCGGCGGGCGCCCAGGGCCCGAGCGCGCGACCGGCATCGGAGATCGTGCCGGGCACGAGCTTCACCTCGGCACCCAGCGCGCGCTGTTCCGTGACGAAGATGGCGGGAGTGTCCTCCGGAATGACGATGCGGCACCGCATGCCGGCCGCGGATGCGTATGCCGCCGCGGCGCTCCCGGCGTTGCCGGCGGACGGCAGCGCGATCGCACGGCGCCCCAGCGCCTCCGCCCCGGCCACCGCCAGCGCGAGCCCGCGGGCCTTGAACGACTGCGTGGGATTCGCGGCTTCCTGCTTGAGCCGGAGCTCCGGCAGCGAAAGTCCCGCCGCGAGGCGCGGCAGGCGGAGCAGCGGCGTGCCGCCTTCGCCGAGCCGCGCGGTCACGCGCGCCGGATCGAACGGAAGCGCGAACGCATAACGCCAGAGATCGTGGCCGAAGCGCTCGAGGGACGCGCGATCCACCGTGGCGCGAACCCGCTCGAGGTCGTAGCGCGCGACCAGCGGCCGCCCGCACGACGGGCACACCGGCGCGGGGCTCTCGCGCGGAACGAACGCGCCGCAGCCGCGGCAGTCGAAGCCGAGGAAGTTGGGCTGGAAGGCCGGCGTCACCGCGACTCCTCGGCTTCCAGCTCCTCGCGCAGCAGGTGGTACGAAGCCAGCCGTCGCGCCGGGATGTGCCCGGCCTTCACCGCCTCATGGATCGCGCACCCCGGCTCGGCCCCGTGCCGGCAGTCGCCGAAGCGGCAGCGGCCGAGGAAGCGGCGGAACTCGACGTACGCCTGGTCCAGGTTCTCGGGACCGATGCCCCACAGCGGGAAGACGCGCACGCCGGGGGTGTCGATGAGATCCCAGCCCGGCTCCGGCCGGATCATCCAGGCCGCGGTCGTGGTGTGCCGCCCGCGGCCGGTCTTGGGATTCACCCGACCCTCGAGCAGGTCGATGCCGGGCACCATCGCGTTCAGGAGCGTGCTCTTCCCCACGCCGGAATGGCCGACCAGCAGGCTCCGGCGCCCGCGGCACGCATGACACAGATCCTCGATCCCCGCCCGGGTGCGCGCGCTCACGCGATGGACGGGCACCCCGGCCCGCTCGTAGTCGGCGACCGGAGCGTCGTCCGCCGCGGAGGCGAGGTCGGTCTTGTTGATCACGAGCCGGGTCGGAATGCCGGCGTGCTCGGCCTGTGACAGCACGCGGTCGGCAAAGCCCGCCTTGAACGGCGGCTCGACGATCGAGGCGACGAGCACCACCTGGTCCACGTTCGCGGCCACCACCTGCTCGACCGGATGACGGCCGGACGCGCGCCGGCTGAACACGTTGCGCCGGGGCTCGACTTCGTCGACGACCGCCCGCCCGTCCAGGGTCTCGTAGCGCGCACGATCACCCACGACGACGGCGTTGCCCAGGGCCTTGCGCGGACCCATGAGCTTGCCGCGCACGATGGCCTCCACCCACTCACCGGAATCAGTGAGGAGGGTGCAACCGTTGAAATCGATGCGGACCACGTCCGCCTCGTGACGGCCCTCCACCTGCGTCAATCAGCTCCAACCGGCCGGGCCCCGCAACGGCAGGGTGACCGTGAAGAGCGCGCCGCGTCCGTTGGCGTTGGCCGCGGCGATGCGGCCGCCATGATTCGTGACGATGCGGTAGGAAGTCGAGAGCCCGAAGCCATGGCCCTCGGTCTTGGTGGTGAAGCGCGGCTCGAAGAGCCGCGGCAGCATGGCCGGCGCGATGCCCGGCCCGGTGTCCTCGACCTCGATCTTGAGCGACGGGTTCCGTCCCTCGCACGCCGAGCGGATGGTGATGATTCGCCGCGGCGATTGGCTGCCCTTCATGGCGTCGGCCGCGTTGAGGAAGAGATTGAGCAGCACCTGCTGGAGCTGCCCGGGATCCGCCCGGAGGTCGGGGCTCGGGTCGGCGAGCTCGAACTCCCAGGTCACGCCGTCGAAGCGCTCCTGGGTCCTCACGAGCTCGGCCGACTTCTGAATGAGCTGGTTCACGTCCACGCGCTCGACCCGCAGCTCGGCGCGCGAGAAATCCGTGAGCCCCTGGGCGAGGCGCTCCATGCGCTCGGACTGCTCGAGGATCACGCCCGAATGACGAGTGACCGAGTCGAAGGTGCCGCGCTCGACGTCCTTGATCAGCATCTGGGCGCGGCCCCGGATCGCCGTGAGCTGGTTGCGCAGCTCGTGGGCGACGCCGGCCGCCATTTCACCCTTCGCCGCCATGCGCTCCGAGTGGATGATCTGGCGCTGGGCAGACTGGAGCTCGAGCGAGCGCTTGGCCGACTCGTTGATGATCCGCAGGGGTACGTAGAACAAGAGGACGCCAAGGTACCCGGTCGCGGAGAAGGAAACCACCATGAGCGGGCTCAGGAGGAACGAGGCCGCGTCCTCCGTCAGCCGCTCGCGATAGAACCAGTCCTCCCGCAGCACCCTCAGATAGGCGCGCCCGGTCGACCAGGCGATGGCCACGGCGATCAGGAGGCGATTGACGATGAGGTACGAAAGGCACAGGCCGAGGAACGGAGCCAGCATCCCGTACGCCTGCGCCAGGCTTCCGGGCCGCGATCCCAGGGTTTCGCCGGTTCCGCCAAGCAGCGTGAACGTGCCGCCCGCCGCCCACATCGTGAGGGTCATCTGGGACGCGTTGAAGAACGCGCGGATCGACGACTTGCGGAGCAGTGCCAGCTCGGCGATCACCGTGCTCAGCGCCACCACCCACATGCACACGGCCGGTCCGAACAGCGCCGCGGTGGCGATCCCCGCCGTCGAGGCCATGGTGATCGTCCCCGCCCCCGAAGCCGGCGTGAACCACAGGCTCTCGGAGGCGATGCAGATGGTGATCCAGAACAGGTAGTCCAGCCAGTGGTGCCGGAGATCCGGCAGCGGGTGGAGGTAGAGCAGGATGCCCGCCACGATGCCCACCGCCGCGACATAGAGGCGAAGCTTGAGCGGCACGGGTCAGCGCCTCGCCTCTCCGGCCCGCACCGCACCGAGTCCGGGGCGGTCGCTCAACACGATCTTCCCGGCATCCCGCGGGGCGCCATCGAAGGGATCCTCGCGCAGGAGCCAGTGGCCGTCGAGATCCAGGTAGTCGGCGAGCGGCGCGAGCTGTGCGGCGGCCGAGAGGGCAAGGCTCGTCTCCACCATCGAGCCCAGCATGACCTTCATGCCGTGGGCGCGCGCGACCTGGATCCCGCGCAGCATCTCGCGGATGCCGCCCGACTTCATGATCTTGAAGTTCACGCCGTCCACCCGCCCGGCGAGGTTCGCGACGTCGCTCGCGTGATGCGCGCTCTCGTCGGCGAACACCGGGATCGGACTGCGCTCGCGCACCCAGCGCAGCCCGTCGAGATCGCCGCGGGCCACCGGCTGTTCCACGAGCTCGATCTCCTGGTCGGCGATCGACCGCAGCACGCGCACGGCGTCCGATGCGGTCCATGCGGTGTTGGCGTCGACCTGCAGGCGGCCACGGTAGCTGCGGCGGATCCGCCGCAGGTTCTCGACGTCGCCGGGCGCGCCGAGCTTCACCTTGATCATCGGGAAGTGACTCACCGTTTCCAGCTTGCGCTCCATCTCCTCGGGGGACGCCATGCCGAGCGTCACGCACGAGAGCGGCGTCTTGGCGGGATCGCACCCGAACAGCTTCCACACCGGCTGGCCGAGCGACTTCGACAGCTGGTTCGCGGTGATGCGCGCCACGCCGCCCTCGCACATCCGCCGCATGGTGGGCTGAGGCCGCCC
>DAIUEO010000124.1:1057-10432 GCA_036845125.1 Candidatus Eiseniibacteriota bacterium | reverse complement strand
CTTCATGCTCTGCACCGATTTGCACGCGGGCTCGCTACAGGTCTCGGCACGCTCGGCACCGATCTGATCGAGATCTCCTTTCCGCAGCGCTGTCCGGGATGCGGTGTTCCGGCGGGACCCGAACGCCTCCTGTGTCCGCAATGCTGGCGCGCGATTCCGCGCGCCGGCGTCACGGTGTGCGTGCGCTGCCTGTCCCGGGGACGCGCGGGCGATGCCTGCACCCGGCACCCGGGGTTTCGTGCCGGGGCCGCATGGGTCTACGATGAGGCCGCTGCGCTCGTCGTGGGCGCGCTCAAGTTCGAGGGCCGCACCGCGCTGGCCCCGGTACTGGCGGCCGAAATGGCGGCAGGGGTGCCGCCGGGACCGCGCGTCGATCTCGTCACGCCGGTGCCGCTCCATCCGGCGCGCTGCCGGGAGCGCGGCTACAACCAGTCCCGGCTTCTCGCGGAGGAGCTCGCGATCCGGATCGAGGCGCCCTTTGTCGATGGCCTTCTCGCACGGCGCCGCGCGACGCGGGCGCAGACCGGGCTGCCCGCGGCCGAACGCCGGGAGAACGTGTCCGGGGCATTCGAGGTCGTGAAGCCGCATGCGGTCCGCGGGAGGTGCGTTCTGCTGGTGGACGACGTGGTGACGACGGGGGCCACGCTGGCCGCATGTCTCGAGGCGCTCGAAGCCGCCGGGGCGGGGGCGCGCGCCGCGGTTCTCGCCTGGGCCGCCTGAGCGATGTCGCACCTTCATCTTCCGGACGGCGTCGTCCCGCTATGGCTCTGGGGCTCGGCCTGGCTGCTCGCGATCGTGATCGCGGCGGTCGGATTCCGCCGCGAGGCGGCGACGCCCCAGCGGATCGCCCGCGTGGGGGCGCTGTCGGCAGTGATGCTGGCGGCAATGGCCATCGAGCTGCCGCTCGGTCCGGTCGAGTTCCACCTCACCCTCGCCGGTCCCTTCGGGATCCTGCTCGGAGGCTTCGGTGCGTTCCACGTGGCGCTGGTGTCGGGATCGATCCTCGCCTTCGCCGGGCATGGAGGGTTCACGCTGATCGGACTCAACGCGCTCCTGCTCGGCCTCGAGGGCACGGTGGCGGCGGCCGTCTATCCCGTGCTGTCACGCAGTCGCGGGGCGGCGCCGGCGATGGCCGGCGCGACCGTCCTCGCGCGCCTGGTGGCGGGAGCGGCGTGGATCGCCGTCATGGTGCTGGCCACCGATTCGCGATCGCGTGAATCCGGAGTGCCGGCCCGCCACGCGATGCTCGCCTCGATCGCCGTTCCGCTGCTCCTCGTCGGTGTCGTGATCGAGTCCGCGGTCGCCTTCGGCATCGCGCGGTTCCTCGAGCGCGTGCGCCCCGACCTCGTGACCCGCGGCACGGTCCCGCTCGAGGTGATCGGGGAGAGCGAAGCGCGATGAGCCTGATTGCCGATCTCGACCTGATCGCGGGCTCGGGCAAGAGCCCCTGGCATCGCGCGAGCGCGCTGTCGAAGATGCTGCTCGCGTTCACCCTGGTGGCGCTCGCCATCGCGTTCTCGTCGCCGCGCCTGCTCCTCGTCGTCCACGTGGCCGCGTGGCTGCTCGCGCTCACGAGCCGCCTGCCGTTCCGGCTCGTGCTCGCGGCGGTGACGTATCCGGCGTTCTTCTCGCTCCTCTTCCTGCTCCTGACCTGGAGCGGGCGGCTCACGGACCAGCTGTGGCTGCTCCGGCCGTTGACCGCCGGACTGGTGGCGGTGTGGCTGATCGGGACCACGCCCTATCCCGACCTCTTCGCGCCGATCTCGCGGGTGGTCCCGCGCGCGGTCGGCGATGCCCTGTTCATCAGCTATCGCACCATGTTCTCGCTGATGACGAGCCTCGAGCAGATGATGCGGGCGCTGAAGCTGCGCGGCGGCAACACCGGCAGCCCGTGGCGGCGCTGGGGGGTCGCCGGCGAGGGCCTGGGCACGCTGCTGCTCGAGGGGTTCGAGAAAGGAGAGCGGCTCTACGCGACCATGCTGCTGCGCGGCCACGCGGGCCGGATCTGCGGTTGCCGCCACTGGCTCGAATGGACGAGGGACGATCTCTGGGTGATGGGGGCGTTCGTGCTGCTCGGTGCGGCGCTGCTCGCGGGAGCCCGGACATGACGGCCGAGCCGATCGTTCGCGTCTCGTGCGTGCGTCACACTTTTGCCGACCGTACGCGCGTGCACCTCTGCGGGCTCGACTTCCTGGTCGAGCGCGGCCAGCGCGTGATGGTGCTCGGCCCGAACGGCTGCGGGAAGACGACGCTGCTCAACCATCTCGTCGGACTGCTGGTGCCCGAGGAGGGCGAAGTGCGGGTCCTCGGGGTGAACCCGGCCCGCGAGTTCACGAGCATCCGCGAACGGGTGGGCATCGTGCTCCAGAACGTCGAGGACCAGATCATCGCGCCCACGGTGTGGGACGACGTCTCGTTCTCGCCGCGCAGCTACGGTCGCCCGCCGCGCGAGGTGGACACCCTCGTCACGCGCGCGCTCGAGCGCGTGGGCATCCTCCATCTGCGGCACAAGGTGTGTCATCACCTCTCGGGCGGCGAGAAGCGCAAGGTCGCGCTGGCCGGCGCGATCGTGCTCGACCCCGAGCTGCTCATCCTCGACGAGCCGTTCGAAGGACTCGATCCGGCTTCGCGCGGCGATCTGCGCGACCTGTTGAACCGGCTTCACCGCGAGCGCGGGGTCACGCTGGTGATGGCGACCCACGACGTGAACATCGTCCCCGACATGGCGGACCGCCTGTACGTCCTGCTGCGCGGCGGGGAGATCGTCGCCCAGGGACATCCGCGCGACGTGTTCCGCGATCCGGGACTGCTGCGGAGGAGCAACATCGAGCCCCCGGTGCTGGCGGACCTGTTCCAGCGGCTGGAGCAGGAGGGCCTGAGCCTCGGCCGGCCGCTCTCGGTCGAGGAGGCGGCGCGCGCGATCCTCGAGGTGCGGAGCCCGCGCGAGGCGCCGCCGGTCGAGGCAGGCGGCTAGGTGGCGGGCGACCTCTTCGGCGGCGGTCCCGAGCGGGCGCCGCTCGCCGACCGCATGCGTCCCCGCTCGTTCGACGATCTCGTCGGCCAGGAGCAGGCGCTCGAGCCCGGCTCGCCGCTCGCCCTCATGCGCGAGGGCCGCCACCTCTCTTCGCTGATCCTCTGGGGCCCGCCGGGAACCGGCAAGACCACCATCGCGCGGATCATCGCCCACGGCGCCGGCGTTCCCTTCGTCGCCTTCAGTGCGGTGCTCTCCGGAATCAAGGAAGTGAAGGAGGTGCTCGCGCGCGCGAGCGTCGAGCGACGCGCGAGCGGCCGGCCGACGCTGCTCTTCGTGGACGAGATCCATCGCTTCAACCGGGCGCAGCAGGACGCCTTCCTCGCCCACGTGGAGAACGGCGACATCGTACTCATCGGAGCCACCACCGAGAACCCCTCCTTCGAGGTGAACTCCGCGCTCCTCTCGCGCGCCCGCGTGGTGACGCTCCGCGAGCTGAGCCCGGCCTCGATCCGCCGGGTGCTGGAGCGCGCCCTGGCGGATCGCGAGCACGGAGTGGAGACCCCGGTCGAAGCCGACGACGCGGCGCTGGACCTGATGGCCGAGGCCGCCGACGGCGACGCCCGTCGCGCCCTCAACACGCTCGAGGTCGCGTCAGCCGCCGCGCAAGGAGCGCGCCTCACGGTCGAGCACGCGCGACATGCGATCGCGAGCCGGCACCTGCGCTACGACCGCGCCGGGGAGGAGCACTTCAACCTGATCTCGGCGCTCCACAAGTCGCTGCGCGATTCGGATCCGCACGCCGGGCTCTACTGGCTCGCGCGCATGCTGCTCGCCGGCGAGGACCCGCTCTACGTCGCGCGGCGCCTGGTGCGCTTCGCGAGCGAGGACGTGGGCAACGCCGACCCCGCCGCCCTGACCCTGGCGGTGGCCGCGTTCGAGACCTACGAGCGGCTCGGGAGCCCGGAGGGCGAGCTGGCGATCGCTCAGTGCGCCGTCTACCTGGCGACCGCGCCCAAGAGCAACGCGGTGTACCGCGGCTATGGGGCGGCTCTCGAGGAGGTGCGGCGGAGCGGCAGCCTCCCGCCGCCCCTCGTGATCCGGAATGCCCCGACCGGGCTGATGAAGAACCTGGGGTACGGCGCCGGCTATCGTTATGCCCACGACGAGGAAGGACGGATCGCCGACCAGCAGCACCTGCCGGACGGGGTTACCAGGATGAGGTTCTACGAGCCGACCGGGGAAGGGTACGAGGCCGAAGTGACCCGTCGTATGAAGGAGTGGGAGGCCGCCATCGCCCGCCGGCGGCCGGGTCCGGCCGCGCCGACCCGGGCTCCGAGGGCCTCCGGGGAAAAAGACGCAAAGGAGTCTTGATCCAAAAGACCGGCTTCAGTTAAGCTGTTGTCACGTTTGACCGTCGGCGCTTACCGCATCGCGCTTTTGCGATGCGGGTTCTGATTTCAGTCGGCGGACGGCGTTTCGATCCCTTCGCCCTTACTTCAAAAGTCCCCCGGCCGCCCGAGACGACTCCTTTGCGCATGCGACTGAGCGGTGGTGCTGCGTTGTCCATTTTTTCGGCGCAGCCTCCCGCCGGGATAGCCCATCTGCAGCGCGACACGGACCTCGTCCACGGACTTCGCCTCGTAGAGGAACTGTCGTCGTCCTGAACCGATCGAGAACCGTGACCCCGCTTCGTCTCCGATTCTTCGGCGCCCTGCTGGCGGCGCTCTCGTCGCTGGTCGCGTTCGAGGCGTCCGCGCAGACCACCTACACGTGGAACGTGACCGGGAGCGGCTCGTTCGCGACGGCCGCCAGCTGGACGCCGTCGCGCGCCTCGGCGTTGCCCACCGACATCCTGGTGTTCGACGGCGACCTGACGCCGGCGCCCACCGTGACCAATGTGCCGACCCAGACCATCAGCCGACTGCGGGTCATCGACGGCGCCAACGTGACGTTCTCCACCACCTCGACGAACAAGATCCTGACGCTGGCCTCGACCGGATCCTCCGCGCTCCAGATCGCTGCCGCCTCGACGCTCCAGCTCACCGGCTCGCAGACGATCAGCCTCACGCTCGGCTCGGGCGCTTCCGGCGCGGTGGCGGGGACGCTGCTCCTCCGCGATGACGCCCATCGACTGCTCGCCTCGGACGCCAACGCGGTCGTGTTCTCCAGCGGCTCGACGTTCCAGACCTCGAACAGCTTCACCGGAAACGCCTTCGGAAACACCGGCACCGCGAACGTGATCCGGTTCCAGAGCGGATCCAATTACCTCCACGGGGCGGGCTCGAACCCGTTCGGTCTCGCGGCCCCGTCCTCGCGGATGGTGCTCGACCCCGGGTCCACCTTCCAGGTGCAGACCTCATCGGGGTTCGACGCCAGCGGGCGCACCTACGGCCACCTGACCATCACCAACAGCTCATCGGTCTCGAGCAACGGCTCGGGTGACTTCCAGTTCCAGAATCTCACCATCGCATCGGGCGCGAGCTTCACCCACACCGGAACCGGTGCCGCGCGCGTCACCATCACGGGCGACGTGACGCAGTCGTCGTCGAGCAGCGTGCAGATCACCGCCGGCAGCGCCGGCATCACCGTGTCGGGCAGCGGCACGCGCAACGTCACCGGCGCCGGCTCCGGAACGCTCACCTTCGGAAGCCCGGTCACGATTGCCTCCGGCACCACGTTCCAACTGAGCCGCGCACTCACGGGAACGGGGACGTGGACCGTGAACGGAACGTACCGGCACAGCACCAGCGGCGCGCTCTCGGGAGCCACGCTCAGCTACGGCGCATCCGGCGCGCTCGAATTCGCGAACACTTCGGGGACGTTCTCGGTGACGGCGGCGTGCCCGCTGTGGCCCGCGAGCGGCGGACCGCAGCGGGTCCGCGTGCTCGGCAGCGCCGGCATCTCGATGGGTGCTGCGGTCGCGCGCACCGTGCCCGAGACGCTCTACGTTGGCGGGCCCATCACCAACACCGGAACGCTCACCGTCAACGGCACGCTGGTGCGTGCGACCGGTGGCTCGCTGAGCGCGGCGCCGACCTACGGCGCCTCGGCGGCGCTCGTGATCGCGTCGCCGCTCACGATCGGACCCGAGTGGGGAGGCGCCGCCGTGCCCGGGCTCGGGGTTCCGCTCAACGTCCGGATCGACCCCGGGTCGGGCACCGTGAACATGCCGAGCGGAGACCGTCACGTCCCGGGGACGCTCACCTCCGCGAGCGGAACGTTCGCGCTCAACGCGAGCGGCGGCAACCTGCTCCTGCTCGGCAACTGGAGCCACTCCGGATCGTTCGTCCCGAACAACCGGACCGTCGCCCTGGTGGGAATGGGTCCCCAGACCATTTCCGCCGCCGCGCCGCTCACGCTCGACTTCCTCCAGAACGCCAAGGCGACCGGCACGGCCACCCTCTCGACCAACATGACGGTCGCGAAGGGGCTCTTCCTCAGCGGAACGAACCTGGGGCTCGGCGCCAACACCCTCACCCTCGGGGCGACGGCCTCGGTCACCCAGACCAGCGGATGCGTGATCGGAACCGTGGCGCGGACGGTGGCGTCCGGGTCGCCGGTCGTGAGCTACCCGATCGGCACCGCGCTCGGAGCGGCGCCGGTCACGCTCGAATTCCACGGCGTCCTGAGCGCCTTCACGCTCTCCGCCGTGGTGAACGCGGGGGACCATCCGCAGATCGCGACGTCCCCGCTCCGTGCCGACCGCTCGGTCAACGCGGTGTGGACGCTCACACCGGCAGGCGGTGTCTTGGACTCGGTGACGGCGGTGCTCGGCTACGCCGCCGCGCTGCGCGACCCGGCGGCGTTGCCTATGAGCTTCCTGGCAGCCCGCTACGCCGGAGCCGCGTGGTCGGAACGGCCGGTCGCGGTGACCTCGGATACCACGCTGCGCTGCGGACTCGGCGCCACGTTCGGTGATCTCGCGGTGGGTGATGGCCGGGAGTACACGATCTCCACGCTGGCCGGCCCGAATGGGGCCATTTCTCCGGCGGGTCCGGTCACCATCGCGCGGCACGGCTCCCAGCTCTTCAGCTTCGTGCCCGCTTCGCACTACCACGTGTCCGCCGTGCGCGTGGACGGTGGCTCAGTGAGCGTGGCGCCGTCCTACCTCTTCTCCGACGTCGTGGCCAACCATGCGATCGAGGCCGACTTCGCGATCAATCGGCACGTCCTGTCGGTCGTTCCGATCGGGAGCGGCTCGGGAACGGTGGCGCGCTCGCCCAACCAGCCGGACTACGCGTGGGGCTCGATCGTTCAGCTCACCGCGACTCCGGGGGCGGGGAGCCGTTTCGAGACCTGGGGGGTGGGGGCGAGCGGCAGCGCCAACCCGGTGAACGTCGCGATGGACAGCAACCTCACGGTCACGGCGCGCTTCGAGTCCGACTTCCACGTGCTGACCGTGAACCTCAACGGGAGCGGCACGGTCACGAAGAACCCCGACCTCTCCACGTACTTCGACAGCACCACCGTCCAGCTCACGGCCTCACCGGCGCCGGGGTGGACGTTCACCGGCTGGAGCGGCGATGCGTCGGGAACGTCGCCCACGATCTCGGTGCTCATGAACGCGGCCAAGAACATCACGGCCGGCTTCGTCGCCAATCTCTACCCGATCGCCACCTCCGTCGCCGGAGGCGGGGACGTCCTGCGCGTTCCGGACCAGCTCCAGTACGCCCACGGCACCGTGGTCCAGGTGACCGCCTCGCCCCAGATCGGATGGGAGTTCGTGGGATGGTCGGGAAGCCTGACGGGAGCCACCAATCCCGCCTCGCTCACGGTCGATGGCGCCGAGAACGTGCAGGCGACGTTCGTCCCGACCCATCTCGAGTACACGCTCAATCGTTTCAGTGCGTCGTTCGAACCCATCGCGATGATCAGCGGTGCGACCAAGCTCATGGTGGCGGCGCACGATTCGACGCGGTCGATCCCGCTGCCATTCCACTTCGTCTATGCCGGACTTCCGTACACACCCGCCAACCAGCTCGCCGTCAACGCGAACGGGTTCGCTTATCTGACGCGGTGGCCGCTGTACGTCTCGAATCCGGCGCTCGCCAACAACTCGAACCTCTTCAAGTCAGCCGAGCCGAACAACACGCTGGCTCCCTGGTACGACGACCTCACCATGAAGGAGGCCGGGACGAACGGCGCGGGTTCGGTGATCTACCAGGTGCTCGGCACCCCGGGAAATCGCGCGCTGGTGGTCCAGTGGACGAACGTGTCCTCCTATCTCAACGAGGCCGGGGGTCAGCCCCGGCAGATCACGTTCCAGCTCCGGCTGTACGAAGGGACGAACGCGATCGAGTTCCAGTACGGACCGGCGTTCGGAACCACGTCCAGCGTGTTCGAATCGGCCTCGATCGGGATCGAGGACTCGGTCGGAGGAAACAACCACTTCATCGACGCCGTGACCGGTTCACGCCTCACCGGCTCCGGGCTGCTCTCCTCCAACAAGTGGCCCGACCGCCACGTGCGGTTCACCCCCGGGCCGCCGACGCCGATTGCGGGTGGGACGTACACGGTCGGAGCCGGCGGGACCTATCCCAACCTCAACGAGGCGGCCGCGGCGCTCAATCATCGCGGCGTGGCCGGCCCGGTGACGCTCAGCCTCACGGATACCGACTACGACTCGACGGCAACCGGCGGATCCAACGTCTTCCCGGTCCTGATCGGTCCCGTGAACGGAAGCAGCGCGGCCAACCCGGTGGTCATCGAGTCCGCGAGCAACGCCACGCTCCACTACCGCGGCACCGTGAACGGATTCGCCGTCAACCAGGCGAGCGCGACGGCCATTCAGAACCTGAACGAGCCGATCATCGGTCTCGTGGGTGCGGACTACGTGACGCTGCGCCGCCTCACGCTCGAGGGCGGCGCCGAGGTGGATCGCGGCGTGCTGCTGATCCCCTCGTCGCGATCCGACGGAGCGAGCGACAACACGCTCGATCGGGTGAACGTGAGCCTCGATCGCACGAACGTGAACTCGATCGGCATCCAGCAGCATTCGCTCCTCGCTCCGGTGTCGGCCGACGGCACCAATTCACGCAACCGTTACCTCGGGGTCTCCGTGCAGGACGCCGCGGCCGGACTCGCGCTCACGGGGAACGCCTCCTATTTCGACGTCGCGTGCGAAGTGGCGTCCTCGGGATCCACGCCGACCGTGATCGGCGCGGCGGCGCCGGGCGACATTGGCGGCGGTTCCGCTCCCACCTTTGGCATCCGGGCCGCGAACCAGGCGAACGTGCGGGTCGCCGGGTGCGAGGTGCGGAACCTGCTCGGGGACGCGACCATCGAGGTGATCACGATCCGGGGCGATCGCGATCCTCTCTTCGGCGGTCAGGCGCCGGAGCCGACGCGCGATCGCCTCGGCCCTCTGCTCGCCACCGTCGCGCGCGGCGGGTTCTCCTTCG
>DAIUEO010000124.1:0-1047 GCA_036845125.1 Candidatus Eiseniibacteriota bacterium | reverse complement strand
AGGCCCTGCGCCAGGCGGTCGAGAACCAGGGCGCCCTCACATCGGCTCACGGCGCATGGGAGATCTCGTCCAACCGGGTGCACGACCTGGCCGTCACCTCGGCTTCCGGCGGACGGCTGGCCGGCATCCGGACCAGCGTGACGAGCAGCCCGGGCAGCTCGGCCCACCTCTTCAACAACATGGTCTCCGGGCTCTCCTCGAACGCCACCCTCACCTTGTCGCGCAAGGTGATCGGAATCTTCCTGCAGGAACAGACGAACGGCGGTGGGGGACGGATCGACGTCGACTTCAACTCGGTGCGGCTGCAGCCTGCGAGCCTTTCCTGTTCGAATGCCTGCCTCGAGCTCGGGACCCTGAGCGGACCGCTCGTGCGCATCCGCAACAACGTCTTCGCCAACTTCACCGGCGCCCAGGCCGGCGCGCCCCGTCACTACGCGATGGTGACCCCCGGTGCGGGCGCCGTCGGACCGCCGGGCTCGCTTTCCGATCGCAACGTGCTCTTCGTCTCGAACGCCGCGAACGGATTCGTCGGTCTCGCCGGCGGCGCGGATCGCACGAATCTCCTGGCCTGGCAGGCCGCGACCGCGGCCGACGCGGCGAGCCGCTCCATGGATCCGCGCTTCATGACGACCACCGACCTTCACGTCGACGGCGCGCAGGCCACGCCGGTCGAGGGGATGGCCACGTTCTCGGGCGGTGGCCTGGGAGTGGTGACCACCGACGTGGACGGCGATCTGAGGAACCCCACGCGGCCCGACGCCGGCGCGGACGAAGGCGCCTTCGTCGCCGTGATCGGCTCCGACATCGCGGCCACTGCGGTGCTCGGCCCGACGAGTCCCCGGGTCGCGGAAGCGTCGTTCACGCCGTCAGCGACGTTCGCGAACTACGGCGCGGACGCCCAGCCTTCGGTCCCGGTGCGATTCCGCATCCGCGGACCTCAGCCTTCGAGCGCCGTGGTGTACGACCAGGCGGCCGTGCTGCCCGCGCTGCCGTCCGGCGGCACCGCCAACTCGAATCGCGGGATGGACCTCAACCCGAACGACATCG
>DAIUEO010000123.1:0-10498 GCA_036845125.1 Candidatus Eiseniibacteriota bacterium | reverse complement strand
GTGGCCGTAGAGGACAAAAAGTGCCTTGACCTAGGGTCGTTCCATATCACTCGATGACGGACACCTTCTTCATGATCTGCTCCGTTCCCTGAGTCAGGCGGGCGAAGTAGATCCCGGCGGGAATACGCGATCCGCGCGCGATGTCCATCATGTGCCGGCCCGGACCGAGGGAGGAGAGATCCTCGAACGCGAGCCGCCGCCCGGAGACGTCCACGAGTTCGAGAGAGGCGGACGCCGGTCCGTTCGCCAGGGTCAGGTCGATCGTGAGGCGGGCGCCGTCGGCGGGGTTGGGGATCGCTCCGGCCAGATGCAGGCGCGATACCGGAACCTCGAACCAGACTGGCTCCGTGTACCACCAGCCCGCTTCTTCCAGAACGGCCAGGCGGTATCCGTAGCGCGAGCCGCCCGTCACGTTCCGATCCGTGTGGCGGACGTGGCCCATGCCGTCGGCCCGCAGCTGCGCGATCGTCGTCCACGCCGCTCCGTCGGCGCTCCGATCGAGACGGTAGACGGTTCCCGGTGGATCCGCGGAGTACCACCAGAGCGACACCGAGCCGTCGACCAGCTCCGCCGCGACGAGGGAAACCAGGGCAGCGGTCGGGATATCGGTGTCCAGTCGCAGCGTCATTCCCGCTACCGACTGGAAACCGATGGGCCCGATGACCGTGCCGGCGCCCGTCGACTTGTCGATCTGAATCAGGTTGTTGAGCGCGAGTCCGCCACCGCTCGATCCGTAGAGCATGCCGTCCAGGTCGAAAAAGATGTCCGGCGATGGCGCGAGTCCGGTTTCGCCCACCAGTGTCGCGCTCCCGTTGCCCAGGTCGATCGTGAAGATGCCACTGTTGCTATCCGACCCCCAGAGCACCCCGTCGGTCGGATCGAACGCGAGCCCTTTGATCGCGGCACCGGTAGGGCCGCGCAATGTGGACGCGCCGGTGACGTCGTTGAGCACATGGAGATTCCCGCTGCCATCGACGGCAAACAAAATGTCCTTGGCGCCGAAAGCGATCGCGGGAGGCGACAACAGGTTCGTCGTTGCTACCAGGGTCGCCGCTCCGGTGGAAGCGTCCACCCGATAGAGCTTCGAAGCCGACTCGATGCTCATCGCGTACAGCTCGCCCGTCGACCTGACGCCGAGCGCGGGCACGCCGCGATCGCCCAGCGCCCCGACGATCCCGGTGCTCCCCACCAGCGTGCCGGCGCCGGTCGGACTGATCGTGATCAGGCTTCCCGTATTCGGGCCGGAGTTGCCGAGCGTCGCGTAGATCACCCCGATTTCGGCGAGGCCGTCGCCCGCAGCTGCGATGCGGGGGGATGAGACCGGCGCTATGAGGAGCGCTCCGGCCAGCAGGCACGAGGGTGAGGAGAACCACACCTGCCGACCGTCGAGTGCCATGGGGCCCTCCGGCTGCCGTACGATTCGGCATGAGCGCAGGTCGCGCGCTCACATTCAATGTCGATAACAGTAGCGAATCACGCGGGTCGAACCAAGCTCGAAGGCGATTCGACCGCCCGGCAATTCCCATTCTGAAGACGTGTGCTGCGCGGGAACCCGATCCTGGGATCCGCGGCCCGGCCCCGCACGAGGAATAGCCCGCGGGCTCACGGCGTCACGGCCGATCAGAGCCACGCGACTCCTGAAGATATCGATTGTCGTGAAGCAGGTGTCGGGCGCACTCTATATGGGCCTCAGGCCGTCCTTCGGTATCGCCGTTCCCATCTCGCTGACACGCAGGAGAGGTGCGCGCCGCTTCGAATCGATCCGCCGCTTGACCCGTTGGAGGCCCCCATGGCCCGGCACCTGGCCACGCTTCGTGTCTTCCGATCGCCCGTTCTCCTGGCGCTCACGCTGCTCGGCGTCGCTGCCCGGACCGAGGGCGCTTCCGGGGATCACGACCGGACGGGTGGGGCCCGCTGGGAGCACTCGATTGCGGTACATGGCGACCTGGCGGTTGTCGGGAGCCCGTGGCGGGAGGGATTCCGGGGCTCGGCGCACGTCTTCGAACGCCGGCGCGGCGAATGGGTTCGCACCGGGATCCTGCAGCCCGTCGACCTCGGCGCCCGTGACCATTTCGGTGCCGCCGTCGCCATTCAGGGTGACGCGATCCTGGTGGGCGCTCCGTGGCACGACCGGCTTCGCGGCGCGGTGTATGCGTTTCGATCCGTCAACGGGAAGTGGACGTTGCAGGAAAAGCGCCGCGACCCGGAAGGAGCCATGGACCGGCGGTTCGGCTCCGACCTCGGGGCCGGCTCCTCCGGCCCGCGGAACCGGGCGACGAGCCAGGAGGACGCGCTCGCCCTGACCGCGCTCCTGGATGCGGATCTGGGTCCCGCGCCCCCCCGGGTGATCGCCGACGCCGACACCCTCGAGTGGGTGTCGGCCAGCGACGGTACGTTCGAAGACCGCGTCGAGGTCAAATGGTCGGCCATCGACCGCGACGCGATCCTCCTCAAGATCCTGCGGGACGGAGCGCTCATCTCGGTCGCTTCGAGCGAGGACTCGGCGTACAGCGATACGACTGGCGCCCGCGGCACGATCTACCAGTACTGCGTGGTCGTGCTCGAGATGGACGGCAGCGAGTCGACTCCCCGGTGCGATTCCGGCAGCCGCAGCATGCGGCCCCCGGCGCGACTGTCGGCCTCGGATGGCCACTTCATCGACCGGGTCCACCTGACGTGGGAGGACCGATCGGCGGTGGAGGAGGGGTTCCGCGTTCGCCGCGACGGGGTGCTCATCGCTTCGGTTCCGAGGAACCAGCGTTTCTACGCCGACACGAGCGCGGCCCCGCTGGTTCAGTACGGGTACTCGGTGACCGGATTCGACGCCGACGGCAACGAATCGGCGTCCGCGGTCGACGGCGGTTTCCGGGGGGTTGTCCTTCCTCCGTTGGAGGTGAGCGCGAGCGATGGCGAATATGCCGATTCCGTTCGCGTCGCATGGATCGACCAGAGTGTCGAGGTCGGCTTCATCGTCACCCGGACCAGCCTCGCGACGCCCGGCACCGTCGTTCTGGACACCACGGCGGCTGGCGTCCAGGAGTTCTTCGACGGCACGGCGCAGCACGGGGTGCGGTATCTCTACTGCGTGAGCGCGCTCGATGCGCTCGGAAGAGTGTCCATCCCGGTGTGCGACGAGGGCGTCGTCGATCTCCTCCCGCCTGCCGAAGTCATGGCCAGCGATTCGACCTTCGACGACCGGATCCAGGTGACCTGGAAGGACTCGACGGGCATCGCGAACGGCTACATCGTCCTCCGCGGCGGCACGCCGCTCGACACCCTCGCCGCCAGCAAGCGTACCTTCAACGACTACGAGGCGTCCCCGAACACGACCCACAACTACTGTGTCGTCGCGTTCAGTGAGCGGGGTGGACAGTCGGCGAGCGGCTGTGACGTCGGGTTCCGTATGATCGTGCTCGCGCCGACGAACGTGATCGCCACCGATGGCGACTTCGAGAATCGCACGCAGGTCACCTGGGAGAGCGGCTCCACCACGGCGACCGTGTTCCGGGTTTTCCGGGACGGCGTGTTCATCAAGTCCGTGGGCGCCGGAACGCGCGCGTACGGGGATGACGGCGGAACGGCGGGCCGGCGCTATCGCTACGGCGTGCAGGCGATGACGGGACAGCTCCAACCCTCATCGACGGCTGCGGACACCGGATGGCGCGCGCTACGGACCCCGATCAACGTGGTCGCGACCGACGACGAATTCGAGGATCGCGTCGAGATCTCATGGCGCGACGTGTCCGCCAACGAAGGGGGTCACATCGTCTATCGGGCGCGGGACGGGAGCCCGCCCGATTCGATCGGCCAGACCGGCTCCGGCGCGACGTCGTTCGTGGATCGAACCGGCGAACCCGGCGTCACCTACGACTACTCGGTGGCCGCGTTCGACGTCCAGGGCGAGTCGCTCGGCGAGTCCGACCGGAGCGACGCGGACGAGGGGGTACGGACGTTGTTCGGGCCCTCGGGGGTCGATGCGACCGACGGATCGTTCGAGGATCGCGTCGAGATCACCTGGACGGACCATTCGAACGTCGAGGACGGATACCGGCTGTTCCGCGACGGCGTCCCGATCACCTCCACCACGGACAACGTCACGTCGGCATTCGACCTCAACCCTCCCTTCGGGGCGAGGAGCCGTTACAGCGTGCGCGCATTCGACGCCCATGGGACGTCGGTGGCAGATTCCGATTCCGGCTCGACCACCCTGCTGGCGCCGGCGACGCTCAACGCCTCCGACACCTACGCCGACCGGATCGAGCTGCGCTGGGTCGACGTCTCCGAAGTCGAGCACGGCTACCACCTGCGCACCGACTCCGCCGGCGTGACGATCCGGGTCGACACGCTCGCGGCCAATGCCACCGGCTTCACCGACCCGCTCGCGCTGCCGGGAGTCCCGTACCGCTATTCGTTGAGCGCGTTCGCGGGGGCCGCCTCCTCCACGGTGGCCAGCGACATCGGCATACGGCCGCTGCAGACTGCTCCCGTGACCGGCCAGACACCACTGCAGAGGCTCCAGGCGGATGACGCCGGTCAGCAGACCGGGAGCTTCGGCGACTCGTTCGGGGCGTCGGTGGCGATCAGCGATGACTTCCTGATGGTGGTCGGCGCCTACACCGATGACGACCGGGGCGCGTTCGCCGGGGCCGCCTACGTCTTCGAGCTCGGCACGGACGGCGCCTGGAAGCAGGAGGCGAAGCTCTACAACGCCGGCCCCGCGGCGAGCGACTTCTTCGGCACCTCGGCGGCGATCGATGGAAACTGGGCGGCGGTGGGCGCTCCGGGTGATGACACCCGGCAGGGATCGGTGATGTTCTTCCAGCAGCGGGTGGACGGCCTCTGGGCGGCGAGCCCGAAGGTGCTCGCGAATCCGCGCTCGGCGAATTCCCGGTTCGGCGCGGCCATCGATCTGGACGGGAGCCGCGCGATCATCGGCGCTCCGGATCATTCCTCGAATGCGGGGCGCGTCTACATCTTCGACCGCAACGGAGACACCTGGACCCAGACCACGATTCTGAGCTCCGGTGACGGCACCACGAGGAGCTTCGGTTTCTCGGTATCACTCGATGGTGACTGGGCGATCGTGGGCAGCCGCGCGGGCGGCACGGCGTTCTTCTTCCGCCGTGACAGCACGACGGGCGCGTGGAGCCAGTTCGTGAAGCTCACCGATCCCGACCCACAGGCTACGGGAACGTTCGGCACGTCCGTCTCCATCAGCGGCACGCGCGCGGCCATCGGCCGCCTCACGGACAAGTGCTTCGAAGAGGGCCCCGCCGCCGCGTACGTCTTCGAGTACGACCGCTACGCGAACGCCTGGCTGGAGCAGACCCGCCTAGTTTCCCGGGATAGTACCCTCTGTGGCTTCGGGCGCACGGTGTCCATCAGCGACGACCGCGTCGTCGTTGGAACGGGAGCGCCCGGTTACGGCGGCGACGAAGGTTACGAATTCTTTCCCACGCACCTCTTCATACGGGGTGACGACGGGGCGTGGATCGAGCGTGAGCGGTTCCTGGCCGGGCGCACGTTCGACGGCGAAGCCGTCGCGGTGAGCCGCGGCGGCGTCGTGCTCGGCTCGCGAGGCGAGGAGGACCAGGGGGTCCGGTCGGGTGCCGTGTACGTCTCAGAGATGCGGAATCCCGATCAGGTCACCGCGTCGGACGGGACATTCGAAGGCCTCGTCCACATCGAATGGCAGGACCGCTCGCGGGGCGAGGAGGGCTTCATCATCTACCGCGACGGCGTGGAGTACGCCAACGTCGACGCGGATGAGGAGTTCTTCGACGACACCCAGGCCCAGCCCGGCCGTACCTACCAGTATTCCGTCGCGACCGTGAGCGGGGCCACCGGTCTGCTTTCCGACCCGGTCTCGGACTTCGGCTGGCGGCCGCCCAACGGGCACATCACCGGCCGCGTCACGGCCCGGACCGGTGGAGGGGTCGGCGGGGTATCGGTGTGCCTCGAGCCGCCTCCCGCGCGGGCGCTGCTGTTCGACGGTCGCGGCGGCCACGTCCGGATTCCCGACGACGGGACGTTCAATTTCAGCGTGGCGAACGACTTCAGTATCGAGGTCTGGTTCAGCTACTCGGGCTCGGAGCGCTCGCCGCGACTGATCTCCAAGCCGCCCGAGCGGGGCTTCCTGCAGCGCCCCCTGGATCTCGGCTTGCAGCGCAACGGACGCCTGTTCTCGGTGCTGTCCGACGGAACGAACGTTGCCCGGACGGTCTCGCAGCGCAGCGACCTGAACGACGACGCGTGGCATCACGTCGTGTGCGTGCACGACGCGGACTCGCGCGAGCTGATCCTGTACGTGGACGGCGCCGAGGAGGCCCGGGTGAGCACGGCCGCGCTCGGGGACCTCACGAACGGCCAGGACGTGTTCCTCGGGGGTTTCGAGTCCTCGACCTGGTTCGGCGGCCGGCTCGATGAGCTGCGGATCTGGGACACCGCGCGCACTCCGGCCGAGATCGCGGAGACGGGTTCCCGGCCGGTCTCGAGGAGCGAGGCGGGGCTCATCGGCTACTGGCCCCTGGATGAGTTCAGCGGACAGGTAATCACGGACTATGCCGGTGTCCCGCAGTACGGCGTGCTGGTCGGCGGGATCTACCGCACCGACCAGGGGGCTCCGCTCGACATCTGTGGCGTCACCGACGGCGACGGCGGCTTCGTCCTGAGCAACGTGCGCTATGAGGAAAACGGCACCGACTACAAACTGCGGCCTTCACTGGGGAAACGGCAGTTCTCGCCGGCGGTTCAGCCGATCACGCTGAATCGCGGCCATCCGGTCGAGAACCAGGTGGTGTTCTCCGACATCTCGACCCACGCGGTGGGGGGCGAGGTCCTATTCGCGGGAACGCAGTGCCTGGAGCCGGACGTCGAGATCCTGGTCGACGGCTCGGTCGGGGCGGTGAGCGACCGCAACGGACAATTCTCGGTCTCTGTCACCGAGGGCACCCACAGCCTCCGGGCGCGTCATCGCGACTACACGTACCACGTCGCGTTCGAGGGGGACACGCTCGGCGCCGACAGCATCACGATCGACGTCGAGGCCGGCATCCGCGATCTCGTGTTCATCAACCGCACGACCTACACCGTCTCCGGCCGGGCCGGCGGCGGATGCGACCGCTACGTCGGCGACATCCGCATCCGCTACCGCAGCGAGAACAACTGCATCGACACCACGTTCGCCGGAAATCCCGACTACACGATCGACCTGCCGCCGATGCGCTACTTCGCGAGCGCGACGATCGATCGAGAGAGCATCCCGTCCACGCTCCCGAGGCCCGACGTCATCGCGTTCTTCCAGGATCTCGGCGAACGCCCGGTGAACCTGGTGGCCGACACCGACAGCACGATTCTCGACGACCGGCTCGACTTCGTGTATCGGGCGCCGCTGCAGGTGACCATCGAAGGGCTCGAGTCGTACGTGCCGACCGGATGCGCGCAGCTGCAGCTCGAGGACGGCACCCTGCTGCCCGCGGGCCTGCCGATCCTGGCGCAGGGCAGCGACTCCCTCCACCTGGTTCTTCGCGTCGAGGAGGTCTACGGAAACGTCACCTGCCCCCTCGACAGCGGCATGGTGATCGTCATCGACGAGATCGGCGATCGCGAGAACTCGCCGGACACGCTCACGGTGCTCGATGGCGAGGCCGTCTACACCACCTTCCCCACGACCCCGAGCCTCGTCCGCGGCCGGACCGAGGGCACGACCGACCGGTCGTTCCAGAAGGCGCTGACCGTGCGCGCCGTGGTGGACGGCCGGGCGCCGAAAACCGAGCGCGCCTGGGCGCTGGTGACCGGGCACGTGGCCCCCGCGGGGTCGGAGTTCATCACCTCCCCGAGCACCCCACTGCCCCTGTTCGTCCTTCGCGATCCTCCCGGTGATGGCTCGTATGGCTTCATCGAGAAGGGTGCAACGACGTGCGGCCGGATCTCCTGGAGCAAGGGCGAAATCAAAGGCTCGATCGGGCCGACGGTGAAGCTCGAGTTCGGCGCCACCCAGAAGGTCTGGGTGGGCGTGGGAGGCGGAACCATCGAGGAGGTCAAGGCCCACACCCAGTTCGATTTCAAGGCTCTCTTCGGAGGCAAAGGCTCGTGGGACGCGACGTACGACATCTGCGTCAAGATCTCCGAGGAGTTCAAGACCTCTGCTGAAGAGGACTTCATCGGGGGCCGTGGCGATGTCTACGTCGGCCTCGGCATGAACTTCCTCTTCGCCGAGGTCGGGGTGCTCTCGATCGCAGGCTGCACACTCGAGCAGAGCACCGCGATCGGCTTCGAGCCGGATGGCTTCGGCACCACCTTCGCGTTCACCGAGCGGCACATCGTCGAAACCCTCATACCCGAGCTGACCTCGAAGATCGAGTATTTCGAGTCGCAGGGAGACGCGGATTCGGCGGAGGTGTTCCGGCGCATTCGTGAGAGCTGGGATCGCCAGGTCGCCTACAACCGGAGCGACAAGGCACGCCTCGTCGACACGTTGGTGACCGTCATCACACCCATCGATTCGACCGAGGTCATTCAGCCTCGCAGGCAGTACAACCGCTCGTTCAGCGGCGGCACCGAGTACCAGTACAGTCGCGAGACCGAGAACAAGTGGGAATGGGACAACCAGGCCTTCTTCACCATCGACGCCGAAACCCAGCTCGTCGGCAACTTCGGACTGGGCAAGAAGATCGAGGCCACGGTCGGCGTCGCCATCGAGTTCGGCCGCGAGGTGCTGGTCGACTTCGAACCCGGCGACCATGGTGACTCGTCCCGGACCTGGAAGGTCGGCTACGTGCTCGATGACGACGACACCGGTGACAGCTACACGGTCGATGTCATCGAGCACCCGTTCTGGGGCGACGTGTTCAATGTTGTCGGCGGTCGAAGCTCCTGCCCCTACGAACCCTGGCTGGATCGCGAATCCGGCGAGCCGCAGATGGTCAAGCGGGATGACCCCACGCTGCTGATCGATCCCGACACCCGCTTCGGGGTGCCGGAAGACCAGCCCGCGGTGTTCAAGCTGGCGATCGCCAATCAGAGCGACGAGCAACGGGATTACGTGGTCCGCCTGCTTTCGCATACGAACCCCGGTGGCGCGCTGGTGAAGGTCAACGGCAACCCGATCATCAACAAGCCGGTGTTCACCATCGATGGCCGCGGCGGCGGCAACGTCAACGTGCACGAGGCCACGCTGACTGTCGAACGGGGCCCTCGGCGGCTCAACTACGAAAACCTGACGCTGGTCGTGGAGCCTGTGTGCGGCGGGGATCCCCACATCGAGAAAGCCGATGAATGGACGAGCGACACGCTCAAGTTCAGCGTGTCCTTCGGCGGGTGCAGTGACATCGCGTTGCGGGGCCCGGACGTCGAATCGGGCTGGATCTACGACCACGCGGACAGCCTGGCCGGGAAGCAGCTCGACGTCGTTCTGGACGGCTACGAGCTGATCGTGGATCCCCGCATCCCGAACGTCGTGGAGGCGGTCGGGATCCAGTATCGATACCTCGGTGTGGACCGCGAGGGCCTCGGGCCGTGGGTGGACATCAAGGAGAGCCCGCCCGGCATCGTGGCGGACTTCTCGCTCGACGGATCCCCCGACACGATTCTCACCTGGCGTCCCGATTCGCTCGCGAACGGGGCGTTCAAGGCTCTCAAGGACGGCATCTACGAGCTGCGCGCCTACACGGTGTGCACGACCGGCGGGCGCGGCCATTCGGAGTCGACGACCGGTACCATCGATCGCCATGCTCCGGTGGTCTTCGGGAAGCCGGAGCCCGCCGACGGCGAGCTGTCGCTGGGCGAGGTGATCCGCGTCAAGTTCAACGAACCGCTCGACTGTTCGGGAGTGGGAAGCGCGAACGTCACGCTCCGGTACCTGGACGGCCCGAACGCCGGACAGACGATCGCGGTGGCGGCCGTGTGCAACGGCGAAGCCATCGTCCTCGTGCCCCAGGTCGATCCCGTCACCCTCGACGGCCGGCGTCTGGAAGCTTCGGTGCAGGGGGTCGTCGACGCGGTGGGGAACGCGATGACCTCGAGCACGTCCTGGCAGTTCGACTACCGCCAAAGCCTGCTCACGTGGACCGAGACCCGCCTGACGCGCGACGTGCCGCTGGTCACACCCGGAAGCGTGACGGCCGAGGTCGTGAACGGCACCAGCGAAACCATCGACTACGAGGTCACCGGCACGCCGAGCTTCCTGACCGTCGTGGCCGCGGATGTACGAGGGCGCCTCGTCCCGGGCGGGAGAATGGCGATCGAGCTGATCGTCGATCCTCTGATCACCGGGGGAGTGCACCGCGGGCAGGTCACGATCCAGGCCGTCAATACCGCCGGCACGGACACCGTCGCGGTGGCGGTCATGGAGGTGGTCCTGAACGTGGCCTGTCTCGCGCCCGCATGGGCGGTCGACGCCGGGGACTTCGAATACAACATGTCGATGGTCGCCCGGGTCGGGATCGTCCGGTTCGAGGTGTGGGACGACGACCGGTGTCGCCGTTATCCGAGCACCGCC
>DAIUEO010000122.1:354-10653 GCA_036845125.1 Candidatus Eiseniibacteriota bacterium | reverse complement strand
AGCAACGTCATCGTCTGGCTGGTGAAGAAAGCCTTCTTCGGCCATGTGCCCTTCCCGCTGGTCCACGTTGAGCCCCTTGGCAGACAGCAGGATCACGGGGATGTGCTTCGTCGCCGGATCCGACTTGAGCTGCTTGCAGGTCTCGTAGCCGTCGAGCTTGGGCATCATGATGTCGAGCACGATGAGATCTGGCTGCTCGGTCTTCACCTTCTGGAGCGCCTGCTCACCGTCCAGGGCGGTGACCACTTCATACCCTTCCATTCCGAGACTGAAGTCGAGAATGTGGACGATGTAGATCTCGTCGTCGACTACGAGGATCTTGGCTTTCGCCATCCTGGGCTCACCCCCTCGTCTCAGCCGGGATGAAGGGCGGCTCCGCCGATCCCGACTCACGAACGAGCGCCGACTTCGTCGTCGTCACCCGGATGTCCTCGTGCTGGCTTTCCCGGTCGCGCGGCAGCTTCACCGTGAAGCGGGATCCCCGGTCGATCCGGCTCACCACGGAGATGTCGCCTCCGTGCGACTCGGCGATGGATCGACACAGCGCAAGGCCGAGCCCCGCTCCCTGTCGGAACGGAACTTCGACCTGGTAGAAGCGCTCGAACACGCGCTCGAGCGCCTCTTCCGGAATACCGACTCCGGTGTCCTCGACTTCGAGCGACACGTGGTGTGCGTCGCTTTCGAGACGAACGGTCACCGCTCCCCCCTGAGGAGTGAACTGAATGGCGTTGCTCCCGAGGTGCAGCACGAGCTGCCGCAACTGGTCGCGGCTCGCCTGAATGCGGGTATCGGCTTGGCATGCTTGGAGCTTGAGCCGGACCTGCCGGGATTCCGCCAGAGGCTCCAGCAGGAACGCGGCTTCCGCGAGCAGCTCGGCCAGGTCGACCGGCGCGCGGCCGTCGCCCGGGGTCCGGGGGGCCGTCCGCTCGAAGGCGATCAGGGCTTCGAAGAGCCGGACGAGCCGCCGGCTCTCCCGGGAGAGCACGTCCTGGAAGCGCCGGAAGGGCTCGGAGCCGGGCATTGCCGACCCGGCTCCCAGGATTTCCGAGCAGGCGCCCACAGCCGCCAGCGGCGTCCGCAGCTCGTGGCAGAGCGTGGAGAGGAAGCGGTCCCGCAGGGCCTCGGCGTGGCGCACGTCGGGCTCGGGCGGGCGGATCATCACGCGACCTCGCGTGACTCGCCGGGACGGCGGCGCCGTTCGCCGACCAGCACGCTGCCCGGGATGCCCTTGCCGTGGGTCTTCAGCTCGTGCGCGATGTCGATGAGCTGCGCGAGATGCGAAACCGGAAACCGGTCGGTGCTGACGAGCGCGAGCGTCAGGCTCATCAGCGGGAACTGCTCCATGTTGTGGAGGCGATTGCGCACCTCGACGAAGCCGCGCTTACGGTCCTCCGGGTCGTACAGCCCGGCCACGGCCTGGTCGAACTGCACGATCGCCTCTTCGCCGATGTCCTCGGACAGCTCCGGCTTGGTCAGGATCACGAAGTCGTCGCCGCCGATGTGGCCGACGAAGAACTCCTCGCCGCCGAAGCGGGTCGCCGCGTCGGTCAGGATGCGCGCCAGAGTCTTGATCGCGTCGTCGCCGCGCGCGTAGCCGTAGTGATCGTTGAACGCCTTGAAGTAGTCGATGTCGACCTGGATCATCGAGAAGGGCTCGCCGTCTTCGATGCGGCGCGTGATCTCCTCGTTGATCGACACGTTCCCGGGAAGGCCGGTGAGCGGGCTCGCCGAGCGCTGCTGCCGGCTCCATTCGAGAACGTTCCGCACGCGCAGCAGGAGCTCCTTCGACTGCCACGGTTTCGTGATGTAGTCGTTCGCCCCGCCCTCGAGCCCGAACAGCCGGTCGTCAATCGTACTTTTTGCCGTCAGCAGAATGATCGGGATGTGTCGTGTGCGAAACGAACCCCGCAGCTTCCGGCAAACCTGAAAGCCGTCCTGTCCCGGCATCATAATGTCGAGCAGCACCAGGTCCGGCGCCGTCTCGAGGACCTTTTCGATCGCCTGGCGGCCGTCCACGCTCTCGATCACTTCGTGGCCGCCCGATTCGAGCTGGAAGCGCAGGACTTCGCGCAGATGAGGCTCGTCCTCGGCGATCAGGATGCGGGTCTTGCCCACTCGTCTCTCCCCCTGGATCCCGGCGCGGTGCATCGTTCCCAGCCCGGGATTTGGCAAGGCACATGCCACGCATTGGCCTGTCGGGTCATGGCCTGACCCGCATGCGGGGCTCGCCCGCCTCGGGCCGCCGGGCAGACCTAGGGGTTTTCGACCGGGAGGCCGGATTCCTCCAGCGAAGCCGCGACGTCCAGTTCGGGCTCAGGGAGGTCCCCCCGCTCGAGGAGGAGCGAGCCGACCCGGGCAATCATGGCCGCGTTGTCGGCACAGAACCGGAGGGAGGGGATGCGCCAGGCGATACACCGGGCCTCGCAGGCGGCGGCCAGCCGGGTTCGCAGCTCGCCGTTGCAGGCCACGCCGCCGCCCAGTTGGAGGGTGCGGGCGCCGGTGTGCTCGAGCGCCCGCTCGGTCTTGGCGACCAGCGTGTCCACCATGGCCCGCTGGAAGGACGCGGCGATGTCGGCCCGCCGCGGGTCGGTGAGCGGACCGTCCCCGACGACGAGCGATACGGCGGTCTTGAGCCCGGAAAAGGAGAAGTCGAAGCCCGGCCGGTCGAGCATCGGGCGCGGGAAGTCGAACGCCTCGGGGTTGCCGGAACGCGCCAGCCGCTCGAGTGCGGCCCCTCCGGGGAAGCCGAGCCCGAGCAGCTTCGCCACCTTGTCGAAGGCCTCGCCCGCGGCATCGTCACGCGTCGAGCCGAGCCAGCGGTAGCGGCCGAAGGCCTCGATGGTGACGAGCTCGGTGTGGCCGCCGGACACCACGAGTGCCAGCGCCGGGAGCGCGGGATCCCCGTGCTCGATCGAGGCCGAGTGGAGATGGGCCTCGATGTGATTGACCCCGATCACGGGGATCCCGAGGCCGAACCCGTACGCCCGCGCGAACGCCACGCCGACCACCAGCGAGCCGACGAGGCCGGGCGCCCGGGTCACCGCGATCGCGGTGAGGTGGCGGGGCGCAACGCCGGCCTCGGCGAGGACGCGCCCGACCAGGCCCGGCAGCCGCTCGAGATGCGCGCGCGAGGCCAGCTCCGGCACCACGCCGCCGTAGAGGGCGTGGTCCTGCGACGCGGTGATCATCGCGCGCAGGATCGCGCCCCGCTCGAGCACCGCGACCGAGGTGTCGTCGCACGAGGTCTCGATGCCGAGCACCAGCGCGGCGCGCGGGTCGCGGCACTCCGCGGGGCGCGGGTGTTCCGCGACCTGGCTCATGTCAGGCGCTCTCCGGGGCGAGCGCCGCTTCCAGCCACTCGAGATACTTGGGCGCGCCGGCCGCGACCCGGAACGCGAGGCACTCCGGAACCTCGTTGGGATGGAGGTCGTGGAGGCGCGACATCAGCGCGGCCCAGTCCTGCTTCCGCGTCTTGAGCAGGACCACCACTTCCTTCTCGTCCGCGATCCGGCCTTCCCAGCGATAGATCGAGCGTCCAGCCGGCAGCACGTTGCCGCACGCCGCCAGGCGCTCCTCGACCAGCGTGCGGACGGCCCGGACCGCGTCCGCCTCCTCGGCGAACGTCGTGAGGACCAACAGGAAATCGGTCATTCATTCCTCCCTAGCGGGCGGCGAGTGTAGCATCCCGGCGTGAGCCCTCCCCGACCCGCGCATCCGGCGGCGCCGGCCCTGAGCCTCGCTTTCGCCCTGCTGATTCTCCTGCTGGGCGCGCCGCATGCGGGCGGCCGTGGCGCCTTTCCCGAGATTGCGTTCGTGAGCCGGAACCCCCTCGGCGCCGGCCAGGTTCCCGGGCTTGGGACCCGGCAGCGCTCGCGCGCGGCGGGGGGTCGCCTGCTCGTGCGCGAGCCGAACGGCTCCCTGCGCGAGCTCGCCAAAGATACGTTCTTCGACTGCGCCGATCCCGCCGTATCGCCGGACGGACACCGTCTGGCGTTCGCCGCGACGGTTCATCCCGACAGCGGATTCCGGATCTGGCTGATCGCTCTCGACGGCGGCGGACTTGGCGCCGTCACCCGCAGCGACCGGCCCGCGTTCCTGGACTCGCTGGGCCGGACCCGCGGCCTCACGCGCTACGACGATCTCGATCCCTGCTGGGTGTCCGATTCCGTGCTGTGCTTCTCGAGCACGCGCCTGCCGCTCGGCAATCTCTACGACGGCGCGGCGGCGGCCAACATCTATTGCGTCCGCGCCGACGGCACCGACCTCCGTCGCATCACCGCCGATCGGAATGGGGCCGAAGAGCCGGCAATCGATTCCAAAGGCCGGCTGCTCTACGCGCGCTGGTGGTTCAACCCGTGGCGACCGGGGGCGAACGGGGTGACGCGGAGCGCGACCGGCACGGTGCGGCCGGACAGCGTGAACCTCTGGCAGATCGTCACGCTCGATATCGGAGGGGTGTCCCTCGCGGCCGGGCCACCGTCCGCCGGCTCGCGCGGACACGTCATGGGGCGCGAGCCCTGTCCGCTGCCCGACGGCCGGCTCGCCGCCACGTACGCGCTCAACCTCGGGCTTTCACCGGGACCCGGGACGCCGGGGGTCCATCTGTTCTCCAGGCTCGATCGCGACGCCGAGCGCATCGCCGGGCCGGTTCAGCCGGAGCGCCCGGGCGATCCCTACTCCGCGGCCCGCGGCCTCGCCGCGCCGGCGGCGTGCGGGCCCGCCGCGCTCGATCGCGAGCGGCTGATCCTCGCCTACGACCCCGGCGGGCGCGGTGACTATGGCCTCGCGGTCGTGCGCCCCGGTAGATCGCCCGAAATGTTGATCGATCTCCCGGGGACGCTCGAACTCGATCCGGCGCCAGTGCTCGCGCGTCGGGTGACACCGGGCACGCTGCCGCGCGGCATCCGGCCGGAGGAGGAAGCGGCGCTCCTCTGCGGAAACGGTCCGACGTTCACCTTCGAATCGGACGGCGTATTCGCCGGGAGCGGCCTCGTGGCTGCCCATGCGGTGATCCGTTTCTACGAGGAGCGTCCGGTGGCCGGCGGCGGGGATTCCGCGGTGCTGATCCGCGAGGCGCCGCTCGGCCCGGGCGGAGCAGTGCGTGTCACGGGATTGCCGGCGTGGACCCCGATGTTCGAGCAGATCGCGGTTCCCGGCGGGCCGGCGCTCATGGGGAGCCACGGGCCGGCGCACGTCGCCGGCTTCAACTTCGGCCCGGCCGGGGCGGTGGTGCGCTGCAGTGGATGCCATCCCGGCCACTCGATGGCCCGGCCCGCCAAACGCGGACGCGGCGCTGCTCCCCCCACCGCCGATCGGATAGAGTGACCCCCGTGGCGGCGTTCCTGTTCAAGACCGAGCCCTCGACTTACTCGTTCGCCGATCTCGTGCGCGAGAAGCGCGCGGTATGGGACGGGGTCTCGAATCCGGTGGCGCTCAAGCACCTGCGCACGGTCGCGAAGGGCGACACGATCGTGATCTACCACACCGGCGACGAGAAGAGCGCGGTGGGTCTCGCGCGCGCCCTCAGTGCCGGCTACCCCGATCCCAAGGACAAGGCGGGGAAGCTCGTCGTCGTCGACCTCGAGCCGGTGCGCATGCTGAAGACGCCGGTGCCGCTGAGTGCGATCCGCGAGGACGCCGTCCTCTCGAAGACCGACCTGGTGCGCATCCCGCGCCTCTCGGTGGTGCCGCTCACCCCGGCCGAACTCGCCCGCTTCGAGAAGCTCGGCGCGTAGAAACGAAACGAGCCGGCCCGTGAGGACCGGCTCGTCGATTTGAAGCGGCCGAACTACTTCACCTCGATGACGACCTTATCCATCTTGAGCGGCTCGCTCGTCTTGCCGCTCTGCGAGCCCACCGCCTCGAGCGCCTTGAGCGTCGGCATGCCCTCGACCACTTCGCCGAAGATCGTGTGCTTGCCGTCGAGCCACGGGGTCGGAACGAAGGTGAGGAAGAACTGGCTGCCGTCGGTACCCGGACCCGCGTTCGCCATGGAGAGCAATCCCGGCTTGGTGTGCTTGACGTCGGCCTTGAACTCACCGTCGAACTGGTAGCCCGGGCCGCCGGTGCCGTTGCCGAGCGGGCAGCCGCCCTGCGCCATGAAGCTCGTGATCACGCGGTGGAACGCGAGGCCGTCGTAGTAACCGAGCTTCGTCAGGTACATGAAGCTGGTGACGTGCATCGGCGCCACGTTCGGGAGGAACTTGATGAGGACCTCGCCCTTGGTCGTCGTCATCCGCGCGTAGTAAGTCTTCGCCGGATCGAACGTCGCCACCGTCGGCTTCGGCAGCGTAGAGCGCCAGGTCGGCGACGACTTGTCGACTTTGGCGGCAGTGATCAGCTTCTCGACGTGCTGCATGGCGGGGTCCTTCCCGGCGGTCGCCGGCTTGGCGGTCTTGGCAGAAGCCTGGGTCTTGGAGGCATCGGCGGGCTTGGCCGCATCGGCCGCGAGCGCGAAGCTCGCGAACGTCAGGCACAGGGCGACCAGCATCACACGCTTCATCATTGCAGAGTTCTCCTGATCGGGAGGTGTGGATGGGGAATGCAGGAGCGACACGATACCATGCGCCAATGAATCTCGCCTCCCGCTACCGCCCCCTCGTGCACGCCCTCTATGAAGCGTCGGTCCAGGGCGTGGAGTACGACCTCGACCTCATGGAGCGCATCTATCGCCGCCATCACGACCGCCGCTTCCGATTGCTGCGCGAGGACTTCTGCGGCACCGCCGCGCTGGCCGGCGCGTGGGTGGTGCGCCGCCCGGAGAACCACGCCTGGGGGCTCGACCTCCACGGCCCGACCCTGCGCTGGGCGCGCGAGCATCGTGTCCCGCGGCTCGGCCCGGCGGCCGGCCGGCTGAAACTGCTCCGGCAGGACGTGCGGAGCGTGACCCGGCCGCGGGTCGACGTGATCTGCGCGCACAACTACTCGTACTGGGTGTTCCAGGAGCGCCGCGTTCTGCTCGACTACTTCCGTGCCGTGCACCGGTCGCTCAAGCCGGGCGGCCTGTTCTTCCTCACCGCGTACGGGGGGACGGAGTCGGAGGGGGCCACGAGCGAGCGCAAATACGTCCCGGCTTCGCGCAGCATCGATGGCGACCACGTGCCGCCGTTCACCTACATCTGGCAACAGGCGCGCTACAACCCGATCGACGGCGGCATCCTGTGCTACATCCATTTCCGGTTCCGCGACGGCTCCATGATTCGCCGCGCGTTCACCTACGACTGGCGGATGTGGTCGCTGCCCGAGCTGCGCGACGCGCTCGCCGAGACCGGTTTCCGCCGGTCGGAGTGTTACGCCGAGGGCTGGGACGAGCGACGCGGGGTTTCCGACGAGATCTACTGGTTGAGACGCCGTTTCGAGAACCAGGCCTCCTGGCTCGCGCTGGTCGTGGGCATCGCCTAGATGCTAGTGTCGCGGGCCGTTTCCTCACGGCCCATCTCTCTCTCCCTTCGAACCCTGCGATGACGATTCACACCCGAATCCGCTCACTGGCGCTGCTGCTCGGAACCCTCCTGCTCGGAGCGGCGGGCGGGGCGCACGCGCAGGGCGCGGCGCCGTGGCGCGACCCGGTCTCCACGCCGCCCAAGACCCCGGCGTCACCGGTTCCCGCACCGCCCGCGGGCGGGAAGACACCCGCGCCGCCGGCTCCCGGGACGCTCCCGGCGGCGATCCTCAGGGTCGAAGAGAAGACGTTCACGCAGGAGGATTTCGACCGCATCGCGGACCCCTACTACGAGCGTCTCAAGATCCAGCTCGGCGGAACCCTCGAGGGCGATCTCCTCAAGGTCGCGAAGAAGAACGTCGTCAACGAGCTGATCCGCCGCGAGCTCCTGATCATCGAGGCCCGCCGCCAGAACGTGACCGTCACCGAGGCCGAGGTGGACGAGTTCCTCAAGCGCGATCCGTTCTTCTATCGCAACGGGCAGTTCGATCCCGCGCTCTTCAACCAGTACAAACTCGATCCGCGCTCCAACTACCGGCAGGTGCTCCCGCAGGTGCACCAGATGGCGGCGGCCGCCAAGTTCGAGCAGACGCTCAACGCGTCGCTCGTGCCCTCGCCCGCGGCGGTTCGCGACGAGTGGTCGCAGCGGAACGAGCAGGTGCGCTTCGGGTACCTCCCGGTGCTCGAACGCGACATTTCACTCGAGCCGGAATCGACCGAGCAGGATCAGCGCGCCTACTACGCGGCCCACCCCGACCAGTTCGAGAAGAAGCCCCGCGTCCACCTGCGCTACCTCCTCCTTCCGCTCCCCGATCCCGCGGACTCGACCCGCCGTGACGCCGAGAAGAAGGCCATGGACTCGGGACGCGATCTGGCGAAGTCGCTCCAGCGCGGAATCGCGCTCGATTCGCTCTCCGCCCCGCACGGCGGCACGCAGGATGCCGGGTTCGTGGAGCTGCCGGCCGTCACCGTCGGCACGCTCGGCCGCCCGCCCGAGCTGATCAACGCGCTCAACGCGGCCGAGCGCGACTCCAACTCCCGAGTCGTGGGACCGCTCGCGATCCCGCAGGGCGTCCTGGTGGGAGGGCTCTCCGAGTGGCAGCCGCGTCACGTCGCTCCGTACGAGGAGGTCCGGAACGATGTGAAGCGGCGGGCTGACGTCGACGTGCGCCGGGTGCGCACGGAGGAGGAGAAGCGGGCGTGGTACGACGCCCATCTCGATTCGCTGCGCACGTCGCGCGCCCGGGTCACGCGCGTCACACTCTCCGATTCGGTGTCGATGCGGATCAAGGGGCCGTCGAAGAAGGACGTCGAGTCCTGGTACAAGGCGAACGGCCGGACCCTGTTTCCGGCGCTCGCGGCGAGCGCTCCGGTCCCTAAGCTGAACGACTCCCTGCGCGCGGTGGTGACGGTGCGGTGGACGGCCGAGACCGAGGTGAGCCGGCGCCGCGAGGCGCTGGACGACATCGCGGCGGCCTGGCGGAAGAGCGGCGACCCGCGCTCCGCGGCGCGCTCCGAGCCGGCGGTGGTCGAGCCGCTGTCGTTCCTGCGCGGCACCGTCCGCGCTTCGCTCTTCGACAGCACGATTTCGGATTCGCTCACCACCGATCCCGCGCGCGCCGGACGACTCGACGGGCCACGCCGCTTCGGCCGTTACCAGGTGCTGTGGCGGGTCGACGGGCAGGACCCCATCTTCGTTCCGTCGTATGAATCCGTCCGCCCGCGCGTCGAGCGCGCCCACGCCGACGAGAAGCGCGCGAAGGAGGAGGCCGAGGCCAAGGGTTGGTACGACGCCCATCGCGCCGACTACAAGACCGCCGCCCGCTACGTGGTGGATTGGGTGCGGGTGCCGGTGGCGCCGCCGGACTCGGTGGTGATCACGGACGCCGAGCTGCGCGAGACCTACGAGAAGAACCAGGAACGCTACCGTGTGGAGGAGCAGGTGCGGGCCCGCCATATCCTCATCAACAGCCGCGGCGCGAGCGCCGAGGAGGATGGGCACGCACGGCAGCGCGCCGATTCGCTGTTGCGCGCGATCCGCGGCGGCGCGGATTTCGCCGAGCTCGCCAAGACGTTCTCGCAGGATCCGGGATCCGGCGCCCAGGGCGGCGATCTCGGGTTCTTCACCCACGACCGGATGGTGAAGGAGTTCGCCGACACCGCCTTCGCCCACCAGCCCGGCGAGGTGAGCGAGCTCGTGAAGACGCGATTCGGCTACCACATCATCAAGGTCGACGAGCGCACCCACGCGGGCGTGCGTCCCTTCGACGAAGTGAAGCCCGAGTTGCGCCTCGAGCTGGCGCGGGCGCGGGCCGATTCGCTTGCACGCCGCGACGCCCATGCGGTGAGGCGGCGGCTCGTGCGCGGAACCGAAGCGGTCCCGGTCATCACCGCACCCTACGGCGGCGTGCAGACCTCCGCTCCGTTCGCCGCCAACGAGCCGGTTCCGGCACTCGGAGCGGTGCCCGAGCTGGGCCGCGATCTCGAAAAGCTGACCCTCGGGAAGTGGTCGGAGTCGGTGTACTCGGGCAGCGGTGCCTACGCCGTGGTCCGACTTTCGAAGAAGCTCCCACCCGGCCCCGCCAGCTTCGACGAAGCGAAGCGCCAGGCCGCGGAGGACATGAAGAAGGCGAAGCGGACAGAGATCGCGAAGGCCCGGACCCTCGAGGTGCGCCGCGGCCTCAAGGCCGGAGCGTCGTTCGACTCGCTCGCCGACGTCCACGGCGGCCTCAAGGACAGCGGGTTCCTGGGTCGGACGTCTCCTTATATACCGGGGCTCGGACCGGAAACGCGGGTAGTGGAGCGCGCGTTCAAGCTGAAGATCGTCCCAGTAAATGCGGCCGTTGTAGTGTTCGCGC